>NZ_LMMX01000036.1:0-1088 GCF_001422425.1 Methylobacterium sp. Leaf102 | reverse complement strand
TGCTCGGCGCACAGGGTCTCGAGCACCTGGAGCGTGGTCCGATCGCGAAAGATCCTGCAATCCGACCGCTGGCTCATCAGCCACAGGCGCGGGCGCAGGGTCAGCGCGTATTGCCGGGCGCCGCGGGTGACGATCGGGCCCTCGTGCAGCTCGGTCACGAGCCCGTTCCAGACCCGGGGCGTGCCGTCCGCCAGCGTCAGGGACAGATCGGCGGCGGTGCCGACGATCTCGTCCGCCCGCACGGTCTCGCGCTGGGCCCGCACCGTGGCGCGCAGGGTGAACAGCGCCGACAGGCCCTCCTCGACCTCCAGCCGCTCCAGCAGCAACGCGTCCTCGCCCAGCACCGTCGCGATCGACAGAAGACGACCCGCCTGCGTGTAGCGGACATGGGGCTCCATCGGCGGGTCTCCGGACCGTCGAGCTGACGACACCGCATACCACCTGCGATTGTGTTCGTCATCCGGGTTTCTCGCATCGTATCCGGGCCGGTCCCGATCGCCTCGTCCCCGGGCTCGCGTTGCACCGCCATGGGCCCCGCTTGCCTCCCCTGCGAAGGTGGGGTCGTTCGACCGTGCGGGCGTAGCCGCAGAACCCGCCGGGGCCGTCGGCCTGCCCGCCCGGCGGCCGGCCTGCGAGGCTGGCGCCGGTACCGTCGCGCTTGCTCGATGACGAGGCTGGTCTCCACGCGGCTGCCGATTACGGCGCCGTCGAGGAGTTCGCCCCGAGCTTGGCGTCGCGGCTTTCGCAGTCGCCGTTCCCCGGGGCTGCCCGGCTCGATGTCGGCGAACAGCGAGCCAATCGCCGCGATCCAGTCCGGAACGACCGTGGCGCTGAACTCCGGCCCGTCGTCAGGTTGGAAATGCCCTGGCATCCCGCGAAGGCTGAACAGGTCTGACAGGGGGACGGTCACGTTCAGGGTTTCGAACTCAGGAGCGATCCGGATGCCCAGGCACTCGCGGGTGAACCCGTCGATGACGTTCGACATCTGGTCTGACCCTGACCCAGCAAACTGGCTCTTCGCCAAGTTTGGTGGATTGGGTTGGTGGGGGGGGATGCCGGAAGGTAGCTGCTGGCTGAACCGGGCGGGG
>NZ_LMMX01000035.1:0-1465 GCF_001422425.1 Methylobacterium sp. Leaf102 | reverse complement strand
AGATCAGCCCATTGCGCGTCGCTCAGCATCGTCCCTCCTCCATCAGAGAGACGAAAACGCAAGCCCAGCCAATCTGTTCAGGCGACGACAGGCCCTAGATGCTTTGCAGGGCGCCGCAGATAAAATCGGACAAGAAAGCAGTGGGCGATTTTCAGGCGTAGCTAACTCCAACGGTTACAATGTGACAATCAGAGGTGCGTTGGTGAACGGTCAAGCTGAAATTGGCACAGCGTTCATACCTTGAATGTTTTTATTATAGTTTTGATCAAAAACTTGTGTCGTGCCTTGAATTTCAGGGGAGCGAATGGATGACTATACAGGAAAAAATGGAATTCGAAATAATAACTAAATTTTTCGTCAATCGAGGGGTATTGTCAGGAATTAGTTTAATCGAGTCGTACAGCACGCCTGTCTTATCAAGACATGTTGGTGGATCTGGATTTATGACGGTATTTCGTGACGACCCAATACTTCATATTCTGCCAAATTCATGCAACGAAGATATATCGCCGTGTGAAGCAACGTTGGATGGCAAATCAAATCCTTTCGGATTTGTCATCATGATAAAACACGGAAGAATAGAGTGGCTTGAGGGATTTAGCTACGATGGTGAGCCATGGCCAGAGGAATTGCGCGGCTATAGAATCCATGATATCTAATAGATTCGAGTTATAGTATTATATTTATCTTATAACAATATAATATAAAATTGAAATGCGTAATTTCATCGCGAGCACTGAAACTCATCTGCGGGTTAGGCAATCTTCTTTACAGGTAGCGGGTCGCCATATTCTGAAACTAAAGGCGTAAAAAATTTCTATTAAATTTGTCAAAAATACTAAAATGTTCTTACGAATAGCCTTATTATGAATATAAGCTAGAATTATAGAGCTAGAAATGGAAAATTTTGTAGAAGTATATGTTCTCCTAACCGACGAAATAGTGCCTGTCTGGAGGCCGGTGCTAGCTATGAAGATACAGGAAGATACTTATGAAATATTATCGAATCAAAAGGTTCCAGTATATGAAAAGTGGGAGTTCCGGCCCGGGACCCGCGTGCGCGTTGAAAGTGCTATCTCTGATGGGCAGGTTTACCTAAGGGCTGTAAAAGAGGTATCGTTGTAATTTAAAGCTATTTTCGTCGATAATCTCAATATTAAGCAGAATTATTAATATAAAAGGGATACCCTAAGCGTTGATATGAAATAAAATTCGCTTAAAAATGCTTCTGCAGTGTTGTCTGTGTCAAGCCAGCGTACGGATTGGATAATAATAGACGAGCGACGTAAACATTCTTCTCATAAAATCGGCACGCATCGCTGCTGGATGTTCCGACGTAGGCACCGATGCATCCTTCTGCTAGAGGCTGTTATGAACCGCTTGCCAGTTGAGCGGCCTGTTTGAGCATGAGGCAGACGAAGGCGACGATGTGGAGATCGGCGAGTGTGCTGGGATAGCGCTCGTA
>NZ_LMMX01000034.1:47172-340047 GCF_001422425.1 Methylobacterium sp. Leaf102 | reverse complement strand
GCCTCCGACCGCTTCTCCGCCGGCTCCAAGGCCGCCACCATTCCCGAGCAGGTGGTCGCGCGCGACGGCGCCATCTCGGTGCCGTATGCCGGGCGCATCCCCGTCGCCGGRCGCCGGCCCCAGGACGTGCAGGCCCTCATCGAGACCGAGCTCGCCGGCAAGGCGATCCAGCCCCAGGTTCTCGTCTCGGTGACGAAGGCGGTCTCGCAATCCGTCACCGTCTCGGGCGAGGCCGTCACCGGCGCCCGCGTGCCCCTGTCGGGCAAGGGCGACCGTCTCCTCGACGTGGTCGCCACCGCGGGCGGCGTGAAGGTGCCCGTCAACGAGACCTTCGTGCGGCTCTCGCGCGGCAACCTCACCGCCACGGTGCCGCTCACCACCGTGGTCTCCAACCCGCGCGAGAACATCTTCCTGCGCCCCAGCGACGTCCTGACCCTGGTGCGCGATCCCCAGACCTTCCTGGCGGTGGGCGCGCTCGGCAACTCCACCGAGATCCCGTTCCAGGCCGAAGGCATCACCCTCGCCCAGGCGCTGGCCAAGGCGCGCGGCCTGTCCGACTTCCAGGCCGACCCCGCCGGCACCTTCATCTTCCGGTTCGAGCCGGCCGCCGTGGTGCGCCGGCTCAAGCCCGGCAGCCCGCTGCTCGGCACGCCGCTGGTGCCCGTGGTCTACCGGATCAACATGCGCGACCCCAACAGCCTGTTCCTCACCCAGGCCTTCCGCATGCGCAACCGCGACCTCGTCTACGTGTCGAACGCCCCCTTCACCGAGGTTCAGAAGGTGCGCGACCCCAACAGCCTGTTCCTCACCCAGGCCTTCCGCATGCGCAACCGCGACCTCGTCTACGTGTCGAACGCCCCCTTCACCGAGGTTCAGAAGGTCCTGTCGGTGTTCTCAACCGTCACCGCACCCGTCGCCGCCGGTGCCTCCCTCTACGCCACCGCCCGCTGAACGGCGGACCGTCGGGTACAAAAAAAACGGACCCTCACGGGTCCGTTTCTCGTTCTGGTGTAACGGTTCGAGCGGCGAGGCCTACGGCTTGCCGCGCTTCGACATCAGCTGCTCGATGAGCGAGCCGCCCTTCTCGATCTCGTGCAGTTCCTCGGCCACGGCGTCCACGGTCTCGCGGATCTGCTCCGGGGTATGCTCGGAGGTGATGAAGAAGCGCAGGCGCGAGGCCCGCTCGGGCACGGCCGGGTGGATGATCGGCTGCACGTTGATGCCGCGCTTGAACAGGCGGTCCGACAGGGTCACGGATTTCAGCGAATCGCCGACGATGACGGGAATCACCGCGAGGCCCAGGCTCGTGCCGGTGTCGAGGCCGTGCTTCTTGGCGCAGGCGAGGAACAGGTTGCCGTTCTGGCGCAGGCGCTCCACCCGGTGGGGCTCGGCATGCATGATCGCCAGCGCCGTCTCGGCGGCGGCGGCCAGCGGCGGGGACAGGCCGACGCTGTAGATGAAGCCGCCGGCCGTGCACTTGAGATATTCGATGAGTGCCGCCGGGCCGGCGATGTAGCCGCCGCAGGTGGAGAGCGTCTTCGACAGGGTTCCCATCCAGATGTCGACCCCATGCGGATCGACGTCGCAATGCTCGGCGAGGCCGATGCCGGTGCGGCCGAGGACCCCGAGGCCATGGGCGTCGTCGACCATCAGCCACGCATCGTAGCGCTGCTTCAGGGCGATGAGGGCGGCGAGATCCGGCGCGTCGCCGTCCATGCTGTAGAGACCCTCGACGACGATGAGCGCCCGGCGGTGCTCGTGCCGGGTGGCGCCCAGCAGGGTCTCGAGGGCGTCGAGGTCGTTGTGCGCGAACGAGCGGCGCTGCGCGCCCGAAAGCTGCGCCCCGGTGACGATGCTGTTGTGGCTCAGGGAATCGTGGAAGATCACGTCGCCCGGCTCCATCAGGGCGCCGAGGGTGGTGACGTTGGTGGCGTGCCCGCTCACCATCACCACACAGGCTTCCGTGTCGTAATGGTCGGCCAGCGCCTTCTCCAGGGAGAGGTGCCCCGGGCGCTCGCCCGCGACGATGCGGCTGGCCGAGGCCGACGTGCCGAAATCCTCGATCGCCTTGGCGGCGGCGGCGTTCACGTCCGGGTGCCCGTTGAGGCCGAGGTAGTCGTAGGACGAGAAGTTGATGAACGACTTGCCGGCGATGCGGGTGCTGGCACCGGCCCGGGTCTCGTGGACCCGGAAGAACGGATTGCCGAGCCCGATGAGGTCGGCGGCCGAGCGCTGCAGGCGCAGTTCCCGGTAACCCGGCAGGGTCTCGAAGTTCTGCACCGAGGGATCCCCCGCCGGGCGCGCGGGCGCCCGCACGGGAGCGGGCCGGTTGGCGTTGCGGCCGAGGCGGTTCGTCACGAAGCCCGCGAGCGCCGCGCGCCCACCGTCCGGTCTGGCGGGTTTGGTCACGGCAGGATTTCCTTGATGACGAGGCTGTTCTCTTCGACCAGCGCGTGGAAGGGTTCGAGGGTGCGGACGTCCACGCCCTCGCTGGCATGGCGCTGGGCGAGACTCATCACGGCGGCCGCCGCCTCGTCCACGGGGGCCGAGATCGACTGGATCAGGGTCTCGGTCAGCTCGTTGACCGTGAGCCCGGACGAGATGCCGGAGGGCGGCGCGTCGAGGGCGAAGCGCTCCTGCAGGCTGGCGCCGAGTTCGACGCCCATGAGCGAATCGAGGCCGATCTCCGAGAGGTGACGCACGCGGCTGATGTCGTCCTTCGGCAGGCGCAGGATGCGGGCGATGTCCTCGACGATGGCGTCGGCCACGGTCTTGCGCACCGTGTCGATGTCCTGGGTCTTGAGCAGCGTCCCGATGTTGATGGCCGCCACGGTGCCGGCTTCCATCTGCTGGTCCGAGCCGAGTTCGGCGTAGCTCGGGCTCTTCATGGTGGCGAGGCGCTCGCGCGCCTTGCCCCAATGCATGGAGGCGATGGCCACCACGGCGTCGTCGCTGCTGCGGCCCTGGCCCTGCAGCGCATCGGCCATGAGGTCGAGACAGTGGCGAGCATCCATCGGCGTGACGCCGACGCGGCCCGCCAGGGTCTCCATCACCGCGCGGTTGCGGGCGAGCACGCCGACATCGCCGATGGCGCCCCAGGCGACGGCGAGCGCCGGCAGCCCGGCCTTCCGCCGGCGGCGGGCGAGGCCTTCCATGAAGCCGTTGGCGGCCACATAGGAGCCTTGGCCCGGATTGCCGATGAAGGTCGTGGCCGAAGAGAACAGCACGAAGTAGTCGAGCTTTCGCGCGCGCGTGGCCGCGTCGAGGTGCTCGGCCCCGATCACCTTCGGGCGGATGACCGCGTCGAGGGCCGCCGCGTCGATGTTGGCGATGAGCCCGTCCTGCAGCACCATGGCGCCGTGGATCACGCCGGCGAGTTTCCTGCCCCCGCGCTCCACGTCCGCCAGCAGGGCATCCACCGCCTTGCGGCTGGTGATGTCGCAGGCCTTGGCCTGGACCTCGACGCCGCGGGCGGTCAATTCGGCCACGAGGGCCTTGGCGTCCTCGCTCTCGGCGCCCTTGCGGCCGACCAGCACGATGCGCCTGGCGCCGCGGTCGGCGAGCCAGCGCGCGGCCTCCAGGCCGAAGCCGCCAAGGCCGCCGGTGACGAGGTGGACGCCGTCCGGCGCGATGGTGAAATCGGAGGTGGGGGCCATCATCACGCTGCCGGCCTTCGGCGGCGCGATGACGATCTTACCGACGTGCCCCGATTGCTGCATCAGCCGGAACGCGTCGGAGACCTCGTCGGAGGTGAAAGGCTGATACGGCAGCGGCTTGAGGCCGCCTTCGTTGAACAGGGCCATGACCTCGCGGAACAGCCGCGCGCCGTCCTCGCCCTGGTGCTGCAGCACCTGATCGAGGTCGACGCCGAAGTAGGACAGGTTCCGGCGGAACGGACGCAGGCCGATATGGGTGTTGGCGACGTAGTCGCGCTTGCCCAATTCGATGAAGCGGCCGAACGGCTTGAGGCAGTTGAGGCTGCGCTCCATGGCCTCGCCGAACAGGCTGTTGAGGACCACGCCGACGCCGTCGCCGGTGATGCGGCGGACATCGTCCACGAAGGCGAGCGAGCGCGAATCGAGGACATGCTCGGCGCCCAGGGCCTTCACCAGGGCGCGCTTCTCGCGCGATCCGGCGGTGGCGATGACGCGGGCGCCCTTGAGCTTGGCGATCTGCAGGGCCGCGAGGCCGACGCCACCGGCGCCACCATGGACGAGGACCCACTCGCCGCGCCGCAGGCGGGCGCAGCTCACGAGGCCGTAATAGGCCGTCAGGAAGGCGACCGGCACCGTGGCGGCGGCCTGCGCGTCGAGTCCGGGAGGGCTCGGCGCCACCACGAGCTCGGGCACGACGATGTGGGTCGAGAAGCCCGACTGCGCGAATGCGACGACGCGGTCGCCGACCTTGAAGGCGCTGACGCCGCTGCCGACGGACAGGACCCGGCCGGCGACTTCGAGGCCGAGGCGCGGACCCGCGAACCCATCCTCGAGGATCTCCTCGGGCAGCATCGACAGCGCCCAGAGCACATCGCGGAAGTTGAGGCCGGTGGCCTCGACGGCGATCTCGACCTCGCCGCGTCCGGGGGCCCGGCGCTCGGCCGGGCCCCAGGCCATCTCGTTGAGGCCGCCGGTGTTGCTGCGCTCCAGGCGGGCGGCGGGAGCCGGCACCGCGTCGGCGGCGGGCCGGCGCGCGATCTGGCCCGGCGCGAACCGGATCACCCGGGTCTGGTCGGCGTCGAGGATGATCTCGGTCTCGGTCGTTCCCGACAGGATGAGGTCGCGCAGGCGTTCGGCCGCGAGCTTGGTCGAGAGGGCGTCGGTGACGTCGATGCGGCGCACGTCGAGGTTGGCGACCTCGTTGGCGAGGGTCCGAGTAAAGGCCCAGACGCCGGCCTCGACGGAGCCGTCGACATCGCCGTCGTCGCGTGTGGCACTGGGACAGACCACCCACAACCGGGTCTGGCGGCTGCCGAGATGCTCGACGCAACGCTTCAGACTGAGGCAGCGGTCGCGCAGGCGGTCGGAGGCCGCTCCCTCGGTGTTGAAGGCACCGGCGAGGAACACCACCGTGTCGGGCGTTTCGCGCTCGAGTTCGAGGAGCGACTGCTCGGAATCGAGGATGATGGAGACGTGGACGCCGCCGGCCACCAGCAGGGTCGCCAGCGACGAGGCGGTTTCAGCCGCGTAGCCGTCGTGCGAGCCGATAACGAACGCGAAAGTCTGGCCGGCGGCCGGCCGGGCGCGCACGGGTGCCTCGGCGATGAACAGAAGGTCGTCGCCGTTGTCGGAGACCGCACGATCGACGGCGATCCGGACGAGGCCGGTGTCGCTGAGCGACCGCTGCCAGCCGGTGATGTCGTCGAGGCGCCCCATGGGCATGTCGCCGGCGACGTCGAACCAGTCCGGCGTCAGGCCGAACACGAGGTCGCGGAACAGGGACGCACCGGGCTCGACGGCGATGAGGAAGCCGCCGGTTGCCAGCGCATCGGCGACGAGCTGAAGGACGCCACGCTCGGCGCGGTGAAGCACGTCGCTCGCGAGGATCGCGTCGAACCCGCCGGGGGTGAGTTCGGCGGCGTCCTCGATGACCGTGACGCCGCGCGGCAGGGCGAGGCGGGCACGCTCGGCCAGGCGACGGTCTGCCTCGAACACCGAAAGCTGTGCCTCGATCCCGTCCGCGAAGGCCGCGGCCTGGGCCGACAGGGGGCCGAAGCCGACCTGGAGCACCCGCAGGGCACGGTCGCGCGGCAGGGTGGCGGCACCCTGCTCGACGATTCGCGCGATGACATCAGCCGACGCGCGGGCGGTGGCGCTGCGCAGGATGAAGGCGTCGAGGGCGTTCTGCGACAGGGTCGGGGCGTGGACGAGGTCGCCGGCGAGAAGACGGCCGACGACGGCGCCGATATCGGCGGTCAGCACGAGTTCGGCCGAGAGGTCGGGGTGATCGGCGGCGATCCAGCGCATGATCTCGTCGGGCGCCGGCAGGGTCACGTCCTTGCGCAGGGTCCAACGCTCGCCGTCGAGGGTGGCGAGACCGCTGCTCTCCAGGGCGAACAGGGCGTTCAGCAGCCAGGGGCGCATGGCCTCGGGCACGCGCTCGTCGATGGCGACGGTGCCCGAACGCTGCAGGCCTTCCGCGAGGCGGTAGGCCATGGAGGTGGCCCAGCCTTCGAGGAGCAGGTGGCCGGGGGCGAGGGGCGCCTCGGGCGCGGCGAAGGCCGCCTTGGCCTGGGGCCGCACCGCATCGGCGATGCGCTGGCGCCGGTCGAGGGGGATCGCCGTCGGTTCGGTGGCAAGCTCCGGGCGCTGCGCGATGGCGTAGGCCGCGAGTTCGTTGGTGTTCTTGGTGCGCAGGGCCTGGAAGCGGCCCTCGCGCAGGGTGGCGATGACCTCGCCCGTCGCGTCCACCAGGGTGAAGTCGGCCAGGATGCTGCGCTCGTTGGCGCGGCGTGTCCGGATCATTGCCCGGGCGATGACGGCACCCGGCCGGACGAGGCGGATCTCGCCGAAGCGCACCGGCACGTAGGCCTTGGTCGAGCCCTCGCCCATGAGGCCGGCGAACAGCAGGATCAGGCCGTGGAAGCACGAATCGAGGCGCGCCGGCACGAGGCCGAAGCGGTCGTCGGCTTGCGCCGGCACGAGATCGGAGACGATGGTGGTCTCGTCGAGGCGCGCAGACAGGGCGACCTGACGGAAGCTCGGGCCGAAGCCGAGGCCGGAGGCGGCGGCGATGCGGTAGAGGGCCTCGCCGTCGACGGCCTGCTCGCCCGGCTCGGGGATGTCCTGGCGGGCGGGCGGCTGGAACGTGCCGTCGACGATCTTCGCCGCGGCGTGGAGTTGCCAGGCGGCCTGGGTCAGGCGCGGCCGACTCAGGATCTGGATGCCGTTGCCCGAGCCCGCGACCCGGACCATGACCTCGCGCAGGGATTCCTCCCCGAACACCATCGGCGACTGGATCTCGAACTCGGCCAGCACGACGGTGTCGCTGCGCATGACCTCGCGGGCGACGCCGAGCGCCATTTCGATGAAGGCCGCACCGGGCAGGATCGCCTGTCCGTCGATGCGGTGATCGTCGAGTTCGGGCACCGTGGCGATGTCGACGTGGCCGTGCCATTCGAGGCCGTCGACGGTGACGCGCGAGCCGTAGAGCGGGTGGTAGGCGCGCGGCGTGGTGGCGCCGACGCCTTCGGTGGTCTCGGCGAGGCGGAAGGAGCGGCGCTGCCACGGATAGAGCGGCAGGGACACGTCGCCCTTCGGGTTCTGTCCGAACACCGTGGTCTCGTCCACGGCCGCACCCTGCACGAGGGCGGCGGCCACGGTCCGGGCGATGGGGTCGCCGCCGGCCTGCTTGCGGTGGAGGACGCCGATGGTGGCGTTCTCGATGCCGAGCGGCTCGATGGCGTCGCCGATATGCGACAGCAGGGTGGCGCGGGGGCCGACCTCGACGAAGACGCGCGCCCCCTGGCGGGTGGCTTCCTGTACGGCCTGGGCGAAGCGCACGGGCTCGCGGATGTTGCGCCACCAGTAGCCGGCCCCGAACTCGGAGCCCGCCAGCACCGTGCCGGTCACGGTGGAGACCATGGCGGTGGCGCCCGCATGGGGTTTGAGGCCGGCGAGATCGCGCAGGAGCGGCTTCTCGGTCGGATTCATCAACCGGCCGTGGAAGGGATATTCGAGATCGAGCTTGCGCCCGCGGCGGCGCTTGCGCGCGAGCGCCTTCATGGCGGCGTCGATGTCGGCCACCGGGCCCGCGACCGTGATGGCCTTGGGGCTGTTGTAGGCGGCGATGTCGAGGTTCGGGTAATCCTTCAGGAACAGCTCGATCTCGTCGGCGGGCGCGAGCAGCACCGCCATGGTGCCGAGGCCGCGCGTCGATTCCTGATGCTGGCTGCGGAAGAAGATCACCTTCACGGCCTGCTCGAGGGTGAGGATGCCGGCGGCTTCCGCCGCAGCGATCTCGCCGACGCTGTGGCCGAGCACGTATTTCGGGTTGAGGCCGCGCGCCCGCAGTGCCGTGGTCGAGGCGCTGGAGATGGCGAAGATCAGGGGCTGGGAGACGCGGGTGAGCACGAGGCGCGCGTCGAGGTCCTCGGCGAACAAGGCCTCCTTGAGGGACCAGTCCGAGAGCTTGAGGAACAGGGTGTCGATGCGGTCGAAGGCGGCGCGGAAGACCGCGTTCTCCTCGTAGGCCTCGCGGCCCATGCCGGCCCACTGGCTGCCGTTGCCGGAATAGACGAAGGCGACCTCGGCCGAGCGGTCGACGGCGGTGCCGATGAGGGCGGCGTCCGTATCCTCGGACTCGCCGACGGCACGCAGGACCGTCGGCAGGTCGGCGTCGAGGGCGATGGCGAGGCGCGACGACAGGCGCTCGCGGCGATGCGCGGCGGCGGCGGCGATGCGGGCGACCTCGGCCGGCGCGGCGCCGTCGAAGCGCTCGGCGTAGTCGAGGGCGAGCTCGTTGAGGGCCGCGCGGCTCTGGGCCGACAGCAGCAGGACCTCGGGCGCCCGGGTGGTCTCGGCCTTCGCGGCGACCCGCGCGCCGTCGGTGAGGACGATGTGCGCGTTGGTGCCGCCGAAACCGAAGGAGTTGACGCCGGCGAAGCGCTCGGCCGTTCCGCGCGGGATCGCGAGTGGCTTGTTCAGCACCTGCAGGTTCAGGTCGGTGAACGGGATGTCGGGGTTGAGTTCGGCCGCGTGCAGAGAGGCCGGCACGAAGTCGTGCTCGAGGGCGAGACTGGCCTTGAGCAGGCCGGCGAGGCCCGAGACCGGCTCGGTGTGGCCGATGTTGCTCTTGATGGAGCCGATGGGCAGGGGCTCGCGCCGGGGCTTGCCGAGCTTACCGCCGATGGCGCCGGCCTCGATGGGGTCGCCCACGGGGGTGCCGGTGCCGTGCGCCTCGACGAAGACGACCTTGTCGAGGTCGATCTCGGCCTCGCGGTAGACCTGCTCCAGAAGCGCGCCCTGCGCATAGCCCGAGGGAAGCGAGATGCCGGTGGTGCGGCCGTCGGAATTGACGCCGCTCGCCGCGATGACGCCCCGCACGGTGTTGCCGTCGCGGGCCGCGGCTTTGGCCGATTGCAGCACGAGGACCACGCCGCCCTCGGAGCGGACGTAGCCGTCGGCCTGGGCCGAGAACGCGCTGCACAGGCCGCGGCGCGACAGCATCTGGGCGTTGGAGAAGCAGATGAAGTTGAATGGGCTCGCCAGCAGGTTGACGCCGGCCACCACGGCCGTGTCGATCCGGCCGCTGGCGATGGCGGCCACCGCCGCGTCGAGGGCGACGAGGGACGACGAGCAGGCGGTGTCGACGGTGAAGCTCGGGCCCTTGAGGTCGTAGATGTACGAGATGCGGTTCGACAGAATCGAGAGGGTGTTGCCGGTGGCCGCGTAGGCGTCACCCGAGGCGGTGTCGAGGATTCGCAGGTTGCCGTAATCCAGCGACGAGGCGCCCACGAACACGCCGATGGGGGTGCCGGCCACGGCGGAGGGACGCAGGCCCGCATCCTCCAGGGCTTCCCAGGTCAGTTCGAGCAGGAGCCGCTGCTGCGGGTCCATCTGCTCGGCCTCGCGCGGCGAGATGCCGAACACGCCCGGATCGAACGACCAGATCTCGTCGAGGATGCCCGCCGACCAGGTGTAGCTCTTGCCGCGCTCCTGGGCGCGGGGATGGCCGAACCGGCTGAGCGACCAGCGATCCTCGGGGATCTGGCCCACGGCGCAGCGGGCTTCCGTCAGGAGCTGCCACAGACCCTCGACGTTCGAGGCTCCCGGGAGGCGGCAGGCACGACCGATGATCGCGATGTCTGTACGTTGAGTCACGTTCGATTCGCACACGCTCTTGAACGGGGAACGAGACCGGCCTCGAAAAGAGGCCGGGCAATCCGTCCGATCCTTAGTATGGCACCAGGGCGGTGTCCAACACGGGGAAGAAGGGACGGGCGAGGCTTGGCGCGACGAAAGAACATCCTGTCGCGCATCATGATGCGTGGCCCGCCTGCTCCGAACGGAGACCGGTGGCGGGACCGGAAATCGAACGGATCAGGCGTCGCGGATCAGCGGTCGCGACCCTGGCGGCCCCGACAAGAGAGCTTCGCCCCCCCTCATCGCGGTGCCCTGCATGCGGTCCGGAATCGACTGACGAGGATGGGCCATGGGGTTCCCGGCTGCCTTCGTGGATCGGATCGGGGACGCGTGATCCTTATGCCCGTGATCCTCGATCCCGACGGGCGGGACACAGGACTTTCGGGCGGTGCCGCTTTCACGGTTGCGGGCGTGCTTATCATCCCGACTTCGAGCAATTCCAAGGCAATCGTGTCACCGGGAGGACACACACCAGCGGGATCACGGCCTCCGTCGGGGATCCGGGATGGTGCAGCGCGCCAGTTCGCGTCGAATTGTCACCGCAGCGCAACATCGCCCTTGGCGTGTGGCTTTGGCGCCTGACCTCGTGTGACCTGGCGCCGGGCGGCACCGGGGCCCGGACGCATCGGTCCGGTCTCACAGGCGGAAATGCGCCGCCGTGCGGGACAGGTTGGGATTGTAGTACGGGTCGGCCCGAAGCTGCGGCTCCCAGCGCGCCTGCATCACCCGCATCTCGGCCTCGAACCGGGTGCGCTTCTCCGGCGTGTCCTCGGGTCCCCGGCTCTTCGATTCGTGGTGGACGAGGCGGGCGTACGGCGTCCACAGGTTGCGGTAGCCGGCCTCGCGCAGGCGCAGGCACAGGTCGACGTCGTTGAAGGCGACGGCCAAGTGCGCGGCATCGAAGCCGCCGACCCGCGCGAACGCCTCGGCCCGCACGGCGAGGCACGCCCCGGTGACGGCGGAGACCTCCTGGGTCAGGACCATGCGGGCGAAGTAGCCCGGCTCCTCCCCCGGCAGGCCGGGATGGCTGTGCCCGGCGACCCCGCCGATGCCGAGCACGATGCCGCCGTGCTGCAGGGTGCCGTCCGGATAGAGCAGCTTGGCGCCGACCGCGCCGACGCTCGGATCGAGGGCGAGGGAGACCATCTCGGCGAGCCAGCCGGGCTCGACGATCTCGACGTCGTTGTTGAGGAACAGCAGCACCGCGCCGGTCGCGGCCGCGGCCCCCCGGTTCGACAGGTCGGAGAAGTTGAACGGGCCCGGCACGGGCAGGATTCGCAGGCGCGCCTCCTCGGCATAGGACGCGAACAGGGCATCCGTCGCCGGCTCGCGGCTGTCGTTGTCCACGACCACCACCTCGATGTCCGGGTAGTCGGTCGCACCGAACAGGCCGCGCAGGACCGTCCCCAGGAGCTCGGCCCGGTCGCGGGTGGGGATGATGACGGAGACGCGCGGAGCCGGGTGGGGCAGGGGCCGCACGAGCCGGTTGAAACCCAGCGGCCCGCGTTCGGCACGGGCGCCGAAGGGCGCGGCCACCTGCGCGAGCGCGCGCAGACGGGCGGTCTCGGCCTGCGCCAGGGCACGGTCGGAGAAGGTGCCGGAGCCCCCGGCAGCACGCCAGTGATAGAGCACCTTCGGGATGTGACGTACGCGCGCGGGCGCGAGCCCCTGCGTCAGGCGCAGGAGCAGGTCATGGTCCTGGCTGCCCTCGAAGCCCGGACGCAGGCCGCCGAGCGCCCGCACCGCGGCGGTGCGCACCACCGCGAGGTGATTGATGTAGTTCTGCCCGTAGAGCAGCTCACGGTCGAAGCCGGACTTGAAGTGCGGCTCGAACCGGCGCCCACGTCCGTCGATCTTGTCCTCGTCGCTGTAGATCAGCACGAGGTCGGGGTCGGCGCGGATGGCCGCACCCACATGGAACAGGGCGGTCTCGGCGAGCACGTCGTCGTGGTCGAGGAAGGCCACGTAGGCGCCGCGCGCCAGGGCGAGGGCCTCGTTGGTGGCCCGCGCGATATGGCCGTTCACGGCCCGCCGCGTCACGCGGATGCGGGAATCGGCGGCGGCGTGGGCCGCGAGGATCCGGACGATCGCCGGATCGGTGGAGGCATCGTCGGCGACGCAGAGTTCCCAATGGGGCGAGAGCTGTGCCCGGACCGAGCGCAGGGCCGCTTCCAGCACCGCGGGCGCGGGATCGTGGACCGGCATCAGGACGGAGATCAGGGGTGGGTCGACCCAGGCGGCGGCCTCGGCGCGCAGGCGGGCCCGCTCGGGGGCGGTCAGGGTGTCGAAGCGGCGGATCCAGGCGGCGTACCCGGTGCCGCGGCGCTGTCCGAGGGCGGCGGAGAGCAGGCCGCGCCCGCGCACCTTGAGGCCGAGGGCGCGCCAATAGACGGCACGAACGGTGAGGCGGGGCGCCCGCAGCACGGCACGGGCCACGAGGGCGAGGCGCCCGCGCCGGTGGATCGCCACATCCACGAGGGCGAAGGGTCGGCCCGGCGCCAGGGGGGAGAGGACGAGGGCGCGGAGTGCCTCGGGCAGGCGTCCCGTCCAGGCGAACCGGTCGCCGCCCAAGGCCTCCTCCTGCAGGACCGCGCCGTGTCGGCCTTCGCACAGGACGGTCACGAGCAGGCGAGCGATCCCGCCGCTGCCGGCATCGCGGAACCGAATCGTCACCCAGGCGCCGTCGAGGCCCGCCCCGGTGAGGTCGAGGCGCGAGCCGCCGCCCTCGGCCGTGAAGGCACGGATTCCGCCCGGCAGGCGGGCCGACGGAATCGCGCCCGGATGATCGCGCCCCGGGTCCCCGCCCATGCTCAGACGGTCCAGCCCTTGGCGACGGCGTCGCGCACGGCGTCCGCCATGGCGACGTCGAACACGAGCATGTCCTGGGCCGCCCGCAGGCCGCGCAGGCGTGCCGCCAGTGCCAGGACGGTCTCGGGGATCGGCTCCGGCTCGGGCACGACGGCCTCGACCCCGAGGCGATCGAACACCGTGGTGGCGAAGGCCTCGTAGAATTCGCGGTGGCCGACGACGTTGACGCGGGCCAGGATCTCGATGGCGACGATGGAATTGCCCGGGGTCATCCGATCGTTGGGCAGCTTGGTGCCGAACTGGCGAGCCAGGGGATTGTACAGCAGGTGATACGCCCCCTCGGGCATCATCTTGAAGAAGCGCTTGAGGCTCTTCGGGTCGTCGAAGTCGTAATCGCCCGTGAAATCCGCCGCCTCGGCGAGACCGCCGAGGCGCCAGGCCTGGGCCGGATCGGCCGCGACGGCGGCCCGCGCCTTCAGCCACAGCATCCGCGTCGCCATCTCGGTGTAGGGATCGTGGATCAGGGCGGTGGTGATGAAATCGTCGCTGGCGAAGAAGCCCTCGTAGCGCGGGACGATGATGGCGCCGGACACGAAGGACGAGGCCAGCCAGGGGCTCTCGAACAGCAC
The DNA here is from genome assembly GCF_001422425.1 of Methylobacterium sp. Leaf102. Classification (NCBI taxonomy): domain Bacteria; kingdom Pseudomonadati; phylum Pseudomonadota; class Alphaproteobacteria; order Hyphomicrobiales; family Methylobacteriaceae; genus Methylobacterium; species Methylobacterium sp. Leaf102. The sequence continues at coordinate 326,750 of NZ_LMMX01000034.1, read as the reverse complement.
CCGCAGCACTTCGTCGGACAGGCGCCCGACTCCGAGGTAGCTCTGCTGGAACCGGTCGAACAGAGCCGCGGGGATGCGGGTCTCCGGCACGATGCTGGTGTCGACCAGCAGGACCTTGCCCGTCCGGAGCCCATCCTGGCGGATGCGCCGGTAGATCAGGACGTTGGTGTCGGTGTCGTAGATCTCGACGCGCCGCGCCTCGGCCAGCCCTGGCACCTCCTCGGGGGTGAGCCGGAAGACGCAGTGCCCGGTGGAGTGCCAGCCGTTGGCCCGGATGCCGTCATCCGTGATCGTGGCCGGGATCTCGGCGACGCGCCGGCCCTCCACGGCGACGAAGACGCGGCTGATGGCCAGGGGGTTGTCCGGGACCACCCAGAACCTGATCTCGGCACCCAGGTCGTGATCGACGTAGAACCGCATTCCTCACCGTTGCTCGATGGCCTGGAGCCGTGCCCGATCCGCTCGGATCGCGCCTCCGGCTCCTTGTCCCTGCCGTGGCACTCGCCGCTCGCCCGACGCCGCCTCCCTCGGGGAGGCCGCCGCACGGGCCGGCCCCGGCCCTTAGCGTACTTTGAGGATCGGCGCAGGAAAATGGATCATGGTTCGTGATCGGAGCGCGCCTTTGCGCTTGCGCCCCCCAAAACCAGAAGCTATAGCCCCCCTCACCGGCGGCGAACGCAGCCGGTGAGGGCGCTTAGCTCAGCGGTAGAGCACTACCTTGACATGGTAGGGGTCACAGGTTCGAACCCTGTAGTGCCCACCATCTCACCTCCTGGCGACACGGGGATTTCCCTGGCCAAAGGCGAGTTGGTGACGAGGGATCGCAGGTTCAGCGAACCTGCCTGCGGGGAAGACCGGACCTGGACCGGTTTCTCACCTGAACCCATCCCACGACGACATCGAAGTCTTTGGATTTGCGGCCGTATCGAGCCGGCCTGCGGCCGCGACTGCGTCGGCCATTGCCACGCCCGCCGTCTGGCAGAAGCACGAAACGCGCTGCTTCCTATGCACCTTCGCACACCGACCGCGCCGAAGCGTCGGGGGAGCGCGACTGCGCATTTTTGACCAGATCTCCCGCTAGGCGCGACGCACGCCACACCGCCCGAGACCCACCCCATGGTCACCTTCAAAGCAAAGACGCATGTCGCGCGAAGCGATTGGGAGGTCTACGCACACGTCATTCATGCACTGATGCTCCGCGACATGCGGACCCGGTTCGGCGCCTCGTATTGGGGCTACGTCGTCGTCATCCTGTGGCCCGTCGCGCACATCTTCCTGATCGTCGGCCTCATGGCCTTTCGCGGCATGCCGTCGCCTCTGGGCGACAGCGTGATCCTGTTCATCGCAACCGGTGCCGTTCCGGCCCTGGTGTTTCAATACACGTCCCGCGAGGCGATGAAGGCGATCGTCTCCAGCAAACCCCTGACCTATTATCCGCAGGTAAAGCTCTTCGATCTGATCGTCGCGCGATTCATCGTCGAGGCGGTCAAAGGATTCACCGGCCTCATCCTGATTTTCTTCATCCTGATTTGCTTCGGTGTGGATCCGATTCCGGACGAACCGATCATGGCGGTCGGCGGATACTGTGCCGCCCTGCTCCTCGGTCTCGGCATCGGGGCGATCAATGTCGGAATCCTGTCGTTCTTTCCCGGATGGCAGATCGGATACATCCTCGTCACGATCACGTTCTACCTGACGTCCGGTGTTTATTTCCTGCCGCAATTCATGCCGCCACAGATCTACGAGATCATGAAATGGAACCCGATGGTGCAGATCATCGAGTGGGTCCGCCTCGGGTACTATACGCAACTTGGCGTGAACGTTGATTACCTCTACGTTCTGGGGATGGGATTCGGAACGTTGACCCTCGGACTCATCATGGAGCGAACGCTGGTTCGCCGCTTGGCGTAAGGCAACGGCCCTCCTCCCTTCCCGCGTGCGGGCAACGCAGCCCCCGGCGCCTTTCTGGCCCGGGGCCTTCTCGCAGGAGCGCCCCTTCACTCTTCCGCCGCTCCGGCTCGGCCCGACCGGGCGTCACTGTGGAGCGAGGGCGGGGCCGCTCCGCGACGCCGCAAGCAAGGGCCGGCCCTGATCCCGCGGCCATCCGACGACCACCGGCGTCGGGCCACAGGGAGGGAAGCCAGCGCAAGGCCCGGCCAACCCCGCGCCCACCGCCTGCTGCAGCCGAATCTCCGACGATGGGGGAGATCCCTTGCCCTGCGAAGCTCGATACGTCGAAGCCGTGTCCCGTCGCTTGGCCGGTGCCGTCCAACCCGAAGCCAGCTCCCACACGGGTTTATACTAACATAGATTAGCTCATCATTCGAATACGAAGGTTGCCTTTGCGCTATACAGTATCCGTTGACACGAAATCCAGCACATCAATGTAGTTATCGGCAATCGAGGTCGATTTACGCAGCGATTCTCGCGCAAGGACCCGTGTTCTACAACTAAATCTGAAGCTGTTTGTCGAGGATTTTGATAAGCAAATATTCCTTCACCGCAAAAAGAGAAAAATACCGCCACCAAGCCATAGGATCGATCCATTGAATTCAATTAAATTCTGACATCGAAAATTTCATTGTCGGATGCGCCACGGAACCAAGTAACCGATGGGAATTCGTAAAAAATTCCTTGCCAAATCATCCGCACGACGCTTACAAATCATTGCCAACCGCCAAGTCTCCATCCCTTTGGGCTGAAAGACATTCGCCAGCCCTCTCGGTCCAGGGGTGACAATGCTCGCGTCGCACGAACTGGGAATGCTTTCCAACGAGCCGAATGCTGGTCCTTCGCCGGACAGCAGATCGGACCAGGGCGTCGAGAGGCAGATCGAACAGCGCGGCTCCGTATCGCAGCCCCGCCCCTCGGCCGGGCGGGCCTACCGGGCCATCTTGCTCGCGGCGGACGGACGGATCGCGACGCTCTCCCGGCTCGACGCCCAGGACGATGCGGAAGCCCTCGTCCGGGCGGCCGGGATGGTCGATGGACATGCCGTCGAGTTGTGGGACGGCAGCCGCTTCATCGCGCATTTCCCGTCGGTGGATTAGCAGGCGGGCCGGCATACGAAGGCCGGCGCGTCGAAGGGCGGCTGCGCGAGTGGAAAGCCCCTTCGATCGCCCCAACGCTTGGCCCTGCGCGACGTCGGCCGGGCGCCAAGCTCCGGAACTCGCTCCGGCCGCATCCGCACGGGGCTCGATCCGCCGGATCGGGCACGATGCGCGGCGCGCTCCGCTCGACCATGCCCGGCCCCAGCAACGCAGAAGGGGCTGGCCTGAGCCAACCCCTTGCAAACGTTAGGCAATTCTATGGTACCACCGCCCCGGCTCGAACGGGGGACCCCCAGATCCACAATCTGGTGCTCTAACCAACTGAGCTACGGCGGCACTGAGGGGGCTGTATCGCGAGCCGAAGCGCTTTTCAAGCGCCGGCTGCGCATCGGGGCGAGGAGAATGTGTGGAGAGGGCCGCCGAGGCACCGCGCGGGAAACCGATCGACGCCCGGGCGTGGCCCTCTTAAACCGGAGCCATTCCCCTCGATCGACCCGTTCGGCCCCCCGCGATGATGACGCCACGCCCCATCCTCACCCGTGTGCCGGCCCGGGCTCGCCTGTTGGCCCGGGCTCGCCTGCTGGCGAAAGTCCCCGCACGCGCGCGTGCGGCGGTGCGGGGCAGCGAGATCGGTCTCGTCGCCCTGGCGGGCCTCGCCGGCTGCGTCGCGGGCGCGGCGGTGGCCGCCATGCAGGGGGCGACGCAGGTCCTGCGCGCGTGGCTCTACGGCCTGCCGCCCGGAATGCGTCTGAGCGCGAGCCACGACGTGCCGGCCCTGACCCTGCTCCTCGTCCCGGCGGCGGGCGGCCTCGTGCTCGGCCTCCTCGCCCATACCATTGCCCGGGCCATCGCCCGGCGGCACCGACGGCGCCCGCACGCAGTCGTCGATCCCATCGAGGCCAATGCGCTCCACGGCGGGCGGATGTCGGTACGCGGCTCGGGGCTCGTCGCCCTGCAGAACATGATCTCGAACGGGTCGGGGGCCTCCGTCGGCCTCGAAGCCGGCTATACCCAGATCTGCGCCAGCCTCGCGGCACGCTTCGGAGCGTCGTTCGAGCTGCGCCGGAGCGACCAGCGCACCCTCGTCGGCTGCGGGGCGGCCGCCGCCATCGCGGCAGCCTTCGGGGCGCCGCTCACGGGGGCGTTCTACGCCTTCGAACTCATCATCGGCACCTACGCCATCGCCACCCTGACGCCCGTGGTGGTGGCGGCCCTGTGCGGCAGCGTCGTCGCCCGCGCCCTGGTGGACCAACCGGCGCTGGTCACCGTCGACGGCCTCGACGCCCTCACCAGCACGGTGATCACCGGCGCCGACACCGTGCCGGTCCTGGGCCTCGGCCTCGTCTGCGCCGGCCTCGGCATCGTGATCATGCGCGGCGTCGCCCTGGTGGAGGCCGGCATCCGTGCGAGCCGGATCCCCGCCCCGCTGGCCCCCGCCCTCGGTGGGCTCTGCGTCGGCGCCCTGGCGGTCGCGGTCTCGCCGCAGGTTCTCTCGGGCGGGCACGGGGCCCTGCACCTGCATCTCGGCGCGCACGGGGCGGGCATGGGTCTCGGGGGCCTCGCGCTCCTGTTCGCCGCCAAGGCGACGGCGTCGGCCCTCTCCATCGGCGCGGGGTTTCGCGGCGGCCTGTTTTTCGCCTCGCTGTTCCTCGGGGCGCTCGTCGGGGAGATCTTTTCGGGGGCGATGCCCGGCTTGGCCGCCTTCGCGCCGACGCCGCTCGCCTACGCGGTGATCGGCATGAGCGCGCTCGCCGTCGCGGTCATCGGCGGCCCGCTCACCATGACGTTCCTGGCCCTGGAACTGACGGGCAGCTTCCCCATCACCGGCCTCGTCCTCGTGGCGGTGATCGCCTCCTCGCTCGCCGTGCGAAAAACCTTCGGCTACTCCTTCGCCACCTGGCGCTTCCACCTGCGCGGCGAGAGCATCCGCAGCGCCCACGACGTCGGCTGGATCCGCACCCTGACCGTGGACACCCTGATGCGCCGCGAGGTCGCCACCGTGCCGGTCTCCCTACCGCTGACGGTCTTTCTCGCGGACCATCCCCTCGGATCGCCCTCGCGGGTCGTGGCGGTGGACGGCGAAGGTCGCTACGCCGGCATCGTCCGGGTGCCGGAGGCCCACGCCGCCGCCCGGGACGCCGATGGCCCGCCCCCCGGCCTCGCCGACCTCCTGCGCCACGCCGACGACGTCCTGACGCCCGGCATGAACGCCAAGGCCGCGGCCGCCGCCTTCGACCGCACGGAGAGCGAGGCGCTCGCCGTCGTCGACGGGCCGGAGACCCGCCGCGTCGTCGGCCTCCTCACCGAAAGCCACACCCTCAAGCGCTACGCCGAAGAACTCGATCGGCAGCGCCGGGCGATGCTGGGCGAGACGGCGTGAGCGCCACGGCGCCCACGCCCGCCCGAGGTCAGGCGTGGACCACGCGCCCCTTCGCCCCCAAGGCCTCCTCGACGGTGCCGTCGCCGTCGAGATAACCGTGACGTTTGGGGTTCGGCATGATCAGCGAGGCCACGAAGGCGATCCCGAGCATCACGGTGACGTACCAGAAGAACGAACTCTCCGAGCCGATCTGCTTCAGGTAGAGCGCCACCATCTCGGCGGTGCCGCCGAACAGGGAATTGGCGATGGCGTAGGACAGGCCCACGCCCAGCGCCCGCACCTGGGTCGGAAACAGCTCCGCCTTCACGATACCGGAGATGCCCGTGTAGAAGCTGATCACGGTCAAGCCGATCATGATCAGGGCGAAGGACAGGACCGGGTTGGTGGTGCTGCCGATGGTGGTCATCAGGGGCACCACCATGAGGGTGCCGAGTCCGCTGTAGAGCAGCATGTTGGCCTTGCGGCCGATCTTGTCCGAGAGCCAGCCGAAGAACGGCTGGATGATCATGTAGACCAGCAGCGCGGCGGTGGAGATCTGCGAAGCGGTAATCTTGTCGATATGCGCCGTGTTGAACAGGTACTTCGGCATGTAGGTGGTGAAGGTGTAGAAGCTCAGGGAGCCGCCGGCCGTGTAGGCCAGCACCACGCAGAACGCGCGCCAATGCTTGAACAGGGCCGCGAAGGTGCCGGATTCCTTCGAGCTCATGTCCGCCTTGGTGGCGGTCTCGGTCAGCGACGAGCGCAGGTACAGGGCGACCACGGCGGCGAGCGCCCCGATCACGAAGGGAATGCGCCAGCCCCAGGCGGTGAGCTGCTGGGCGGTGAGCACGCTCTGCAGGACGATCAGCACGAGGGAGGCCAGGAGCTGGCCGCCGATGAGGGTGACGTACTGGAACGAGGCGAAGAACCCGCGCCGGCCCTTGATGGCGATCTCGCTCATGTAGGTGGCGCTGGTGCCGTACTCGCCGCCCACCGACAGGCCCTGGATCATCCGGGCCAGGAGCAGCAGGGCCGGGGCGAGGTGGCCGACGCTCGCGTAGGTCGGCAGCACGGCGATCATCAGCGAACCGGCGCACATCATCAGCACCGAAATCATCATCGAGGTCTTGCGGCCGAGGCGGTCGGCGAGGCGCCCGAACAGCCACCCGCCGATGGGCCGCATGAAGAAGCCGACGGCGAAGACGGCCGCCGATTTCAGGAGCTGACTGGTGTCGTCGCCCTCGGGGAAGAACACCGGCGCGAAGTACAGGGCGAAGAAGGCGTAGCAGTAGAAGTCGAACCACTCGACGAGGTTGCCCGACGAGGATGCGACGATGGCCTTGATCCGGCGGCGGTTGTCCGCCGCCTCGTCGAGCCTCGGCGTCATGATTCCGGCACCGTCCGACATGCGCGTCTCCCCCTGTTTTATTTGGGATGTTGTTGAATTGGCTCATTATTTTTTTAGCATGGTCCCGCCCGGGCCTGCTGTGCGGCGACGTTAAGCTCCGCGGAAAAATTCGCAAGAGCACCGGCGGATGCCAAAATGACCGCAGGCAACGCGGCCGTGGAAGATCTGCGCTCAAGCTTTCATTCGGCCTCTCGCGCCCAAACGAAAGTCCCCGCGCAAGTCGATCCGGGGAAAATGCGGAACGGTTTCTGGGACGTCCTCGTTGCGGCTGCGCATCGGCGCCGAACGGCGCTGTCCATCGACGGGGCGGGAAACAAAACCATGAGCAAACTCTTTCGGAGCACGGTCGCGGCCGCGGCCCTGGTCATCGGCGCGACGGCGGCCTTCGGTCAGGGCGGCCCGGGTGGCGGCGCGGCCGGCGGTGGGGCCGGTGGTGGCGGCGCCGGCATCGGTGCGGGCGGCGGAGCCGGGGGTGGCGCAGGGGGCGGACGCGGCGGTGCCGGCGGCCCGGGCGCCGGTGCGGCGGGTGCCGCCGGTGCCGAGCGTGGCGGCCCGGCCGGAGGAGGCGCGGGTGTGGGCGGCGGTGCCGGCGAGCGCGGTGGTGCTGCCGAGCGGGGCGGTGCTGCCGAGCGCGGCAGCCCGGCGGGCGGCCCGAACCGGGGCACGGAAGACGGCCGCGCCGGACGTGGCGAGGGCCGGACCGACCGCGACGGTCAGCCAGATCGCGGCGCTGCGACCGATCGCGGCGAGCGGGGTGACCGCGACGGTCGAGGCGACCGGGACGGCAAGGCCGACCGGGATGGTAGGACGGACCGGGACGGCAAGGCCGATCGCGGGAATCGCGATGGCCGGGGTGATCGCGGCGATCGCGGCGATCGCGGCGACCGGGGCGATCGCGGCGACCGGGGCGATCGCGGAGCACGAGGAGATCGCGGGGATCGGGGCGCGGTCCGGGGCGCCTATGGCCGCCTCGGCGCGCCGCAGCGCACGGAGTTCCGCCAGAGCGTGATCCGGCGCGGCATTCCGCGTCTCGCCGCCGGCGCCTTCGCGCTCACCGTCGGCACGGCCATCGCCCGCAGCTACACCCTCTACGACCTGCCGCCGGACATCGTCCGCATCGCGCCGGAATACGAGGATTACCGCTACGTGCTGGTGGACGACGACATCGTCATCGTCGATCCCGACACCTACGAGATCGTCGACGTGATCCGCGGCTGAGCGGCTTCATCTGGAAGACGGGGAGGGCGCGGCCGCGAGGCGGCGCCTTTTCTCGTTCAAGCGCTTGCTCTCGTCCCAGCGCTTGCTCTCGTCTCAGCGCTTGCTGCGGTCGAGCAGCCCCGAGACGACGCGGGCGGTGTAATCCACCATCGGGACGATCCGGGCGTAGTTGAGCCGCGTCGGCCCGATCACCCCCACGACGCCGACGATCTTCTGGGCCCCATCGCGAAAGGGTGCGGCGATCATCGAGGAGCCCGACAGGGAGAACAGCTTGTTCTCCGAGCCGATGAAGATGCGGACCCCCTCGCCGCCTTCGGCCCGGGACAGGAGTTCGATGACGTCCTTCTGGGTCTCGAGGTCGTTGAACAGCAGGCGGATGCGCTCGAGATCCTCGACGGCCCGCAGGTCGTCCAGGAGATTGGCCTGACCGCGCACGATGAGCTGGCGCGCGTCGGACGGGCCGACGGAGACGGCGAGGCCGGCATCGACGAGGCGCTCGGTGATGACGTCGAGTTCGCGCTTCATCGCCTGGCGGCCGGATTCGATCTCGGCCCGCAGGGTCCCGAGTGTGCGCCCCTGGAGGCGGGCGTTGAGGTAGTTCGAGGCCTCCTGCAGGGCGCTCGCGGGCAGGCCGGGCGGCAGGTCGAGGAGGCGGTTCTCCACCGAGCCGTCGTCGGAGACGAGGACCACCAGGGCACGGGCCGGGTCGAGGCGCACGAACTCGATGTGCTTCAGGTGCACGTTGGTCTTCGTGGTCAGCACCACGCCGGCACCGCGCGAGATGCCCGACAGCAGGGTCGAGGCCTCGGCCAGCGCGCTCTCGAAGGTGTGGCCGGAGGCCGCCGCCCGCATCTGCGCCTCGATCCGCGCCTGCTCGTCCTGGCCGACATCGCCGAGTTCGAGCATGGCATCGACGAAGAAACGCAGGCCCTGCTCCGTCGGCAGCCGTCCGGCGGAGGCATGGGGCGCGAAGATGAGCCCGGAATGCTCCAGATCCGCCATCACGTTGCGGATGGAGGCCGGCGACAGGGTCATGGGCAGGATGCGCGCGAGGTTGCGCGATCCCATCGGCTCGCCGGTGGTGAGGTAGCTCTCCACGATCTGCCGGAAAATCTCGCGCGCCCGCTCGTTGGGCGCGGCGAGGACATGCATCGGCTGGGATGCGGAGAAGGGGCGGGCGGGCTCGGTCACGACGGTTTTCCTGGGCCACGATTGTGTCCGCGCGGGGGCCCTCGCACAAGGCGGCGGCGCGCGTCCGCATCGGAACGCGGGCTGCGGCGGGACAGGGCACGCTTCATCCGCCCTTCAGGAACGATGGGCCAAAAGAAAAACCGCGCTTCGATGAAGCCGTCCGGGCCCATCGTGCGTTCCACACCGCTCACCTGTCCGGCCAAGCTCGAAGTCCGTGTAAGGCCGGCCCCGCGTGGCGTCAGGAGTCCCATATGCGCAACACATCCCGTTCCGGTCTGATCCGGTCCTTGGCCATCGTGCTGGCCATGATCGGCGCCATGTTCGTCGCCGCGCCCCAAGGCGCCCAGGCGGCCCCCGCCATGGTCTCGACGGAGGTCGCCGGCCCGGCCGCCGCCCTCACGGAGGTCCAGTACGGCGGCTATGGCCGTCATCACCGTCATCACCACCGCCATTACGGCCACCGCCGCCACTTCGGCCATCATTTCGGCCATCACCGGGGTCGCCATTACGGCCGTCACTTCGGTCATCACCGCGGTCACCACCACGGCTACGGCCGTCGTCACTTCTACTGAGAGACGTTCGGAGGGGCGCCCGGTGGGCGCCCTTTTCGGTCGGGGCGTTGCCGCAGCCGCGCCCGGCGCCTAAGAGCCGCGTCCTGACACTCAACCGGGAGAGCGGCGATGCGGCCCTCGAAGCGCGCCAACGACGATCTGCGCACCGTCACCCTCGAGCGCGCCGTGGCCCGCTACGCCGAGGGGTCCTGCCTCGTCACCTTCGGCGAGACCAAGGTGCTGTGCACCGCCTCCCTGGAAGAGCGCGGGCCGCCCTGGCTGCGCGGCTCCGGCAAGGGCTGGATCACGGCCGAGTATTCCATGCTGCCGCGCGCCACCCACGAGCGCACCCGGCGCGAAGTGAATTCGGGGAAGCCGTCGGGCCGCACCCAGGAGATCCAGCGCCTCATCGGCCGGAGTCTCAGGGCCGTCACCAACCTGCCGGCCATGGGTGAGCGCCAGATCACCGTCGATTGCGACGTGATCCAGGCCGATGGCGGCACCCGCACGGCCGCCATCACGGGCGCCTGGGTGGCGCTGCACGATTGTTTCGCCTGGATGCGCGCCCGCTCGATCATCTCCGTCGATCCCCTGCGCGATCACGTGGCGGCGGTGTCCTGCGGCATCGTCAAGGGCGTGCCCGTGCTCGACCTCGACTACGCCGAGGATTCGGGGGCGGAGACCGACGCCAACTTCGTGGTCACCGGCTCGGGCGGCCTCGTCGAGGTCCAGGGCACCGCCGAGGGCAAGCCGTTCTCGGAAGAGGAGCTCATGGCGCTCCTGCGCCTGGCCAAGGGCGGCACCGAGCGCCTCGTCGCTCTCCAGAAAGACACCATCGCGCGCGAACCCGCCGACAAGCGCGTCACGGACAAGAAGGCCTCCGCATGAGCCAGCACCGCATCCTCTCGGGCCGGGTCGTCGTCGCGACCCACAATGCCGGCAAGCTCGTGGAGATGCGCGAATTGCTGGCGCCCTTCGGGATCGCGGCGGTCTCGGCCGGCGAGCTCGGCCTGCCCGAACCGGACGAGACCGGCACCATGTTCTCGGAGAATGCCGCCATCAAGGCGCACGCGGCGGCCCAGGCCTCCGGCCTGCCGGCCTTCGCCGACGATTCCGGCCTGTGCGTGAACGCCCTCGACGGGGCGCCGGGCCTGTTCTCCGCCCGCTGGGCCGGGGAGTCGAAGGATTTCGGCGGCGCCATGGCGCGGGTCGCGGCCGAGATGGAGAAGCGTGGCGACACCACGCGGCGGGCGCACTTCGTCTCCGCCCTCGTCGTCGCCTGGCCCGACGGCCACACCGAGACCTTCGAGGGCCGGGTGTTCGGGCAGATCGTGTCCCCGCGCGGCACCAGCGGATTCGGTTACGATCCCCTGTTCCTGCCCGACGGCCACGACCGGACGTTCGGGGAGATTTCTTCGGAAGAAAAGCACGGCGTCGATTGGCAAACGGGCGACGCCCTTTCCCACCGGGCGCGGGCCTTCGTGCTCCTGGCCCGGGCCTGCCTGCGGCGGCCAATCTAAGCCTGCCTGCGGCGCCCGGCCTGAGGGGGCGGCCGGAGCCGCCGGCACCCTAGAGTATTTTCCATGATCCTCCGATCACGGAAAATTCGCTAACTTATTGTTTGGTCGCATTTTCTTCACGCGAGCCGGTATCCACCTCGCTTGAAAATGCTCAGCGGCTCGCCAAGCCGTAGCGACGCCCGTTCAGGGGCGGTCCGTCCTGGCCGTTGCCGGCCACCACCACGAGGCGCTGGACCTCGCCGCGGAGATACGCCTGCAGGAAGCGGTTGTAATCGCGAAAGACCACGCAGCCGTTGGACGCGCCGCTCGGTCCGAGCATGTAGGTGTGGGCGAGGAGGCCGACGCGGCCGTGGATCGCGGCGGGGCCGCCCACGGGGTTGAGGCGGATCGCCCGCACCCCGTGGAACAGGGCCTCGCGCTCGCGCAGATCGTAGGTGCCGGGCGGCGTCGCGCCCCGCATGGTGAGATGCACGTTGCGCGGGTTGTCCTGGCTCGGTCCGAGGCCCGAATGCGCCTCCAGCACCTCGCCATTGGGCAGGGTCACCCGCCCGGCGGTGATGTCGTAGATCGCGATGCCGCCGCCCGCCACCGGGGCGGGCCCCGGAACCAGGCGCTGGCGCGACGGGACCGCCTCCGACGCACCGTCCACGGAGGCGTAGGCCGTGGGGGCCGGGGCATCGCCGAAGATGCGATCGAACAGGGAGGGTTCCTCGACGCCCGCCGCCCGGAACACGCTCTGGGTCGAGGGCAGGGCGGGACGCCGGGCGAGGCGCGCGGTGACGGCGACGGGCGCGCGCCGGAACTCGGCCGGGCGCGGGACCGGCAACGGTATCGGCAGCGGCACCGACAGGGCGACCTGCTCGGGGCGTGGCAGGGTAGCGGCGACGGGCGTGGAGCGCGCCGGGGTCGCGGCCATCTGCACCGCCGAAGGGGCGGCCTCGGGCGGGGCGGCCTCGGGCGGGGCATCGGCGGCGGCGACCCGGACGTCGACGGCCGGCGCCGGCTCGGCCCGTTGGAAGCCCGAAGCCAGGGGCCCCAGGGAGAGGGGACCGGTGAGGAGGGTGGCGCCGATGGCGGGCGTGGGATCGAGCATCCAGGCGTAGTCGGCGGGCAGCGGCCGGGCGGCGGCCGTCTCGGACGCCGCTGCGACGCTCGCCGGTACCGCTGCGACGCTCATCGGCGCCGCGTCGATCCCGCCGCCGAGGCGGGCTCCGGCGAGGCCGAGGGCGCCCACCGAAACGGCGAGCAGCACGCGGTTGCGGCGGCGGCGACGCTCCTGCCGGGGAGAGCGGTGCGAGCGGAGCGCGACATAGGTCATGGGGACTCGAACTCGATACGCATGTCCCGTTCGGGCAGCCCGCGCCGAGCCCTGTCCGCGCGGGTGCACCGCGCGGACCTGACACGAAATCGGGAGTCACCGTGAAGGGAACGATTTACCGTAAGTGTCCGTGAGTAAGCACGGGCTTGGTTAATCTCGCCTGAAGCGCATCAGCGTATTCGCGCAGGAAAACCGGCCGCGTTGGTTCAGTTCGACACAGGCGGGGGCATCCGGCGGCGGCACGCGGCGGCGCATCCGGAAAAAAGGTCGGGATTGCCAAACGCGCGGCGCGCGCGCACATCGCGGCCATGACCGAACCGACAGGCCCGGACCATCCGACCCGCGACGCGGGCTTCGGGGTCTACGTCCATTGGCCCTTCTGCGCCGCGAAGTGCCCGTACTGCGATTTCAACAGCCACGTGCGCCACGCGCCCGTGGACGAGGTCCGCTACCTCGCGGCCTTCCGGGCCGAGATCGCCCACATGGCCGCGCGGACGCCCGGCCGCACCGTGTCCAGCGTGTTCCTCGGCGGCGGCACGCCCTCCCTGATGCGGCCCGCCACCGTGGCGGGGCTGCTCGATGCCGTCGCGGGCGCGTGGGCCGTCGCGCCTGACGTCGAGATCACCCTGGAGGCCAACCCGACGAGCGTCGAGGCGGAGCGGTTTCGCGGCTACCGGGCGGCGGGCGTCAACCGGGTGTCGCTCGGCGTCCAGGCCATGGACGATGCCGCCCTGAAGGCCCTGGGCCGGCTCCACACCGCGCAGGAAGCCATGGCGGCGGTGCGGGTCGCGGCGACGCATTTCGAGCGCTACTCCTTCGACCTCATCTATGCCCGGCCCGACCAGGGCCTCGCGGCGTGGCGCGCGGAACTCGAGGGGGCCATCGCCCGGGCGGCCGAGCACCTCTCGCTCTACCAGCTCACCATCGAGCCCGGCACGCCGTTCTTCGGCCTCGCCGCCGCCGGCAAGCTGGTGCCGCCCGACGACGAACATGCCCGCGCCCTCTACGACGTGACCCAGGAGGTCTGCGACCGGGCGGGGCTCCCGGCCTACGAGATATCGAACCATGCCCGCCCCGGCGCACAGTCGCGCCACAACCTCCTGTACTGGCGCTACGGCGAGTACGCCGGCATCGGCCCCGGCGCCCACGGGCGCCTCGTGGCCCCTGACGGGCGGCTCGGCACCGTCACCGAGCGGGCACCCGAAGCGTGGCTCGCCCGGGTCGAGCGCGACGGGCACGGCATCATCGAGACGGAGCGGCTGTTGCCGGCCGACCAGGGCGACGAATTCCTGATGATGGGCCTGCGCCTGTCGGAGGGCATCGACCCGGCCCGCTACGCCGCGCTCAAGGGCCGCGTCCTCGACGCCGCCCGGATCGAGACCCTGGTGGCCGACGGGCTCCTCGCCCGGAGCGCCGGCGGCCGCATCGCCGCGACCCCGCGCGGAGCCCCGGTGCTCAACGCCGTCGTGGCGGCGCTGGCCGCCTGAATCACCGGGCCGACCGGGCGTCCGGTTCGCCGGTCCAGGCTCCTCCGCCTGCATCGGCGTCACCGAGAACCGGTTCGCCCTTCGTTGGCCGAGGCTCCTCCGCCTGCATCGGCGTCACCGAGAACCGGTTCGCCCTTCGTTGGCCGAGGCTCCGGTCACGTCCCCGAGGGCCCGAGCACCCGGGGCGCCGGGCTGACCACCGCGGGGGCGCCGCTGCGGATCTCGTAGACCGCGAGGGTCCGGTCGCTCGGGCCGTCGGGCCGGAACCGGAAGGTGCCGTCGACGCCGGAGAAGCCCGACGGGTTGGTGAGCGTGGTGTCGGCGAAGCGCTGCGAGCCGAATTGCCGGCTGAGCGCCGCCGTGAGCGATACGGCGTCGTACGCGAGGGTCGCCACCCGCGGTGGCACGGCCCCGAACCGTGCCTGATAGCGCTGCGAGAAGCTCGAGAAGCCCGCCGCGTCGGGGGCCGCGAACCAGCCACCCTGGAGGGAGGGCAGGGCGAAGGCGCGGGGATCGTTCCACACGGCGGTGCCGAGGGGCTTGACCCGGCCCGGCGAGAACCCGGCCTTGGCGAGCACCGGATCGAGGGTGGCGAGGCCGTCCGGCGTATCGGGAAGGAACAGGGCGTCGGCCTGGGCGCCCCCGCCCGTGATCAGGCCGGAGAGCCGCCCCACCGCCGGACCGGGATTGCCCGGCGCATAGCGCTCGATGCCGACGAGACGGGCGCCTTTGCGCGCCACGGCCTCGCGGACCTGCGCTTCGACGGCGTTGCCGTAGCTGTTCTCCGGAATCAGGGCCGCGAAGGAGCGCCGGCCCTTGGCCACGGCCTCGTCGACGATGCGGTCGACCTCGGCCTGGGGCAGGAAGCTCAAGAGGTAGACGCCGCGCGCCGCCACCGCCGCATCGGTGGAGAACGCGATGACGGGCTTGCCCGCCGCGCGGGTGGCCACGGACGCCGCCTGGACGTTGGCGGCGAAGAGCGGACCGAGCACGAGTTCGGCCCCGTCCGCCAGGGCCGCCTGGGCGGCCTCGCGGGCGCCATCCGCCGTCCCGCGATCGTCCTTCACCAGGATCTGGAGGTCGGGTTTCTGGAAATCCTCGACGGCGAGTTCGGCGGCGTTGCGGAGCGCCGCCCCCACGGCCGCGCCGGGGCCCGTCAGCGGCAACACGAGGGCGACCTTCACCGCGCCGGTGCCGATCCGGGTCCCGGAGGCGGCCGGTCCCGGGCCGGTCTCGCCCGGGGGCAAGTCCGTGGGGGGGAGATCGGCCGGCGGCGACGCGGCGACCACGGGCGGCGCGGACCGGCGTCCGGCACGCGGGCCGCCGTCGGGGCCGCCGATGCAGCCCGCCAGGGTCAGCGCCAAGGCCGACGCCAGGGCACCCACGCCCCAGACGCCCATCTGCCGCCACTTCGCGCGTGTCATCGCGGCCCCCCTGTCGCCGAGCGTCCCGTCACGTTGGGAGTGTCGTTCGCAAAAGTAAATGTGCGTGCCGGGGGATACACGCATTCCGCACGGAGGCGCCGGCATGGCATGGTCCCGGCCATGACACAGCGAAGCGACAAGCCGGGCCGACCGCGCCGGGACGCCCCGGCGGGGCCGGCAAAGCCCATCTCCACCTTCACGGCCTTCGGTCTCGCGGCGGAAGCCGAGCCCCTCGATCCGGGGCTGCACGTGGTGGCGACGCCCATCGGCAACCTCAGGGACGTCTCGTTCCGGACGCTCGCCACCCTGGCGGCGGCCGACACGGTGCTGGCCGAGGACACCCGTGTCACCCGCACCCTGCTGATGCATTACGGGATCACCACGCCGCTGGTGGCCTATCACGAGCATTCCAACGCCGCCGTGCGCGAGCGGATGATCGCCCGGATGCAGGCCGGCGAGGCCCTGGCCCTGGTCTCGGACGCGGGCACGCCCCTGGTCTCCGACCCCGGGTTCAAGCTCGTCCAGGCGGCCATCGAGGCCGGCATCCGGATCACGCCGATCCCCGGCCCGTCGGCGGTGATGACCGCCATCGTCGCCGCCGGCCTGCCCACGGACCGGTTCTTCTTCGAGGGCTTCCTGCCGCAGAAAGCGGGCGCGCGCCGCAACCGCCTGGAGGCGCTGGCGCAGGTCCCCGGCACCCTGGTGCTGTTCGAATCGCCCCACCGCCTGCCCGAGATGCTCGTCGACGCCGCCGAGGTCTTGGGGTCCAATCGCCCAGCGGCGGTCGCCCGTGAACTGACCAAGCTCTACGAGACCATCCGGCGCGGCAGCCTCGGCGGCCTCGCGGCGACCTTCGCGGAGGAGGGGGCGCCGCGGGGCGAGATCGTGGTGATCATCGGCACCGGCACCGAGGAGCCCGATCAGGCCGAGACCGATGCGGGCCTCGATGCCGCCCTGACGGCGGCGCTCGCCCGCCACTCCATCAAGGACGCCGCCGCTCTGGTGGCCGACGAGACCGGCCAGCCGCGCCGGGTGGTCTATGCCCGCGCCCTGGCCCTGTCCCGGCGGACCGATGACGAGGCCTGAGCCCCGCACCAAGGATGCCGCCCGGCGGCGCGCCACCCACGGACGCGGCCTCACGGGCGAGACCCGCGCGCTGCTGGCGCTCCTGCTGAAGGGCTACTGGCCGCTGGCCCGGCGCTACGCCGCCGTGGGCGGCGAGATCGACCTCGTGGTCCGCCGCGGACGCACCATCGCGTTCGTCGAGGTGAAGGCACGGGCGGACCTGGCGACGGCCCTCGACGCCATCGACGGGCGAAAGCGGGCACGGTTCTCGCGCACGGTGCGGGGCTGGATCACGGCGCATCCGGCCCATGCCGGGTTCACCCTGCGGGCGGATGCGGTGCTGGTCGCACCGGGGCGCTGGCCGGCCCACGTGGCCGACGCGTTTCCCCTGGACGGGCGGTGAGAGTCAGGCCCGCGCGGCGGCGACGGCGGCGAGTAGGGTGCGCTTGAGGTCGGCCTGGCTGAACGGCTTCTGCACGACGGGACGATCGCGGAACGGCTCGCGGATGCCGGCACCGCCGTAGCCCGTGGAGAACACGATGGGGAGGTTGCGCTTCACGATGGCCTCGGCCACCGGATAGATCGGCTCGCCGGCGACGTTCACGTCGAGGATCGCCACTTCGAAGTTCTCGACCTGCGCCATCTCGAGGGCCGTCGAAAGGCGGGCGGCGGGGCCCACCACCGTGCATCCGAAATCGAGCAGCATGTCCTCGAGCAGCATCGAGATCGCCGCCTCGTCCTCGACGACAAGCACGCGAGCCCCGTTCAGAAGGTCTTCGTCCACTTGAGCACTCACGCCGGGGCTTCTTCCCTTCGATTCGTTCCGGGTTCGGAAACGTCGTCTACAAAGAGGAGTCTTGGATCGACCTCGGCTCAGGTGCTTCCACCCTCGACCGCGAGCGCGACAACATTGCCGAAGATCCGGTACGACGTGGGCCGTTCCGGGACGAAGCGAGCCGTCGCCCGTTCCGCCGAGCGTGTCAAGCGCTTCCCCGGCTCCGGACGACGCCGAAAGACGTTGATGTTACGAAGTGATACATTTGCGTCTCAGCCGGCCGGAATAGGATCCCCGCACCGGGGGTGAAGGGATTTATGTCGGAACGGTTTCCACCTCGCCCACACGTCCTCGACCGGCGCATCCTGCTCGCGGGCCTTGCGGGAGCGGCCGTTGCCCCGTCACGACCGGCGCGGAGCGCTGCCCCCCTCGTCGTCGCCTCCAAAAGCGACACGGAGGGGGCGCTGACGGGGGCGATGATCGCCCTGGCGCTCGAAGCCCTCGGCCTGGCGGTGGTGACGAAGCTCGGCCTCGGCCCGACGCTGATCGTGCGCAACGCCCTGCTGTCGGGCGAGGTGGACCTCTATCCCGAATACACCGGCAACGGGGCGTTCTTCACCGATACGGTGTCCGACCCCGCCTGGAAGACGTCGGACGGCGCGTTCGCCGCCATCGCCCGCGCGGATGCGGGCCGCGGCCTCGTCTGGCTCGATCGGGCGCCGGCCAACAACACCTGGCTCATCGCCGTGAACGGTGCCCTCGCCCGGCGCGAAGGGCTCGCCACCATGGCGGATTTCGCCCGGGCCGTGGGGCGGGGCCTGATCCGGCTCGCCGCCTCGACGGAGTTCGTCGAGAGCCCCGCCGCCCTGCCGTCCTTCGAGGCCGCCTACGGGTTCCGGATGCCGCTGGATCGCATCGTCAGCCTGCCGGGCGGCGACACGGCGGTGACGGCCCGCGCGGCGGCGCAGGGGATCAGCGGCGTCGATGCCGGCATGGTCTACGGCACGGACGGGGCCCTCGATGCCCTGGACCTCGTGGTGATGGAGGACCCGAAGGGCGCGCAGATCGTCTACGAGGTCGCGCCGGTGATCCGGGCCGGAACCCTCTCCCGCCACCCCGAGATCCGCCCAGCCCTCGCCCGCATCTTCACCGGCCTCGACGCCCCGACCCTGCGCGGGCTAAACGCCCGCATCACCGTGGAGGGCGTCGTGGCCGAGACCGTGGCGCGCACCTACCTGACGGAGCGCGGGTTCCTGAGATGAGCGCCCCCGGACAGGCCCACGGACGGGCGGCCGGTGCCGCGCGCGGATTGCCGGCTGTGCTGGCGCTCGCCTGGTTCGTCGGCCTAGGGGCAGCCCTCGTCCACGGGCCGCTGCTCACCATCGCGGCCAATCGCTTGGTTCCCGGCGTTCCGGTGGCCGGCTGGGCCGGTCTCGGGCCCGCCCTGCCGGGGGTGCTCGTCCTGTCCGCCCCCGCGGCGGGCCTCCTGGCATCCGCATCCGGAGGCCGGGCCGGTGCCGTCGCCCTGGCCCTGCTCCTCGCCGCCGCCGGGCTTCTGGCCTGGGGAATCGGACACGGCGCCGCCCTGCGGATGGCGGCCGAGCCTCCGGCGGCGCGGGCCGGTCTCGGCGCCGGGGCGTGGCTCGCCGCCGCCCTGCTCGCCGCGGCCCTTGGGGTCGCCGTCCAACGCGGGCGCCGTCCCGGCCTCGGGCTCGGTATCGTGCTCCTCGTCGGGGTCGGACTGATCGTGGCCGGGCGGGCCGGGACCTTCGCGGCCCTGTCGCTCGCCGTCGAGTATGCGGGCCGGCGCGCGGCCCTGCACGCCGCCTTCGTCGAGCATCTCGCCCTGGCGGGCGGCGCCCTCGCGCTGGCGATCCCCGTGACGATCGGGCTCTCCCTGTGGCGGCGCGGCCAGGATCTCGTCGGGATCGTGGTCGGGGGGCTTCAGGTGGTGCCGGCGGTGGCCCTGCTCGGCGCCCTGGTGGCACTCACCGGCGGCCTCCTGCGGGCGGTGCCGGCGCTGCGCGAACTCGGCCTCTCCGCCCTCGGGCCGGGACCGGCCGTGGTCGGCATCGCCGCCTACCTGCTCCTGCCCCTGTGGCGCGGCCTCGCTTCGGCGTTGCGGGCGCCCGACCCCGACAGCCTCGACGCGGCGCGGGCCTTGGGTCTCACGGACGCACAGATCCTCGTACGCCTGCGCCTGCCGCTGGGTGCGCCGCAACTCGTCGGCGCCCTGCGGGTCGCTGCGGTCCAGGCCATCGGCCTCGCCACCCTCGGCGCCCTCATCGGGGCCGGCGGCCTCGGCCGCATCGTGTTCGACGGCATGGCGCAGTTCGCCCCCGATCTCATCCTCCTCGGCGCCGTGCCGGTGATCGCCCTGTCCCTGGTCGCCGAGCGGGCGTTGAGCGGGGTGGAAGATCGGATGCGCGTCGGAGCGCCCGCATGAGGCTGCGGCGCATGGTGCCCATCGGCCTCATCGGCCTTGTCCTGGCGGCCGTCAGCCATCCGGTGGTCGCGACCGAACTCGCGAAACTCCTCGGCGAGGCACCGCGCCGGGCGCTGGATTTCGACCGCCTCCTCGCCCTCGCCGTGCAGCACCTCGTGCTCGCGGGGACCGGCCTCGGGCTGGTGACGACCCTCGGGCTCGGCCTCGGCATCCTGGCGACCCGCCGGGCCGGCGCCGCCTTCCGTCCAGCCATCGACGGCCTCGCGGCCGGCGCGCAGGCGGTGCCGCCCGTGGTGGTGGTGGCCCTCGCCCTGCCGATCCTCGGGTTCGGCGGACCGCCGACCCTGCTGGCACTCGTGGCCTACGGGGTGATGCCGGCCCTGCGCGGCACCGTGGGCGCCCTGGAGGCGGTCTCGCGCGACGCCATGGCGGCGGCGGAGGCCATGGGGATGACCCGCCAGCAGATCCTGTTTTCCGTCGAACTCCCCCTCGCCGCGTCAGAGATCGTCGAGACCCTGCGCACGGCCCTGGTGCTGGCGGTGGCCACCGCCGCCGTGGGGGCGCTCGCGGGCGCCTCCACCCTCGGCACCCCCATCGTCGCCGGGTTGCAGAACCAGAACACCGTACCGATGCTCCAGGGGGCCGCCGCCACGGCGGCCCTGGCCTTCCTCGGCGACGCCGCCCTGCTCGGGCTGGCGGCGGCGTTCCGGATCAATCGTCCTTGAACGCCACCTCGGTGCCCGGGGCGACGCGCAGGGCGAGGCTGCGCGCGTCCCAGTTCGTGAGGCGGATGCAGCCGTGCGATTCGGTCTTGCCGACCTTCTCGGGCTCCGGCGTGCCGTGGATGCCGTAGGACGGGATCGCGAGATCGATCCAGACCACGCCCACGGGATTGTTGGGGCCAGGGGGAATCGTGAACTTCTCCTTCGTCTTCACGCCCTTGAACGCGTATTTCGGGTTGTAGGTGTAGGTCGGCGCGAAGGCGACGCCCTTCACCTTGGTGTTGCCCGACGGCGCCGGCTTCTCGGCGCTGCCGATGGAGGCCGGATAGAACGCCAGAAGCTTGCCGGCCTTGTCGAAGGCACGCACGTGCCGGGTGGTCTTGTCGACGGTGATGCGGGCGACGTCCTTCGTCGGCCTGTCCTCGGATTTCGACGTGTCGTCGGCCTTGGATTTATCGTCGGCCTTGGATTTTTCTTCCGGTTTGGATTTCTCGTCCGGTCTGGGCTTGCCCGTCTCCAGGGCCGGTACCGCCGCGACGGTTATCACCGTACCGGCCTTGTCGAG
Organism: Methylobacterium sp. Leaf102; assembly: GCF_001422425.1. NCBI lineage: Bacteria > Pseudomonadati > Pseudomonadota > Alphaproteobacteria > Hyphomicrobiales > Methylobacteriaceae > Methylobacterium > Methylobacterium sp. Leaf102. The sequence continues at coordinate 305,651 of NZ_LMMX01000034.1, read as the reverse complement.
GGGCTTGTCGGGGTTGAGGGCCACGAGCAGGGCGCGGGCCATGTGGAACCGCTCGGCCAGCATCTCGCGCGGGTTGGTGTAGGATAGGGCCTCGAGGTCCGCTTGGCGCTCCATCTTGGGCGGGATCGTGGCCACGTAGGGCCCCGCCACGTCGGCCTCCGTCAGGGTGTACTCGGCCGTCACCGGCTCGGTGCTGGTCGCCGCGAGCTTCTCGAACACCTCCGCGTTCACCGCCTCGGTGGCCGGCAGGCCGTTGGCCGTGGCGAAGGCCGCGAGGGCGCCGCGCATGTTCTCGCCGTCGCGCCCGTCGATGGCGCCGGGGGAGAACCGTGCCCGGTCGAGGAGAACCTGCACCTTCACCAGAAGCGGATCGGGCCGCTTGTCGTCGGCCTTGGCGGTCTTCTTAGTCCGGACCTTTTCGTTACGGACTTTTTCGTTACGGACTTTTTCGCCGTCGGAGGGCTTTGTGTCGGAAGACTTGCTGGCGGATGCCGGGGCGGCGGCCTCGATGGCGTCGCGGGTGAGGGCCGACGAAGCCGCGTCGGCTTTGCCGGGAGGTTCCTTACCGAGGGCTTCCTGGCCGGCGGCTTGTTTGTCCGGAGCCGCCGCCACGCCGCCGGCGAGGCAGGCCAGGGCCAGCAGAGAGACGCCGCCCATCATCGAAAATCTACGCATCGTCCAGCGTCCGCATCCTGCCCGGGGCGCCGTCGCCCACGCGCCGGAACAAGCGTGACCGACCGCAAGCCGTTCCGCCGATGGGAATTATTGGCAGAGGCGGTGGCCGGCGGTACGTTCGCGTTCGTCGAGGTGGAAGTGGTTGGCGTGCGCCGCGTCCGTGCCCGGCCCCAGGACCGTGCGGAAGAAGCCGCACGCCTTGGCACGGGCATGGGCGAGGAAGGCCGCCTCCGGCGTGCCCTCGGGCAGGGGGGCTACGGCGATGACGGCGCGGTTCGCGAAGGTGAAGCCCATGACGTCGATGCCGTTGGCGAAGGCGTGCTCGCTCAGCTTGGCGTCGGGATCGTGGTTCTGGCCCCGGCAAAGGTAGGTGGTGCCGAGGCTCAGGCCCTTGAGCGGCTGCGACAGGTCGCGCTCGGCCAGGGTCTGCGCTTCCGTGGCCCAGCGCGCCAGGGCCTCGGCGGCGCCGCACACGAGGGTGGCGGGCGGGTTCAGGGCGAGGTCGCCCGCGAGCGCCGTGATCTTCAGGGGCCGTGCCGCGCCGCACTGCCCGTCCGAGAGGGCGGGCACGGGTTCGAAGCGGGCGCCGAGGCGCTCGAGGCGCTGGCGGCAGGCGGTGTCGTCGGCCGCCGCGACCGTCACGGCGAGGGCCGCCTCGCCGGAGAGTTCGGGCGGACGCGCCGGGGGCAGGGGCGTGGGCTCTGCCGGTTTGGTCTCGGCGGGTTTGGTCTCGGAAGCTTTGGTTTCCGCGGGCTTGGTGTCGTCCGGCTTGATCTCGGGCGCCTTCACGGCCGGGGTGGTCAGTTCCGGCGGGCGCTCGGGCGGACGCGGCGCGTCGAGGGACGGGCCGGGCTCGGGCGGACCGGTCACGAGCTCCGCCGGGCGGGCCGGCGGTGCCGGCGGTGGCACCGGGATCGCCGTCCCGGCTTGCGCGCGGGCGCCCCCGCAGAGCGCCAGCATCACGAGGCCGCAGCGGAACAGGGCCGGTGCGGCTTTGGGCGAGGGCGCGGGCATCCGGTTCCAATCCTGTCCGGACCTCGACCCTGCAAGGCGGTCGACGGTGCCCGCACGATCGGCGCATCGGCGCCCCGGGACAAGGGCAGCGCCGCAACAGCCGCGCACCATCGGCCTCGCGCACGCGACCGTCGGACCTCGCGCGCGCCGGACTTGCGCGCGCCGGACTTGGGCCTACCGTGCGGCCGACACGTCCGAGCCCATAGACCCAGGATGACCATGACCGCCGGTACCCCCTCGACGTCCACCGCCTCCCTCGGCCCCTTCGCCGAGCGCGACTGGGCGACGCCCCACGGCCTGCCGCCGTTCGAGCGCATCGCGCCCGCCCATTACCTCCCGGCCTTCGAGGCGGCGCTCGCCGCCCACAATTCCGAGATCGACGCCATCGCCAAGAACCCCGAGGCGCCGCGCTTCGACAACACCGTCGGTGCCCTGGAGCGGGCCGGCCACGCCCTCGACCGGGTCGCGGGCGTGTTCTTCAACCTCAGCGGCAGCCACACCAACCCCGACCTCCAGGCGGTGGAGCGCGCCATCACCCCGCGCCTCGCCCGCCACGGCAGCGCCATCTACCTCAACCCGGATCTCTGGGCCCGCATCTCCGCCGTCGATGCCGACGCCGAGGATCTCGGGCCGGAGGAGCGCCGGGTGCTCGACCGCTACCGCACGCGCTTCCGCCGCTCCGGCGCCGACCTCGCCCCCGAGGCCAAGACCCGCATGGCCGAGATCGCCGGCCGCATGGCGGAGCTCGGCACCAGCTTCAGCCAGAATCTGCTCGCCGACGAGGGCGCCTTCGCCCTGCCCCTCGACGGCGCCGACGATCTCGCCGGCCTGCCCGACTTCCTGCGCGATGCCGCCGCCGCCGCCGCGAAGGAGCGCGGGGGCAAGCACGGCCACGTCATCACCCTGTCGCGCTCCCTCATCGAGCCCTTCCTGGTGTTCTCCACCCGCCGGGACCTGCGCGAGCGCGCCTACGAAGCGTGGTCGAAGCGCGGCGAGACCGGGGGCGAGACCGACAACCGCGGCATCATCGCGGAGATCGTGGCGCTCCGCGCCGAGCGCGCCCGCCTCCTCGGTTTCGACAGCTTCGCCCACTTCAAGCTCGCCGACACCATGGCGGGCACCCCGGACAACGCCATGGACCTCCTGCGCAACGTCTGGACGCCGGCCCACCAGCAGGCGGCGGCCGAGCGCGACCGGCTCCAGGGGCTGGTCCAGGCGGAGGGGCACAACTTCAGCCTCGCCCGCCACGATTGGCGCCACTACGCCGAGAAGCTGCGCCGGGCCGAGCACGATCTCGACGAGGGCGAGATCAAGCCTTACCTGCCCCTCGACGGGGTCATCGCGGCCGCCTTCGACACGGCGACGCGCCTGTTCGGGCTGCAGTTCGAGGAACTCGCGGACGTGCCGCGCTACCACCCGGACGTGCGCGCCTGGGCCGTGCGCGACGCCGACGGCTCGGACGTCGGCGTGTTCCTGGGCGACTACTTCGCCCGCGCGTCGAAGCGCAGCGGCGCCTGGATGAGCGCCTTCCGCTCGCAGGAGCGCCTCGCCGGCACGGTCCGGCCGATCATCGTCAACGTGATGAACTTCGCCAAAGCCCCCGAGGGCGAGGCGACGCTGCTGTCCTTCGACGACGCCCGCACCCTGTTCCACGAATTCGGCCACGCCCTGCACGGGCTCCTCTCCGACGTGACCTATCCGCTGCTGGCCGGCACGGCGGTGGCGGGTGATTTCGTCGAGCTGCCGTCGCAGCTCTACGAGCACTGGCTCGAACAGCCCGAGGTCCTGCGCCGGCACGCCCGCCACCACCGCACCGGCGAGCCGATGCCCGAAGACCTGCTGAAGCGCCTGCTGGCGGCCCGCACCTTCAACCAGGGTTTCGCCACCATCGAGTACACGTCGTCGGCCATCGTCGACATGACCCTGCACCTGTCGAATGCCGGCGAGGCCGGCCTCGACGTGCTGGCCTTCGAGGCGGACGCCCTCAAGCGCATCGCCATGCCGGCCGAGATCGCCATGCGGCACCGGACCCCGCACTTCGCCCACATCTTCTCCGGGGACGGCTACGCGGCGGGCTATTACAGCTACCTGTGGTCGGAGGTGCTCGACGCCGACGCCTTCGACGCGTTCCGCGAAGCCGGGGACATCTTCCATCCGGAGACGGCGGCGCGTCTGCGCAAGTTCGTCTACGGCGCCGGCAACCTGCGCGATCCGGGCGAGGCCTACACGGCCTTCCGCGGGCGGCTGCCCAGCATCGACCCGCTCCTGCGCAAGCGGGGGCTGGCCGCCTGATGGACGGGCCCACCTTGGTAACCCTTCCGTAAACAAGCATGCTTAACCAATGCTTCCTGACATCTTCGGGAAGCATTGGTCATGACGGACACGGTCGGAACGGCGTCGGACACCTCGCCGGAAGCCCTGCTCAAGCGGGCGGTGATGGGCGCCAGGACGAAGGCTGCGGCCAAGCCCGCCACGGGGGACGCCGCGCTCGGGAACACCTCGCGCTTGGGCGCGGCGGTGCCTGCCTTTCGCCGGATCGATCCGCGTCTCGCCGGCCTCGTCGGGGCGGCCCTGCTCCTCGGGGGGGTCGTCGGCGCCGGCGCGAGCCGCCTCGCGGCGACGGGCGACGACCGTGCGACGGGAGCGATGGCCGACATCCAGCGCCAGCTCGGCGCGGCGCAGGCCGAGACCGAACGCCTGACCACGGCCCTTGGGCAGGTCGGCAAGGCCGTCGCGCACACGCAGGAGACCGTCGACGCGGCCCGCACGGAGGCGCGGACCCGCAGCACCGCCGTGGTCGATCGCGTCGCCCGGACGGAACAGACCCTCGCCGCCAAGTTCGCGACCCTGAGCGAACGCTTCGAACAGACCGAGAAGGACCAGGCCGGGCGCCTCGCGACCCTGACCGCCCAGGTCGAGAAGCGAAGCGCCTCAACGGCACCGGCCGCCGTGAAGCCGGAGCCCACGGTCACCGGATCGCTTCCGGACGCCAAGGTCCAGACCGACAGATTCCAGGCCGACAAGGTCCTGGCCGAAGCCAAGATCCAGGCCGAAGCCAAGGTGCAGGCAGATGCCAAGGCGCAGGCGGCGTCGAAGCCGCCCGCCAGCGACAACTGGGCCGTGCGCGAGGTCTACGACGGCATCGCGGTTCTGGAGGATCGCAAGCGCCGCCTCGTCGAGGTCGGAATCGGCGATACGGTCCCGGGCGTCGGCCGCATCGAGACCATCGAGCGCCGGGGCCGGGCCTGGGCCGTCGTGACCCGCCAGGGCGTGATCACCCCGCAGGCTTGGTAGGCTGCGCCGGATTTGGTCAGCCGTACCGGCCTTCCGAGGCACGGTTCGCAATGAAAAAGCCGCCGTCCCGGTCTGGGGCAGGCGACTCGAATTCCCCCGGTGGTCGGGCTCGATGGTCGAGGCAGTTCAGCGCCGGCCGAGGACCGAGCCTCAGGTCGCCTGCGCTTCGATCTCCACGTCGCAGTGGCACATGGGATAATGCGGCTCGATGGTCATCGGGTCGGCCATGATCGAGGCGCGCAGGGCGCGGTTGCGTCCGTGCGTGAGTGCCCGTGTCTGCGCCTCCTGGGAGGGGTGCAGGATCGCGGCGAGGAAGGCGTGGCCCTCGAACTCCGCATCGAGATTCTTGGCTTCGAACACTGGCATGGCGTTCACCGACCCGGCGCCGTTGAGGTCTCCAAAGGGAGCCGCGACCCGGTCATTGGCAGAAAGCGTGGATAACGCCAATAAGTTCCCGGCGCACGTGTTGATTGATGATTAATTTACATTTGCGTAGTTCGAGCCGTTGATTGGGTGCGGCCGCGCACGCGAATACATCGGATCACTGATGATGCACCGCAGCGCCCTGCCGGCCCGACGGGCGCCGTCGATGGGCTTGCCGCCGTTGCGCCGCAAAGATGCCCGATTCGCTCGGGGGTGATTCGGGCCGCTGCGAATCACGAATGGTGGTCACGCCGCGTCGTCCTTCAGAAGTTCGGTGTTGATCGCGAAGGCCGCCATCGCGCCTTCGGCCGCCGCCACCACGGCGAATTGCACCCGACGGGATGCATCCCCCGCCACGTAGAGGCCGGGCACGTTGGTGCCCTCGTAATCCCCCGTCGGCACGATGCCCTTCGGGGTCAGGTCGCAGCCGAGTTGCGTGATGAGGTCGGACGGGCGGCATCCCCCGGGCGTGAGGAAGACGGCGTGGCACGGCCGCTCGGTCCCGTCCGCGAACACGAGCCGCTCCGCCCGCTCGCCATTCCCCGCCAGGCGCGCCACGGCGCCGTCGGCGACCCCGATCCCGTGGCGGTCGAGGCGGGCGCGGTCCGCCTCCGACAGGCTGTCGGCCCGGTCGTCGGTGCACAGGGTCACGTCCCGGCTCCAGACGGTGAGTTCGAGGGCGAGGCCGACGCCGGCGTGACCGTGTCCGTAGGCGACCAGGGGCTGGTCGCGGCTCTCGTAGCCGTCGCAATACGGGCAGGTGTGGACGCCGCGCGTCCAGTAGGTGTCGAACCCCTCGACCGTGGGCAGGTCCTGATGCAGCCCCGTGGCGAGGACGAGGCGGCGTGCGGTTTCCGTTTGGCCGTCGGCCAGAACCACCGCGAAGGCGTCACCCTCGCGGCGCGCCGCCGTCACCTCCGCGGTGCGGCATTCCACGGTGGGGTAGCGCGCGAGATCGGCCCGCCCCTGCGCCCGCAGGGCGGCGGGTGGCGTCCCGTCGCGGGTGAACAACCCCCAGGTCCGGGGCGTCGCGGCGTTGCGGGGGTCGCCGCAGTCGATCAGCAGGACCGATCGGCGACAGCGGCCCAGGATGAGCGCCGCGTTGAGGCCGGCGGGTCCGCCACCGACGATGATGGCATCGTGCATCGGTCGATCGCTCCGGGATGGTGGTGCCGGTACACCAACGACCGGAGGCGCCAACCCGTTGCCGGACACGAAAAAGGGCGCCCGCGGCGCCCCTTTCCATTCGCAGGGTTTCGGGTGCCCGTTCAGGCGGCCGTGGTCGCGGCCTTCACCGGGATGCCCTTCTCGGACAGGAACTGCTGCAATTCGCCCGACTGGAACATCTCGCGGGTGATGTCGCAACCGCCGACGAACTCGCCCTTCACGTAGATCTGCGGGATCGTCGGCCAATTGGAGAAGGCCTTGATGCCGTCGCGGATCGCCATGTCGTCGAGGACGTTCACGCCCTTGAACGGCACTTCGAGGTGGTTGAGGATCTGCACGACCTGGCCCGAGAAGCCGCACATGGGAAATTGCGGCGTGCCCTTCATGAACACGACCACGTCCTGGGATTCGATCTCGGTCTTGATGGCGGTGTTGGCGTCGGTCATGGGAATCCTCGTATGGTCGGGAACGGTGTGCGTCACCGTTGAGGTCAGGATTGATTCGTCGATTTCAAGGCCGTCGCGTCGGCGATGGCGCGGAGGGCGGCATCCAGGTCGAAGGGCGCGACGAGAAGGTCGTCCGGTCCCAAAGGGCATCGGGCGGGCAGATGGGGGAGCAGAGTATCCCCATAGGTGGTCAGGCCTAGTTTGGCCTGCGACTGAGCGACGGACCAGATCTTGTCCCAGTCCAGGCGCTGGCGCATCGACCGCTCGTAGCGGGTGAACGCGGCGACCTGGAATGTACCGGCCTCCTTCCGCCAATGCTCGACGGAGAGGGTATCCGGCGCGGACAAGCGTTTGAGCAAATGCGCCAGAGTCTGTGCCAGCAGGCTTTCCACGGCACCGATCTGCGAACGCCCCACGCTCTCGATCTCCTCGGCGACGTTCTCCCAATCGAGGATGTTCGACAGGTCCGGCCGGCGCGCGAGTTCGCGAAGGGTCGACGCCTGCTGCTCGGCCCAGGTCACGATGTCGTCGTCGTAGAGGCTCGGCTGGTCCATGCGGTCCGCCCCGTGAGGTCCCTCGCTTCGCGAAGGGCGCCCCTCAATCCTGGGGGACGCCCGTGGTGAGCGCAAGGGCATGAAGCACGCCCCCCATGCGCCCCTGAAGCGCGCCGTAGACCATCTGGTGCTGGGCCACCCGGGTCTTGCCCTTGAAGGCGGCGGACAGGACCGTGGCGGCGTAGTGATCGCCGTCCCCGGCCAGATCCTTGATCTCGATCCGGGCGTCGGGCAGCGCCTCGCGGATCATCGCCTCGATCTCACGCGCATCCATCGGCATGGGAAGTCCTCCTGAACAGCGGGGATTTATGCGGGAACGCCGGCGGGCTGGCTCGCCATATAGGCGGGCAACCAGCCCTCGTGGGCTTCGCGCAGGTCGGCGACGGCGATGGATTCGCCGCCCGGCAGGGTGATGCGATCGCCCCCCGTCACGCCGACCACGAGGGCGTCGATCCCCTGCGCCGTGGCGCTGTAGAGGAGGTCGGGCGCGGTCTCGGCATCGACGGCGAGGAGATAGCGGGCCTGATCCTCTCCGAAGAGGTAGGCGTGCGTCGCCATGCCGGCCGGCACCTCGGGAAGTGCCGCGCCGATGCCGCCCGCCATGGCCATCTCGGCCACGGCGACGGCGAGGCCGCCATCCGAGAGATCGTGCACGGTGTCGACCTGGCCGGAGACGATGAGGCCGCGCACGAAATCGCCGTTGCGGCGCTCGGCGGCGAGATCGACGGGCGGCGGCGCGCCCGCCTCGCGGCCGGCGATCACCGCGAGGTAGACGGACTGGCCGAGCCAGCCGGCGGTGTCGCCGACGAGCACCAGGAGGTCGCCTTCGCGCTTGAGCGCCAGGGTGGCGTGGCGGGTCACGTCGGCGAGGACGCCGACGCCGCCGATTGTCGGGGTCGGCAGGATGCCCACCCCGTTGGTCTCGTTGTAGAGCGAGACGTTGCCGGACACGACGGGGAAGTCGAGGGCGAGGCAGGCCTCGCCGATGCCCTTGAGGCAGCCGACGAGCTGGCCCATCACCTCGGGCTTCTCGGGGTTGCCGAAATTGAGGTTGTCGGTGATGGCGAGCGGCGTGCCGCCCACCGCCGTGATGTTGCGCCAGGCCTCCGCCACGGCCTGCCGGCCGCCCTCGACGGGATCGGCCTCGCAGTAGCGCGGCGTCACGTCGGCGGTCATGGCGAGGCCCTTGGGGCCGTCCTCGACGCGCACGATGGCCGCATCCCCGCCGGGCTTCTGCACGGTGTTGCCGCCGATGAAATGGTCGTACTGCTCGTAGACCCAGCGCTTCGAGGACAGGTCCGGCGAGCCGACGAGGCGCTTCAGGGCCTCCGCGCTGCCCACGGTCTCGGGCACGTCGGCCGCCAGGATCACCGGCTGGTGGGTGTTGGCGATGTGGGGCCGGTCGTAGAGCGGGGCTTCGTCGCCGAGTTCCTTGATCGGCAGATCGGCCATCACCACGCCGTCGTGCTTGACCACGAAGCGCAGCGTGTCGGTGGTGTGCCCGATGATCGCGAAATCGAGGCCCCACTTCACGAAGATGGCTTGCGCCTCGGCCTCCATGCCGGGCTTGAGGACCATGAGCATGCGCTCCTGGCTCTCCGACAGCATCATCTCGTAGGCGGTCATGCCGGCCTCGCGGGCCGGGACCTTCTCGATGTGGAGCTCGACGCCGAGATCCCCCTTGGCGCCCATCTCGACGGCCGAGCAGGTGAGGCCGGCGGCCCCCATGTCCTGAATGGCGATGACGGCGCCCGACGCCATGAGTTCGAGGCAGGCCTCCAGCAGCAGCTTCTCGGCGAAGGGGTCGCCGACCTGCACGGTGGGGCGCTTCGACTCCGACGCGTCGTCGAACTCGGCCGACGCCATGGTGGCGCCGTGGATGCCGTCGCGGCCGGTCTTCGAGCCGAGGTAGACGATGGGGTTACCCACGCCGGTGGCCGCCGCGTAGAAGATCGCGTCGGTCTTGGCCAAACCCACCGCCATGGCGTTGACGAGGATGTTGCCGTCGTAGCGCGAATGGAATCCCATGAGGCCGCCCACCGTCGGCACGCCGAAGGAATTGCCGTAGCCGCCGATGCCCGCGACCACGCCCGAGACGAGGTGGCGGGTGCGCGGATGGTCCGGCGAGCCGAAGCGCAGGGCGTTGAGTGCCGCAATGGGGCGCGCCCCCATGGTGAACACGTCACGAAGGATGCCGCCCACGCCCGTCGTCGCGCCCTGATAGGGCTCGATGAAGCTCGGGTGGTTGTGGCTCTCCATCTTGAAGACGCAGGCCAGGCCGTCGCCGATGTCGATGACGCCGGCATTCTCGCCCGGCCCCTGGATCACCCACGGCGCCTTGGTCGGCAGGCCGCGCAGGTGCTTGCGCGAGGACTTGTACGAACAGTGCTCGTTCCACATGGCCGAGACGATGCCGAGCTCGGTCAGAGTCGGGTCGCGCCCGATGAGGCCGCGGAAGCGGTCGTACTCGTCGGGCGTCAGGCCGTGCTGGCGCACCAGTTCGGGGGTGATCGGAACATCGTTGCGGAACATGCGGCCCCTCTCGACACGATCCAGTTCGGCCGTCTCGGTCGAGACGGCTCTAGAGCGTTAGGGCGCGCCCTGGCAACACGCGATCGTCGCGCGACCGTTCCATGCACCTCATGGAACGGCGGATTCCTCCGTCACACGGGCCCTTGCTCCGTCACACGGGCCTTGGGATGTTCCGCGCCGTCGCGCCAGCGCCGGATCGCGGCGTGGACCGGCTCGGGCCCGGCGACGAAGGCGACGTAGTCGAACGCGTGCGGGTCGCGGCTCGACATGAGTAGCTGGAAGTGCATGCGGAACAGGTTCCACTTGCGCCGCTTGAGGATGCGCTTCTCGATGAGATCCTCGATGCGGACGTGGATTTCCACCGGCCGGTGCGCCGCTGGCGCCGGCACCCGCGAGGCGCTCAGGGGATTGCGCTTGTGGATGGAGAGCCAGTCCCATTTCGCCCGGACATCGAGCCAGCCGACGGCATCGCAGGCGGCGACCCGCGCCAGGGACGCCCGCATCGCCACGGCCCGGGGGTCGAGGGTGATCCAGGGAATCACGCTACCGATGCTGACGAACGAGACCGGGGTACCGCGCCGGCCGAACTCGGGATCGCGGGCGAGCACCCGGTCGAGGACCTCGATGCCGAGGAAGCTCGAAGAGGAATGGCCGATGACCACGATCTCGCCGGCCCGCCCGTCCGCCGCCCGGATGAGATCGGCGAAGGCGTCGAGGCGCGCATTCATCCGCGCCTCGCGCCCGTCGGCATGGTCGTGGGTGAAGGCGGTGTCGTCGACGAGATGCGCGACGTAGAACGGCTTTCCCCGCGTCACCGCCATGAGCCCGGCGAGGATCGCGTAGGCGAGCGCCGGCGCCGAGAGCCAGGACCAGGGGCGCGTCCAGTCAGGAAGCAGGCCGACGAGACCCAGCGCGGCCCCGAAGCTGAAGACCACCAGCGCCAGGTAGATGAGGTGGACGCCGACGATCACCCGGGAAAAGCGTCGCGCCTCGCGACGGAAGCGTCGAACGTAGCCCGTGCGCCAGAGTCGCCACCACAGGGCCGGCACGGCGAGGAGGCGGCGCGCGTTCCCACGGGGAAACCGGGCGGCGACGATGTCGTCCCAGCGCAGCAGGGTGTAGCGGGTCTCGGTGCCGTCGGCCTCCACGCGCCAGTCGAGGCGCAGGCCGTCGGCCGAGCGCTCAGGATCGCCCACCGTGATCGCCATGCCGCGCCGGGCTGCGGTCAGACGACTCTCGCGACGGAACAGGCCCCAGTAGGTCTCGGGCGCGCGCGGATCGAAGCCCGGCATGTAGAAGATGTGGCGCGGCCTGGTCTCGGCCGAGGGGGCGTCCTGAGCGATGGGGCTGTCCGTCCGATGATGCGATGGAACGCGGGTCTCGGCGGTCGCAGCGGCGACCACGCCCGTCCCTACACGATCAAGATCCCGTCCGACGAGTGCGAAACCGCATCACGAAGACCCGGCTGGGGCGTGCGACAGGAACTCGGCGATGGCCTCGACGAAGCGTGCGCCATAGGCCTCGCGCTTGCGCTCGCCGACGCCGTGGACCGTGCGCAGGGCGTAGAGATCGACGGGTTTGGAGCGCGCCATCTCGATGAGGGTGCGGTCGGGGAACACCATGAAGGCGGCGATGCCCTCGGCGCGCGCGATGGTGGCGCGCAAGCCGCGCAGGTGCTGGAACAGGGCCTCGGTGGCCGGGTCGAGATCGAGGCTGGCATCGTCGCGTGAGGCCGCGCGCTTGCGGTCGCGCGGCTCGGCGACCTTCGGCTCGGGGTCCGGCCGCATCTGGATGGTCTCGCGGCCGAACAGGATCGCCTCGCCCTTGTCGGTGAGTGAGAGCCCGCCGAAGCCGTCGCCGTTCTCGGACACGGCGCCCGCGGCGAAGAGCTGCCGCAGCATGGCGCGCCAAGCCGCGACAGGCTTGTCGGCGCCGACCCCGAAGGTCTTGAGCGACGCGTGGCCGTTGCGGCGGATCGGGTCGGATTCCTTGCCGTGGACCACATCGCAGACATATGCCGCCCCGAAGCGCTGGCCGGTGCGGACGATGGCCGAGAGCAGCTTCTGCGCCGGCACCGTGGCGTCGACGAGGGAGACGCCCGAGCGGCACAGGTCGCAGCGTCCGCACGGCTCGCTCGCCTCGCCGAAATAGCCGAGGAGCGACTGGCGGCGGCAGGTGGCGCCCTCGCACAGCGCGATCATCGCCTCGAGCTTGCGCCGCTCGACGCGGCGACGCTCGTCCGGCACCTCCTTCTCGTCGATCTGCCGCCGGCGGAGCGACATGTCGTCGAGGCCGTAGATGGTGAGGGTGTCGGCGGGCAGGCCGTCGCGGCCGGCGCGGCCGATCTCCTGGTAGTAGCCCTCGACGTTGGACGGCATGTCGGCGTGGCAGACGAAGCGCACGTCGGGCTTGTTGATGCCCATGCCGAAGGCGACGGTCGCCGTCATCACCACGCCGTCCTCCTGCAGGAACGTGTCCTGGTTCTTCATCCGCGTGCCTTGGTCGAGGCCGGCGTGATAAGGCAGGGCGTTGAAGCCGTCCTTGGCAAGGCTTTCGGCGAGCTGCTCCGTACGCTTTCGCGAGGAGCAGTAGATGATTCCGCTCTCGGAGCGGCGGTGCTTGAGGAAACGCTCGATCTGCCGGGTGGGGTTGTCCTTCGGCACGAAGGTCAGACGGATGTTCGGCCGGTCGAAGGAATGGACGAACGCCTTGAGTTCGCGGCCCGCGGGAAACAGCCGCTCGGTGATGTCGGCCCGCGTCGCCTTGTCGGCGGTGGCGGTGAGCGCCACGGTCTGGACGTTGCCGAGCGCCTCGCGCGCGCGCGACAGATCGCGGTATTCGGGTCGGAAATCGTGGCCCCATTGCGAGACGCAGTGAGCCTCGTCCACGGCGAGGCGCCGAACGCCGGCGCCCCGCAGGGCATCCATCAGCCCTTCCATCATCAGCCGCTCGGGCGAGACGAAGAGGAGGCGCAGATCGCCGGAGCGTATCTGGCGCCAGGTCTCGCGCGAAGTCGCCTCGGGCACGGAGGAGTTGAGGGTGGCGGCGGCGACACCGAAGCCGAGCATCTGCTGCACCTGATCGTGCATCAGGGCGATCAGGGGAGAGACCACCACCGTGAGCGAGGATTCCACCAGGGCGGGCAGCTGGTAGGTCATCGACTTGCCCGAGCCCGTCGGCATCACGGCGAACACGTCGGTCCCGTCGAGCACCGCGCCGATGACCTCGTCCTGGCCGGGGCGGAAATCGTCGTAGCCGAAGGTCGTTTTCAACGCGGCGCGGGCTTCATCGAGGCGAGTGTTCATCGCTACCTTCAGGATTTCAACTTTTGGTTGTTTTTGTGGAATGGGTAGCTTGCGCGAAAGTCGTGTGGGCACCATCGTAAACGCGTCTACACGAGGGGCGTACGATGGCGCTGAATATCCGTAGCGAGGAGGTTAACCAACTCGCTGAAGCGCTGGCATCAGCGGCAAGGGTGAGCAAGACCGAGGCCGTGCGAATGGCGCTCGTCAACGAGTTGGCGAGACGGGAGGCGAAGCCGTCGCTTTTGGAACGCATCAAACCGATCCAGGATGCGATTGCCGCCTATCCCAGAACGGGCCTGAAGGCCGACAAAGCCTTTTACGACGATCTCAGCGGTGAGCCGTGATGTTCATCGACGCATCTGCGATCGTAGCGATTCTCCAGCGCGTCCCCATTTCGAGGCGCTCGTAGACCGGCTCGAAAAGACGAGTTCCGCGATGACATCGGCGATCGCGATCTTCGAATCGACATTGGCGATCAGTCGTTTCGGTACGATTCCAACCACCGAGGCGGAGGAAAAGGTCCGCAGCTTTCTGGCAGCATCCGAAATCGCCATCGTGCCGATCGATGGCCGAGACGCAAGTCATGCGATCTTCGCGCATCACCGCTACGGAAAGGGCAGGGGCCACCCCGCGCGCCTCAACCTCGGCGACTGCTTCGCCTATGCCTGCGCCCAAACTCGTGATGTCCCACTCCTGTTCATCGGCAACGATTTTTCGCAGACCGACATTCCATCCGCCCTCGCGTGAGGCTCGCCGCGTGGCGATGGCGACCGCCGCGCCCGCCATCACCGTGCCGGCGCTGCGGTTGATCGCACGCCGCGCGCGAATCGAGGTGAAGACCCGCCGGGCGCGGTCGGCGGCCCCGGCATAGGCGCACAAGACAGCGCTCAAGACGGCGCCGATCTCGGCGAAGCCGAGGAGGGTCAGGCGATCGAGATCAACCACACCCGGCAGAAGCGCAAGGAAGAACAGGATCACCTTCGGGTTGCCGAGGGTGAGGACGAGGCCGCAGAAGAACAGGCGTATCCGGCCGTCTGCGTCCACGCGCTCGGTCTCGATGGGCTCCAAGGGCGCGGTCCAGGCTTTCCAGGCGAGAACCGCGAGATAGACGGCACCGGCGTACTTCAGGACGACGAACGCGACGGCCAGGGACCGTGCGAGGAGGGCCATACCGGCCGCCGCCACGCCGAACCAGACGAGGTCGCCCACGACGAAGCCGGCGATGAAGGCCCCGATGCCGACCGGCCCGCGCACCAGCACTCGCGCCACCAGGGCGGCGATGCCAGGACCGGGAGAGGCCACCGCAACGGCGTAGATACCGGCGAAGAGGAGGAGATTCGCGATCGACATGGCCCACCGGCGCCTCAAGGCACGGCGACGCGCCCGTCGACGATTCTCACCAGATCCGCCCGTCCGTCGAGTTCGGCGAACAGGGCCGGATCGGCCCCCGTCATCCAGACCTGACCGGACAGGGCTTCGAGGGCGTCGAACAGGCCGGCGCGGCGGCGCGGGTCGAGATGGGCGGCGACCTCGTCCAGCAGGACCAGGGGGGCGATCCCGCACATGGCCTGGACCAGGCGAGCATGGGCCAGAACGAGCCCGATGAGCAGGGCCTTCTGCTCGCCCGTGGAGGCGGTGGCGGCGGGCACGTTCTTGGGACCGTGGCGCACCACGAGATCGCTGGTCTGCGGTCCGCTGAGCGTACGGCCGGCCGCGCGGTCGCGGGCGCGGCCCTGGCGCAGGGCCATACGGAACCGGTCTTCGGCCTCCAGCGCCGGCCAGACGGCGACGAGATCGTCGAGGTCGCCTTCGAGGCGGAGCGCCGCCCAGGGGAAGGGCTGGGCATCGTCGCGCCCCTCGGCGATGAGCCGGTCGAGGCGCTCCGTGGTCTCGCGCCGGGCGAGCGCCACGGCAACCCCGAGTTCGGCGACCTCGCGCTCGATGGCGTCCAGCCATTGCCCGTCGTTGGGCCGCTCCTCCAAGAGGCGGTTGCGCGAGCGCAACGCCCGCTCCAACGCGTTGACCCGGGCGCCGTGGGTGGCATCGACGGCAAGCACCAGCCGGTCGAGGAAGCGGCGGCGGTCACCCGCCGCCCCTCGGAACAATCCGTCGAAATCCGGGGTAAGCCAGACCACGCGCAGGAACTCGGAGAACGCCACGGGGGAAGGCGCCGTCGCGCCGTCGATCCGGCACAGGCGCGCGGCGCGCCCGTCGAGGCCGGGCGGTTCGTAGCCGGTGCCCACCCGGTGCTCGCCTTCGCCCGCCGCCAGGGTCATCGACACGGCGAAGCCGCCCGGTCCGCCGATGCGGGCCATGCCCGCGAGATCGGCCCGGCGCAGGCCGCGCCCCGGCGAGAACAGGGATACGGCTTCCAACAGGTTGGTCTTGCCGGCCCCGTTCTCGCCGACCAGCGCGACGAAGCGGCGGCTCACCTCGAGATCGACGTCGGCATGATTGCGGAAGTCGCGGCAGATCAGGCGGGTCAGGCGAAGCCCGCGACCCGCCGAGGCATCCTCGGGTGCATGCGCGATGAGATTGGACGAAGCGGTCGCGATCACACCCGCATCGGCATCAGCACATAGAGGGCGGACGCGCCCTCGCGGTCCTGGATCAGGGTCGGCGAGCCCGGGTCGGCGAGCTTGAACAGGGCGGTGTCGCCCTCGAGCTGAGCCGTGATGTCGAGGAGGTAGCGGGCGTTGAAGCCGATATCGAGGGCGGCGGCCTCGTAATCGACGTCGAGCTCCTCGGTGGCACTGCCGGAATCCGGATTGTTCACGGAAAGTGCGAGACGCCCTTCCTGCACGGCGAGCTTCACCGCGCGGCCGCGCTCCGACGAGATGGTCGAGACACGATCGACCGCCCGGGCGAACTGGTCACGCTCGACGGTAAGGCGCTTGTCGTTTCCGGAGGGGATGACGCGCTGGTAATCCGGGAATGTACCGTCGATGAGCTTGGAGATCAGCACCACGCCACTGGCGAACTTGAATCGGATCTTGGCCGAGGACAGGTCGATCTCCACGCCCTCGCCCCCATCCTCCACGAGCTTGATGATCTCGGCGACCGCCTTGCGGGGCACGATGATGCCCGGCATGTCGCGGCTTCCGTCCGGCGCCTCGATCTCGACCCGAGCGAGGCGGTGTCCGTCGGTGGCGACGGCCCGCATCTTCAGCGAACCCTCGGACTCGATGGTGTGGAGGTAGATGCCGTTGAGATAGTACCGCGTCTCCTCCGTGGAGATGGCGAACTGCGTCTTCTCGATGAGGCGCTTGAGGTCGGCCGCCGCCAGGGTGAAGCGGTTCGGCAGCTCGCCGGCGGCGAGGTCGGGGAAATCGCCTTCCGGCAGGGCGCCGAGCGAGAACCGCGAGCGGCCCGAGCGGATGGTCATCTGCCCCGTCTCGCCGCTGGTCTCCAGGGAGACCTGGGCGCCGTCGGGCAGCTTGCGTACGATGTCGTAGATGACGTGCGCCGGCACGGTGGTGGCGCCCGCATCGGCCACATCGGCCGGGATGGTCTCCGTGACCTCGATGTCGAGGTCCGTGGCGCGCAGCTCCAGGCCCGCAGGGCCGCCGCGCAGGAGCACGTTCGACAGGATCGGGATGGTGTTGCGGCGCTCGACCACGCGGTGCACGTGGCCGAGCGAACGAAGGAGGGCCGCGCGCTCGACAGTGACTCTCATCGACAAAACTCGTGGTCTGAAGGTGGACGTCGCTTGAGCCGGCGCGGCGGCGCGCCTCGGCATTCCGCGTGGAAAGGCACCGTGGAACGGCACCAAAACCCGGCACCGTGGCCGATGAACTTGGCGAAGCCCATCGGCGAACGCAAGTGCGAGAGGGCGGCTATCCCGGCTTCGATCCGCGGCGGAGCCGAAAGCTCCGCCGCGCGACGCGCCTCAATCCTGCAGCATGCGCTTCAGGAGTTCGACCTCGTCGTTGAGCACATTGTCCTCGCCGATGAGCTTGTCGATCTTGCGCACGGCGTGGAGCACGGTGGTGTGGTCGCGACCGCCGAAGCGCCGGCCGATCTCGGGGAGGGAGCGCAGGGTCAGCACCTTCGACAGATACATCGCGATCTGGCGCGGCTTGACCACGGCGGCCGTGCGTCGCTCGGACAGGATGTCGGAGCGCGAGACGTTGTAGCGCGAGGCCACGAGCTTCTGGATGTCCTCGATCTTGATGCGCTTGGGCTCGCGGTTCTTCACCAGATCGCGGATCGCGGCCTCGGCGGTCTCCATGGTCACCGCCGCCCCCGTGAGGGTGGCATGGGCGAGCAGCCGATTCACGGCGCCCTCGAGATCGCGCCCGTTGGCGGTGATCGCCCGGGCGACGTAGGTGGCGACCGTGGGCGAGACCTCGAAGCTCGGATGCGAGACCTGCACGGCGGCGAGCCGCGCCGAGAGGATCGAGGTGCGCAGCTGCTCGTCGAGGGTGCCGATCTCGACCACGAGGCCGCCGGCGAGGCGCGAGCGGACCCGCTCTTCCAGGGCTTCGAGTTCGGTGGGCGGCCGGTCGGAGGCGACGACGACCTGGCGGCCGGCATCGATGAGTGCGTTGATGGTGTGTCCGAACTCGGCCTGGATCGACTTGCCCTGGATGAACTGCACGTCGTCGAGGATGAGGAGATCGATGGCGCGCAGGCGCTCCTTGAAGGCTAGGGCGTTCTGGGTCTTCAGGGCGTTGACGAAGCCGTACATGAAGCGGTCGGCGGTGAGGTAGATCACCCGGCGGCCGGAATCGCGGGCGGCGTGGCCGATGGCGTGCAGCAGGTGGGTCTTGCCCAGGCCGACCCCGGCATGGAGGTAGAGCGGGTTGTAGAGCGCGCCCTGGCCGTCGTGGCGGGCGACGCGCTCGCCGGCCGCATGGGCGAGGGCGTTGGAGCGGCCGACGACGAAGCTCGCGAAGGTCAGGCGGTTGTCGAGGGGCGCACCGTTGAGGTCGCCGGAGCCACCCTCGGCGCGGACCGGGGCGGAAACTTCCGAATCGGCTTCGCCCGGGGCGTGCATTCCGGAGCCGGCGGCCTGGAGACGAGCCAGGGGGCTTGGCGCCATCGCGGGCTTCGGAGCACTCGCGGCGGCGGCCGGACGGGCGGCGGGACCGCGCACCGAGACGTCGATGCGCGAGACCTCCTCGACCTCGCTGCGGAAGGTGTTCAGGACGCGGTCGATGTAGTGCGACTCGATCCAGCTCTTGAGGAAGCGGGTGGGCACCGTGAGGCGGGCCGTGGCGCCTGAGACTTCGAGCAGTTCGAGTCGGGCGAACCAGCTCGCGAACACGTCCTCGCCCAGTTCCGCCCGCAAGCGGCGCTTCACCCGAGCCCAGGCGGCCACCGGATCGGTCCCACCCACGCCGCTCATGCCCGTCTCGGGGTTGCCGGACACGCTACCGTCGACATGCATCATCGCTCTCCTCGCGCCGAGGACGGAGAGCCGCCGCCGGAACGTACGCACACTTGACTGACGTCGCGTCCCGCAAGCCATTCGCGGGACCCTGGTGTTCGCGCCGGTGTCAATGGACCCACGGCACCTTTTGTCGATGAAAACAGCCTATCAACAATAAGCTACGGTTCTCCTAACAACGGGACTAATGGGGATAGCCAAATTTGCGCGAATTGCGACGAGGGCTTGGCGGGGTGAGTCGAGCCGGAGCCCCGACCTTGTGAACGGTTCATCCTCGACTCGGAGATGCACGGCTTTTGTGGCGTCTTCTCAAGCGATCGTTAAGTTACACTTGGCCTGCGCACGCCACAACATGGGAGATTCGGCAATATCGTTAACGAGACGCTGCAGGTGGACGCATGTCGCGGTGTCACGACGGGATGGCGCATGGTCCGGGCTCGCCACCGGCGGCGCGAGAAGGGCAGCCGAAAACGAAGAAAGCCCGGCATCGCTGCCGGGCTTTCTTCGCAATGGGTCCTGAGGACGGAGGGTTAGGCGGCGAGCGCCTTGACCCGTGCCGCGAGGCGCGAGACCTTCCGGGACGCGTTGTTCTTGTGCACGATGCCGTGCTGAGCGGCCCGCATGATCTCGGGCTCGGCTTCCCGCAGGGCGGTCAGCGCGCTGGTCTGGTCGCCACCGGCAATGGCCTCTTCGACCTTGCGGACGAAGGTGCGCATACGGCTGCGGCGCGAGCGGTTCACAGCGGTCCGCTTCGCGATCTTGCGGGTCATTTTCTTGGCCGACACGGTGTTGGCCATGGGGCATCCTCATCACGTTTGAGGCGATCCCGACGGGCCCGCAGGCCGGAGTGTCGTATGATCGCGTGCAGGTTGTTCGGGCAATGGCGAAGCCGACGGACGGGGAAGACCGCGACCGTCGGCAATCCGCGCTCTATAGCCACGCACCGCCGATCCGTCAACGCGAGGGTTTTCGCAGCCACGGGGGCCGCGGGGCGATCATGCGCTTGATCGAAGCGCCATCCCGGCGAAAGGATGCCCTAACGATCTCTTTGGCAGACGCACGTGGAGGAACGATGACCGAAGACCCGGATGCGGGACGGATCGCGCGCCATCGCCCGCCCTCGGGCATGGCGAGCCCGCGCTTCTCGGGTGTCGCGAGCTTCATGCGCCTTCCGATCCTCGCCCCCGCCGAGGCCCCGGGCCGCATCGATATCGGCCTCGTCGGCATCCCGTTCGACGGGGCCACCACCAACCGGCCGGGTGCACGCCTCGGGCCGCGCGGCATACGCGAGGCTTCCACCGGCACCCGTGCGCGCAATGCGGCCACCGGGATCGCGCCCTACGATCTCGCCGCCTGCGCCGATCTCGGCGACGTCTGCGTCAACCCCATCGACGTCGCCGCGACCGCGGCACGGATCGAGGCGTTCTACGCGCCGTTGGCGGCCGCCGGCATCGTTCCCCTGTCCGTCGGCGGCGACCATTTCGTGACCTATCCCGTCCTGAGGGCGCTCGGCCGCGACCGGCCCCTCGGCCTCGTCCATATCGATGCCCACAGCGACACCGACGACGGCCAGTACGACGGCAGCCGGCTCACCCACGGCACGCCGTTCCGCCGGGCCATCGAGGACGGCGTCCTCGATCCTGGGCGCATGATCCAGATCGGCCTGCGCGGCAGCGTCGACGGCGCCGACGAACTCGACTGGGCGCGGGCGCAGGGCGTGCGGATCGTCCCCATGGACGAGGTCGCGATGCGGGGCCTGCCCGCGGTGGCGGCGGAGGCCCGCGCCGTGATCGGTGCCGGGCCGGCCTATCTCAGCTTCGACATCGATGCCCTCGATCCGGCCTACGCCCCCGGCACCGGCACGCCGGAAATGGGGGGCTTCACCAGTCGGGAGGCGCTGTTCCTCGTGCGGGCCTTGAGCGGCCTCGACTTCGTCGGGGCCGATCTCGTCGAGGTCGCCCCGCCCCTCGACCCGTCCGGCATCACGGCGCTGGCCGGCGCCACCCTGGCCTTCGAGATCCTGTGCCTCCTGGCCCAGGCCGTCGCGGCGCGCCGCGACTAGCGCGCTCCGGTTGACGCTGGCCCGCCCGGCGCAGACCCTGCGGCCGACGATTCGCGAAAGGCATTCTGCTTGGCATCCGAGATCACGCTCTATCATGCGCCCAACACCCGCTCGACGGGGGTGCGGATTCTCCTGGAGGAGCTCGGCGCGCCGCATCGGCTTCAGGTGATGAACATGAAGGCCGGCGAGCACCGCGCGGCGGCGTACCTTGCCATCAACCCCATGGGGAAGGTCCCGGCCCTGACCCACGGCGACGCCCTCGTGACCGAGCAGGCGGCGATCTACCTCTACCTCGCCGACCTGTTCCCCGGGGTGGGCCTCGCCCCGGCTCCCGACGATCCCCTGCGCGGGCCGTACCTGCGCTGGATGGTCTATTACGGGTCGAGCTTCGAGCCGGCGGTCATCGACCGGGCGCTCCAGCGCGAAGCGGGTCCGCGCGCCATGTCGGCCTACGGCGACTTCGACACGGTGCTGGCGACCCTGCTGGGGGCTCTCTCCAGGGGACCCTACATCCTCGGCGAGCGCTTCACCGCCGCCGATGTCCTGTGGGGCACGGCGCTTGGCTGGACCACGAGTTTCCAGCTCGTTCCCGAGGAACCGGCGATCATGGCCTACATCGCCCGCGTCAACGGGCGGCCCGCCGCCGTCAAGATCGCGGCGGAGGAGGCCGATCTGGCGGCCCGGCACGAAGCCGCCCAGGCACAGGCCTGACAGCATTCATCCACGGGGAGACGAAACATGCGGATGATTTTCGTGAACCTCCCCGTGAAGGACCTCACGGTCTCACGGGCGTTCTTCGGCACCCTCGGGTTCGGCTTCGACCCGAACTTCTCCAACGACGAGGCCGCCTGCATGATCGTGGCGGAGAACATCTTTGTCATGCTGATGGTGGAGGGCCGGTTCCGGGATTTCATCACCGGGCCGATCAGCGACGCGAACACCGCTACGGAGGTGCTGACCTGCGTCTCGGCGGAGTCCCGCGAGGCGGTGGACACGATGCTGGCCCAGGCCCTGGCCGCCGGAGGCCGGCCGTGGAAGCCCGTTATGGATCACGGCTTCATGTATGCCTGTAGCTTTCAGGACCCGGACGGCCATGTCTGGGAGGCCGTCCACATGGACCCCGCCGCCTCGGACGGCTGAGGTCGTCAACCTGGGGGAAGGGCGGGCACGGTGCGCGACACGACCTCGGCGGCGGGCTTCTGCGTCCCAAGGTCGACCGGCCCAAAGGTGGCAAACAGGTGCATGCCGACCACGGGCGCGAAAACGAGGCTCATCATCACCGCCATGATGAGGGCGACGTTGGCATCGCGCTTTTTCTTCGGGGGCGATTTCGGCGCGGCCTTGCGGGTGGACCGCGATCGTACGGCGCGGAGGCGAACGTCGCTCAGGGGAAGGAGGTTCGTACGAAAAGCGGCCGGAAAGGCAGAAAGCTTCAAGACGGTCATGGGCTCACCTCGTTCGACCGGTCACCGGGGGTCGATCGCGGGCGAGCCCGATCAGCGATCAGGCGTGACGCACGCGGACGGCCGAAGGCGGCACGGTCCATCGACTACTGTCGCTGGGCATTGGGTCAGTCAGATCCTATGGAGCCGCACGACCGGCACGAGGCGGAATCGGAGGCGACGCCGAAATGATGCCGGGAGACGGGTTAGTCAAGCGTTAACGCGCCAATACGCGCACGGGGTCCGCAGGTTTTTGCCGCACCGCGTCACGCCGGCAGCAACGCGGCGAAGCGGGCCACGAGGCGGCGCCCGACCTCATCCTTGTCGAGGGTCGGCCAGGTCTCGACGGAGCCGTCGCGTCCAACGAGGTGGACGGTGTTGTTCAGCCCACCCATGACGCCCCCGGCGGCCGAAACGTCGTTGGCGACGAGTAGATCGCAGCCCTTGCGGGCGATCTTCCGCTGCGCGTTGGCGAGCACGTCGTCGGTCTCGGCGGCGAAGCCCACCACGAGAGCCGGGCGCCCGCTCGCCCGGCCCGCGATGGTGGCGAGAATGTCGGGGTTCTCCACGAGGAGGAGGGGGGGCGGCTCGCTCCCGTCCTTCTTGATCTTGCGCGTGCCGGCCTCCGCCGGGCGCCAGTCGCCGACGGCGGCCGTGAACACCGCGATGTCCGCCGGCAAGGCCGCCTCCACGGCCGCCAGCATGGCCCGCGCGGTCTCGACGGGAACCACATGCACGCCATCCGGATCGGGAATCGCGACCGGGCCAGAGATCAGGGTGACGTCGGCTCCCGCCGCCGCAGCCGCGGCCGCAATAGCGTGTCCCTGGCGGCCGGACGAGCGGTTGGCGAGGTAGCGCACGGGATCGATGGGCTCGTGGGTCGGCCCCGAGGTCACGAGGACGCGCCGTCCCGCGAGAGGACCGGCCGGTGCGCGCCCGGACACGGTCCGTCCGGCAAGGAAACCGAACCCGCCAGGTCGCTCGCCCTCGGCCAGCATCGCCTCCACGGCGGCGGCGATCTCCGTCGGTTCGGCGAGGCGCCCGGGCCCGAACTCGGCCTCCGCCATGGCGCCGTCATTGGGCCCGACCACGAGCACGCCGTCGCCCATGAGCGTCGCAAGGTTGCGCCGTGTCGCCGGGTGCTGCCACATCCGCACGTTCATGGCCGGGGCGATGAGGATCGGCAGGGTGGTGGCGAGCAGCACCGTGGCGGCCAGATCCGAGGCTTCGCCGGTTGCCATCCTGGCCATCAGGCTCGCGGTGGCGGGCGCGACCACGATGGCGTCGGCGTCGCGCGCAAGCTTGATGTGGCCGATATCGGCCTCCTCCGCCCGGTCGAACAGGTCCGTATGCGCGCGCTCGCCAGCGAGCGCGGCGGCGGCCAGCGGCGTCACGAATTCCTGCGCGCCCTTGGTGAGGAGGGGACGCACCTGGGCCCCACGCTCGCGCAGGCGGCGGATAAGGTCGAGGGACTTGTAGGCCGCGATGCCGCCGCCGATCACGAGGAGGATGCGGCGGTTCTCGAGCGAACGGGGCTTGGAAGCGGTGGTCATGGGACACTCATGGGCCGGGCGCGGGCCGGAGCCCGATGCGCTCCATACACCCGAACCGCCCCGGACGCAGGCTACCTCAGGCCGGGGGCCTCGACGCCTGCGCGAGACGGGCGGGGGCCTGGGTCGCCCCCATGGACTGGGCCATCTCGGCGGCGGTGAGCCCGGCCCCGTCGCGCCGGTCCGGGTCGGCGCCATGGGCTAAGAGCAGGTCGATGATCGCGACGCGGTCGAACATCGCGGCCGTCATCAGGGCCGTGCGGGTACCGTCGCCGGTGCCGTCCACGAGGGCACCGTGTGCGAGGAGCAGTTCGGTCATGGCGATATCGCCCTTGAACGCGGCCCCGGCCAGGGGCGTCTGGCCCCGGTCGTTGGCGAGTTCCGGGTCGCCGCCATGTTCGAGGATCGCCTGCGCAGCCTCGGCCTGGCCGTTATAGGCGGCGAGCATGAGCAGGCTGTCGCCTTTGTCGTTGCGCAGGTTCGCCGGCATGCCCTGACCGAACAACTCGGCGAGTTCCCGGGCATGGCCCAGACGGGCGAACTGAAACACCTTCCCGGCGAAGGCGAGGGTGGCGTCGTCGAGTTCGGGCTTTGCGGGGGTCTGAGGCTGCATCGGGGTCCGTCCGGTCTCGTGTCCAGCGTGATCTGGGTCCCGAGCCCCGGCCTGTCCAGCCGGGGACGGTGTTCCGGTCACCTACGGGATCACCCGCTCGGCCCGGAGCCGCGAGAACAGGTCGAAGAAGGCGTCGTCGCTGGGCTGGTAGTCGAGGAAGCCGAGGCGGCGGCTGCGGCTCATGTCGGTGACGACCTCGATGGGCCGGCCAAGGTCGGCATCCGTGTGCCAGGGCGAGGCGAGGCGGTCGAGATCCGGCTCGACGAGCCCGTGCCGGGCAGCAAGTTCGCGCCACAGGGCGGCCGCACCCGACATCTGCTGCTCAAGGGGCATCGCCTCGCCGGAATAGGGCGCGGGCTGAACGCCGAACCACTCCGCGATGCGGCTCCACATCCACGACCACCGGAAGACATCGCCGTCGACGACGTTGAATGCCGTGTCGGCGGTAGCCCGGGTGGTCGAGGCCCAAGCGAGGTGGCGGGCAAGCAGGCGCGCATCGGTCACGTCGGTGAGCCCGTTCCATTGCTGGGCCGAGCCCGGAAACACGAACGGCCGTCCGGTCTCACGGCACAGGGTGGCGTAGCAGGCCAGCGTCACGCCCATGTTCATGGCGTTGCCCAGCGCATAGCCGATGATGGTGTGCGGCCGGTGCACGCTCCAGGTGAAGCCACGCCGGGCAGCGGCGGCAAAGACTTCGTCTTCCTGCACATAGTAGAAATTCTCGACGGGCAGGCGATCCTGATCCTCGCGGAACGGGGTCTGGGGCAGGGTGCCCTTTCCGTAGGCCTCGAACGGGCCGAGATAGTGCTTCAACCCCGTCACCAGGGCGACGTGGGCCAGAGGTGCGTGGTCGAGGGCGCCGAGAAGGTTGCGGACCATGGCGCCGTTGACCCGACAGTTCTCGGCTTCGGTCTCCTGCCGCATCCAGGTGGTGATGAAGACATGGGTCGGGCGTATCTCGGCCAGGGCCGCTCTCAAGGCGTCCGGATCGGTGAGGTCGGCCGCGACCGGGGTGACGCCTGGGCTCTGCACGGGCCGGCGGGCAAGGCCGTGAACGTCCCAGCCGGTTTCGACGAGGTGGCGGGCGAGGTTGTTGCCGACGATGCCGCTGACACCGGCGATGAGGGCCGTTCCGGTCATGAACTCACTGCTCCATGGCCGTGAAGGCGGCCCGCCGGATCAACGGTTTCGACGGCGGGCCGTTCGCCCGCGCACGTGAGCCATGTGCGCGTTGCAGGGGCGAACGCTGCGGTGGAGATGCCATCGGGGCGCGAACCCTTCCCGGCCCCCGTCGAAAGGCCCATATCTCATCCATGGCCGCCCCGAACAAACCGCGCTCCTCCACCGTCACGGGTTCCCCCCCCAAAAGCTCCAAATCCAGGGGCTCCCCGAAGGCGTCGAAACCCGAGCTTCAGCCCCTCGACGAGCATCTCGCCGCCCTGCTGAGCCCGGCCCTGAACCGTAATCGCCTGCCGGTTGTGGAGAACACCGCGCCGCCCGCCCCCGCCCGGCCTGGCCGCCCGAAGAAAGCGATTGCGAAACCCGCATCCGCGAAGGGGTTCGGCGAGGCGCCCCAGGCGGCCTTTACGCATGACGCGGCCGAGGTCGATTCCCGTCTCGCCCAGGCTCTGGGCCTGACCCCGCCGGAGGACGGCCCGGCTCCGGAGGGACTGGCCGACGATGGCGACACGTCGCTCGCCACCGACGGCGTCTCGGCCACGGTGGACGCCCTGTCGCGCCTCCTCACCGAGGGCAACCCGCTGTTCAAGGACGGCAAGAACTGGGCGCCGCACCGACCGGAACGGCCGAAAAAATCCGAGGGCGGCGTGCCGTTCCGCCTCCAGTCCGAGTTCGAGCCGGCGGGCGACCAACCCCGGGCCATCGCCGAGCTCGTGGACGGGGTCAAGAAGGCGGAGCGCGATCAGGTGCTGCTCGGCGTCACCGGCTCGGGTAAGACCTTCACCATGGCCAAGGTCATCGAGGCGACGCAGCGTCCGGCCCTGATCCTCGCCCCGAACAAGACTCTGGCGGCGCAGCTCTACGGCGAGTTCAAGAGCTTTTTCCCAGACAACGCGGTGGAGTATTTCGTTTCGTACTACGACTACTACCAGCCCGAAGCCTACGTGCCGCGCTCGGACACCTTCATCGAGAAGGAATCGTCGATCAACGAGCAGATCGACCGCATGCGCCACGCCGCCACCCGCGCCCTGCTGGAGCGCGACGACG
The DNA here is from genome assembly GCF_001422425.1 of Methylobacterium sp. Leaf102. NCBI lineage: Bacteria > Pseudomonadati > Pseudomonadota > Alphaproteobacteria > Hyphomicrobiales > Methylobacteriaceae > Methylobacterium > Methylobacterium sp. Leaf102. The sequence continues at coordinate 278,956 of NZ_LMMX01000034.1, read as the reverse complement.
TGATCCTCGTGGCCTCCGTCTCGTGCATCTACGGCATCGGTTCGGTGGAGACCTACACGGCCATGTCGTTCACGGTGTCGCTGGAGGAGAAGATCGAGCAGCGCCAGCTCGTAGCCGACCTCGTGGCGCTCCAGTACAAGCGCATCCAGTCGGATTTCGCCCGCGGCACATTCCGGGTGCGCGGCGACGTCATCGAGTTGTGGCCCGCCCACCTGGACGATCGCGGCTGGCGCATCGGCCTGTTCGGCGACGAGGTCGAGTCGATCACCGAGTTCGACCCGCTCACGGGCAAGAAGATCAACGACCTCAAATTCGTGAAGGTCTACGCCAACTCCCACTACGTCACGCCGCGCCCGACCCTCCAGCAGGCGGTGAAGGGCATCAAGACCGAGCTGAAGCTGCGGGTGGACGAGTTGACGAAGATGGGCCGCCTCATCGAGGCCCAGCGCATCGAACAGCGCTGCACCTTCGACATCGAGATGATCGAGGCCACGGGCGCCTGCAACGGCATCGAGAACTATTCCCGCTACCTGACGGGACGCAAGCCCGGCGAGCCGCCCCCGACCCTGTTCGAGTACCTGCCCGACAACGCCCTCGTCTTCACCGACGAGAGTCACGTCACGGTTCCGCAGATCGGCGGCATGTACAAGGGCGACTTCCGCCGCAAGGCGACGCTGGCCGAATACGGCTTCCGCCTGCCGTCCTGTCTCGACAACCGCCCGCTGCGGTTCGAGGAATGGGACGCCATGCGGCCGCAATCGATCCACGTCTCGGCGACTCCGGCGAAGTGGGAGATGGAGCAGACCGGCGGCGTCTTCGCCGAGCAGGTCATCCGCCCCACGGGCCTCGTCGATCCGGTCATCGAGATCAGGCCCGCCCGCAGCCAAGTGGACGATCTGCTGGGCGAGGTCCGCGAAGTCGCCCAGGCCGGCTACCGGACGCTCGTGACCACGCTGACCAAGCGCATGGCCGAGGATCTCACCGAATATCTGCACGAGAACTCCGTGCGCGTGCGCTACATGCACTCGGACATCGACACGCTGGAGCGTATCGAGATCATTCGCGACCTGCGCCTCGGCGCCTTCGATGTCCTCATCGGCATCAACCTCCTGCGCGAGGGCCTCGACATCCCCGAATGCGCCCTGGTCGCGATCCTCGACGCCGACAAGGAGGGCTTCCTGCGATCGGAGACCTCGCTCGTCCAGACCATCGGACGCGCGGCCCGCAACGCGGAGGCGCGCTGCATCCTCTACGCCGACAACATCACCGGCTCCATGGAGCGGGCGATGGCCGAGACCGAGCGGCGCCGGACGAAGCAGCTCGCCTACAACGTCGAGCACGGCATTACGCCCCAGAGCGTGAAGCGCGGCATCTCCGACATCCTCTCAAGCGTGTTCGAGGGCGACCATGTCCAGGTCGATACGGGGCTCGCCAAGAACGCCGCCACCATCGGCCACAACTTCAAGGCGGTGATGGCCGACCTCGAGAAGCGCATGCGCACGGCCGCCGCCGACCTCGACTTCGAGGAGGCCGCGCGCCTGCGCGACGAGCTCAAGCGCCTCCAGGCGACGGAGCTCCTCGTCTCCGACGATCCGATGGCGCGCCAGGGCGACGTCGAACGCGAGGCGGGACGCTACGGCGCGAAGCAGAGCCGCATCTCGAAGCCGACCCTCGACAACATGGGGCCGGGCACCGACCGCGAACTGCCCGTAGGCACCGCCCCGCCGCAATGGCAGGAGCGTCCCAAGGCTCGCTCGACGCAGGGGCTCGGTGGGCAGAAGCCGAAATACAAGGGTGGGGGCGGGCGCAAGAAGGGCTGAAGCGGGGGAGGGGAACCAGCCCGGCCCGGCCGGGCTTGGTGCAGCAGATGGCGCCCCCGCGCAGGCGCCGAGCCCGTCCTCCCACGGAGATCGTCTTGATCATGACCACCACCTCCGCCCGCCGGCGCCATGCCCTGCGGCCCCGCGCCGGCACCGCGGCGACCGGCCTGTTCGTTGCCGGCCTCGCCGTCTCGGCCGCCTTCGGCATGCTCATCACGCCCCTCGGCGGCCAGCCCGCCGTGGCACAGTCGGTCGCCAACCCCAACGATCAGCCCACTCCCGCTACGCTGTCGTCACGCGATGCCCGCGCGGCGGAGCGGCCCACCGGACAGGTCTCGCCGCCGAAGGCCATCGACCACTCGGCCGCGGTCGTCGGATCGAGCGGAAAGCGGACCAATCCCCTCGATCACTTGCCCGACCGGGACCGCGCCGCCACCGGCGGCAGCCAACAACGGTAGGCCGACACGTCCACGCAGCACGGGAGAAACGATCATGGGCCTCCTCGATCAAGTCATTGGCGGCGTTCTCGGACAGGTTCTGGGCGGCGGCAGACCCGAACAGGGCGGCGGGCAGGGCGGCGGAGCCGGTGGCGGCATGGGCAATCTCTCGCCCATCGTGCAGGCCCTCCTGATGCTCCTGATGTCCAAGGGCGCCGGGGGCCTCGGCGATCTTCTGGGCGGCGGCGGCCGCCCCCACCGTGATGATTCCCAAAGCGGGCATGGGTCGGGCGGGCAGGCCCCCGGCGGCTACGACGAGGGTGATCTCGGCGGCTTCGGGCACGATCGCGGACGAGAGTATGACCGGGGGGGCGGTGCCGAGCCGCGCGGCGGCCAGGAGGGTGATTTCAGTGATCTCTCGGGGATGCTCGATGGACCGGGGGAGCGGGGTACGGCAGATGGCGGCGGTGGAACGACCGAGCGCGATCCGGGTGCCGGCCCCTACGCCCGGCTCGACCGCGAGCCCGGTGACGGTGAGACCGGCCTCGACGGACTGATCGACCGGTTCCAGCGCGGTGGTCTCGGCGACATGATCGAATCCTGGATCGGCTCCGGTGAGAACCGTCCGGTCCAGCCCCGACAACTCGCGGACGCCCTCGGTCCCGACACCGTCGATGCCCTCGAGCAGCGCACCGGCCTGCAACGCGACGATCTCCTGTCGCAGCTGGCGCAAGCTTTGCCGCAGGTGATCGATCGACTGACGCCGCAGGGCCGGCGCCCAACGGGCGAGGATACCCGAGGGTGGTAGCGGCATCCGGCGCCCATCGGGCGCCGGCGAGACACCCCTATCCGGCCGCGCGGGTCCTGATCGCGCGGTCGAAACGCATCCCCGGCTCGTAGCATCGGAAGGTGTTCCGGCCGGCTGCCTTTGCACGATACAGGGCGAGATCGGCGTGCCGGCACAGGGTGTCGGCGTCTCCGCCATCCTGCGGAGCCCGGGCGATTCCGACGCTGGCCCCGACGATCACTCGTTCGCCGTCGAGGTCGATCGGTTGGCGAATGGCCTCAATGAGCCGCTGAGCGAGTTGCTGCGGATCCTCGGGCCTGTCCGTACCGGCCTGAATCACGGTGAACTCGTCACCGCCGACCCGCGCCACGGTATCCGACTGCCGGACGAGCCCCTTCAGACGATCGGCGACCCGGCACAGGAGCCGGTCCCCGGCTTGGTGACCAAGACCATCGTTGACCGCCTTGAATCGGTCGAGGTCCAGATACAGCACGGAAAACCCATCTTTCCCCCGTCGATTCGCTGTGAATGCCTCAATCAGGCGCTCCCGGAACAGGGTCCGATTGGCGAGATCCGTCAGGGCGTCGTGCCGGGCCATGTGACCGATACGGCGGGCCGCTTCCTCGCGTTCGGAGATATCACGTACGGCCGCGACGTATCCGGTCGGGTGCCCATCCGTGGCATCGCGGGTGAGATTGAAGGTCACCTCGACCCAGACCCAGGACCCGTCCTTGCGGCGGTAGCGCTGGCGGGTCACTGCACGGGCGGTCCGTCCCTCCACGAGGGTGGTCAGGACGCGTGCGTAGGCCTCGGCATCGTCGGGATGGATCTGGTCCATCGGCATCGTTCCGACGAGTTCGTCGGGATCGTAGCCCAACAAGGTCCGGGACGCCGGGGAAACGTAGTGGCGACGGGTGTCGAGACCCGAGCGGACGATCATGTCGGACGTGTTCTCGGCAAGCAGCCGGTAATGCGCCTCGCTCTCGCGCAGTCGCGCTTCGGTCCGGTGCAGGGTCAGTTGCGCCGCGACCACAGCGGCGAGATCGGCTAGTTGCGCCTCCTCCACGGCGGAGAACCCGCGCGGAACAGTCCCGAGGACGCAGACGGTACCGATGCGGATGCCGGGCGCCAGAATGATCGGGGCCCCGGCATAGAAGCGGATCTGCGGCCCACCGGTGACGAGGGGGCTGCCGGAAAAGCGTGGGTCCCTTGTCGCATCCTCGACCACCAGCACGTCGTCCGTCAGGATCGTGTAGGTGCAAAACGAATCCTGCCGGGGACTACCTTCCCCGCCGACGCCGCACTTCGCCTTGAACCATTGCCGATCCGCTTCGACGAGGGTGACGGTGGCCATCGGCAGGCCGAACAAGGCGCAGGCTGTGCGGCAGACGGCGTCGAAGCGCACCTCGGGCGGCGTGTCGAGAATGGCAAGTTCGTGCAAAGCGGCGAGCCGCTCCGCTTCATTGCCGGGACGTGGGTACATGCGTGCTCCGAAGCCCTCGGTGTCTTAGGCGACTGGTCGGATCTGGGTCGACCTCTGATGATGATTAGACACCGGGCCTTAACAGAACCCTCGCCGTCCGCAGACTTGACGAACGAGGGCGGCTAAAAGCCAAGTTCTCAAAGCTCGACCTTGGATTTCACGGGTATTTTCGATGAACCGGACAACCCCTCCGGGTGACGCTGACAAGTCGCGCAGTAGAATGTCGACCGGCCCGACTGGGTGATCCGTTCGATGCATCCGCCACATCCAATCGTGCGGCACACTTCTCCAGCGCGATCATACACGCGAAACGCATGCTGGAACGCGCCGGAACTTCCGTCCGTCTGTGCATAGTCTCGCAAGGTGGATCCCCCGGCGGCCACCGCCTCCGTGAGAACCTGAGGGATGACCTTTGCCAGGAGACGCGCCTTCGAGGACGGGCGTCCATCGGGCCCGGCCAGCCGTCCGGCAGGCATTTCCGGGTGCAGTCCCGCCCGGTGCAAGGCTTCGCAGACGTAGATGTTCCCGAGACCCGCGATGAGGCGCTGATCGAGGAGGGCGGCCTTCAGGGGCGTGATTTTGTGGCGGAACAGCCGTGCCACGGCCTCCGGCGTCAGGGCGTCGCTCAAGGGTTCGAGACCCATGGCGGCGAAGTGCCGGCATGTTGCCAGGTCGGCGCTGGGCACGAGGTCCATGAAGCCGAAGCGGCGGGCGTCGTTGTAGGTCACGGTGGCACCGTTCGACAGGGCCATGACCACATGGTCGTGCTTTGGGGCGCCCTGCGCCCCGTCGAGGTAGAAATCGCCCGGCGAGAGATTGCGGCCGTCCGGCATCGCCACGTCGAAGCGCCCGCTCATGCCGAGGTGAAGGATCAGCGACTCGCCGGAATCGAGGCCGGCCACGAGGTATTTGGCCCGCCGGTCGAGGGCCAGGACCGTCCGTCCCTCCAAACGCTCGACGAAGCTTTCGGGGAAGGGAAAGCGCAGGTTCGGCCGGCGCAGGGTGACGCGGGCGAACCGGGCACCCACCATGGCTGGGGCGAGACCGCGGCGCACGGTCTCGACTTCGGGCAGTTCGGGCATGGCTCTCCGGCGCGTGGCGTCCAAGACTTGGGCGGGATGCGGTGCTGGCGAACATGGCGATCCGCCCCGCCTTTCGCTATGACGCTCAACCCGAGAGGTGAGGTTCATGAGTCACGCCGAGCGTTCCCCCCCCGACGAGAGCACGCATTTCGGTTTCGAGCAGGTGGCGCTCGGCGAGAAGCAGGCGCGCGTCGACGATGTGTTCCGGTCCGTCGCGAAGCGCTACGACCTCATGAACGACCTCATGTCGGGCGGCCTGCACCGGGCCTGGAAGTCGCAGCTCATCTCGATGCTGCGCCCGCCGCGCAACCGCCCGTTCCATCACCTCGACGTGGCCGGCGGCACCGCCGACATCGCCTTCCGGGCCCTGGAGGCCGGCGGCCCTGCGACGCACGTCACCGTGCTCGACATCAACGAGGCCATGCTGCGCGTCGGGGCAGAGAGGGCGGGAAACCGCTTCACCGGGCGCATCGACTTCGTCACCGCCAATGCTGAAGCCCTGCCGCTGCCGTCGGAGCGGTTCGATGCCTACACCATCGCGTTCGGCATCCGGAACGTGCCGCGTATCGATGTCGCCCTGGCGGAAGCCCACCGGGTCCTCAAGCCCGGCGGGCGCTTCCTGTGCCTCGAATTCTCGAAGGTGGACCTGCCTGTCCTCGACCGGATCTACGACGCTTATTCGTTCCACGTCATCCCACGCCTCGGCTCGAAGGTGGCGGGCGATGCCGAATCCTACCGCTACCTCGTGGAATCCATCCGCAAGTTCCCGAGCCCGGGACGCTTTTCCGGCATGATCGAGGCCGCCGGTTTCCGCCATGTGAGCCACCGGCCCCTGTCGGGCGGCATCGTGGCGATCCATTCGGGCTGGAAGGTCTCGTGAGCGCATCGGGCCGGGCGGCGTTCGGCCCCCAGGAAACGACGATGCGAGACAGAGATCGGCGGATGGCCTGATGCTCCGCTCCCTCGTCCGCGGCGCCCATGTGGGTTTCGTCCTCGCCCGCGAGGGCGGCCTGTCCCTCGTCGATTCCCGCGACCTGCCGCCTCACCTGCGCTTCGCCCTCCGGGTCGGACGGATGCTGGAGCGCCGCGGCCTCGGAACCGGGGCCGCCCCTCTGCAGCGGGCGCTGACCCGGCTCGGGCCGTCCTACGTCAAGTTCGGGCAGTTCCTCGCCACCCGGCCCGACATCGTCGGCATGCATGCCGCGCGCGATCTCGAGACCCTGCAGGACCGGGTGCCGCCCTTCCCGCAGGAAGTGGCTCTCCAGGTCGTCGAGGCGGCGTTCGGCAAGCCGGTTTCCTCCCTGTTCGTCTCGTTCAGCCCGCCCATCGCGGCGGCCTCCATCGCCCAGGTCCACAAAGCGCACGTCATCGACCCGGACGGCGCCGAGCGGGTGCTCGCCGTCAAGATCATGCGGCCGGGAGTGCGCGAGCGCTTCCAGCGCGATCTGGAAGTCATGCGGTTCCTCGCCCGCATCGTCCACGCCCTGTCGCCGGAAGCCGAGCGCCTGCGCCCGCGCGAGGTGGTGGAGATCCTGGCCCGCTCCGTCACCATGGAGATGGATTTCCGCCTCGAGGCGGCGGCCATGTCGGAGCTCGCCCACAACACGAAGGACGATGCCGATTTCCGGGTGCCTCGGCCCGATTGGGAACTCACCGCCCGCGACGTCCTGTCGAGCGAGTGGATCGAGGGCATCCGCCTCAACGACCGGGCCGCCATCGTGGCCGCCGGACACGACCCGCGGGCGCTCGGACGCGCGGTGATCCAGTCGTTCCTGCGCCACGCCATCCGGGACGGCTTCTTCCACGCCGACATGCATCCCGGGAACCTGTTCGTCGATCCGACCGGCACCCTGGTGGCGGTGGATTTCGGCATCATGGGCCGCCTCGGGCATCCTGAGCGGCGCTTCCTCGCCGAGATCCTGCTCGGCTTCATCCTGCGCGACTACAAGCGCGTGGCGCAGGTGCATTTCGAGGCCGGCTACGTGCCCGCGCACCATTCCGTGGACGATTTCGCCCAAGCCATCCGCGCCATCGGCGAGCCGATCCATCAGCGCAGGGCAGACGAGATCTCCATGGCCAAGGTGCTGACCCTGCTGTTCGACATCACCGCCCTGTTCGACATGCGGACCCGCACGGAGCTGGTCATGCTCCAGAAAACCATGGTGGTGGTGGAGGGCGTCGCCCGCTCGCTGGATCCTCAGCTCGACATGTGGACCGGGGCCGAGCCCGTGGTACGCAGCTGGATCGCCCGCAATCTCGGCCCCCTGGGCCGCATCGAGGGTGTGGGGCGCGCAGCCCTGACGCTGACCGACGTCATCTCGGACCTGCCCGATCTGGCCCAGCGCCTGCGCCGCATCCTCGTACGCCTCGACGAATCGGGAACCGGGAACGCCGACCGCCTCGACGCCTTCGCGCGTGCCACGAGGCGGCGCGCCATCTGGTCGACACTGGCCCTATGGGGCATCGCCGTCGGCGCACTGGTGATGGCCTTCCGCTGACGTGTCGGCCCGGTTCGCCGGGCCGATGGAACGGAATCCGGGCGCCACCCCTTTGCTTGTGCGCAAGGGCGTCCGGAGGGGCTGCGTGGCGAACGAACTGTCCCGGCCCGGCCGCCGTGCCGTGATGATGGGTCTTGGCGCGGCGGCGGCGCTGATTCCGCAGGCTCACGCGGCCGGAGGCCTTGCCCGCCTCACCCTCTGGCCGGATCTACCGCCGGGCGGCGGCGGACCGTCGGGGCCCCAGGTCGAGGATGGCAGCGGCGCGGTATCGAACGTTTCCACCCCGGTCCTCGAAGTCTTCCTTCCGCAGAAGCCCAGCGGCGCGGCGGTGCTCGTCGCGGGCGGCGGCGGGTACCGCCGCATCGGCCTCGTGAAGGAGGCCTATCCGGCGGCCTACCTTTTGGCGTCGCAGGGCATCACGGCCTTCGTGCTGACGTACCGGCTCCCGAGCGAGAACTGGGCCGACGGTCCCGTCGTCGCGATGCAGGACGGACAGCGCGCCCTGCGGGTGATTCGCGCCAATGCCGAGCGGTTCGGCCTCGATCCCGGCCGCATCGGCGTGATGGGCTTCTCGGCCGGTGGCCACCTCTGCGGCATGGTCGCGGCCCGCTCCACCTTCCGCGCCTACGCACCCGTCGACGCCGTCGACGAACTCTCGGCGCGGCCAGATTTCGCGGCGCTGATCTATCCCGTCGTGAGCCTGCAGCCCCCCTTCGACACCACGAACACCCGCCGGTCCCTCGTCGGAGAGACGCCGACGCAGGAGGCGCGCGCGGCCTGGTCGCTTCACACCCATGTCGGCCCCGATTGCCCATCGATCTTTCTCGTGCAGGCGGACGACGATCGGGTGGTCAATCCCCAGCAAAGCCGTATCCTCGACGAGGCGTGCCGGGGGGCCAAGGTCATGGTGGAATATCATCGGTTCGCCGTCGGCGGGCACGGCTTCGGCATCGGCAGCGCCGAGGCGTCCGTCGCCCTCTGGCCCCGGCTCTACCGGCTCTGGCTCACGAGCCTGTCGGTGATGCGCTGACCGGTCTCGGTCCCGCTACGGTGGACGCTCCACCGCGCCGGGCCCCGAACGTCGTGCTCTCGCCCTCACCGCCGCGAAGCCGCGACGCACGCATCGACGTGATCCGCGGCCTCGCCCTGCTGACGATCTTCATCGATCACATTCCGCGTAACGCGCCGGCCCTGCTCACCCTCCACAATTTCGGATTCTCCGATGCGGCCGAGATCTTCGTGCTGCTGGCTGGCTACTCCGCGATGGTGGCCTATGGCGGCCTGTTCCGGCGCGCGGGTACCAGAGCCACCCTCACGCGCATCGGGTGGCGCTGCCTGAAGATCTACCTGTTCCAGGCGGGGCTGCTCCTGGCGACGCTGCTCATCGTGCGGGTCTGGATGGACCTCACCGGCCTCGTCCCGCGCTTCGGCGTCCGGGCACTCCTCGACATGGGTCTGCTGCCGGGGGCCGTGCGCGGGCTGATGCTCAACGCTCTGCCGAACTACCTCGACATCCTGCCGCTCTACATCCTGCTGCTGGGGTTGTTTCCGCTGATCTATGCGGGCCTGCGACGCACTCTGTGGGGCACCCTCGGCCTCTCGGGCCTGATCTGGCTCGCCGCGAACGTCGACCACACGCTCAACCTCCCCAACGCGGCTGCCGTGGACGACGGATGGTACTTCAACCCGTTCGCGTGGCAGTTCCTGTTCGTGATCGGCGCCGCCCTCAGCGTCGCGGTCCAGGCGCGCGACGGACTCCTGCCTCGGCATTCGCTTCTCACAGTCGCGGCTTGGATCTACCTGCTGTGCGCCCTGCTGCAGGCGTTTCCCTGGGGGGATTGGGGCCTGCCCGACCTGCGGCCCCTCGCCATGAGCCCGCCGGACAAGAGCCGCGTCGCGCCCCTGCGCCTCCTCCACATCCTGGTCCTGACGAGCCTTGTCTTCGCCTCGCCGGCCGTCATGCGGCTCTCCGGGCTACGCTGGCTCCGACCGTTCGATGCCTGCGGCCGGAACTCCCTGGAAATCTTCGCGGCCGGCTGCATGGCGGCCCTCATCGGCCGGATCCTGTACCGGACCTTCGAACCGGTCTGGCCCCTTCAGATCGTAGTCAACCTCGGCGGTCTCGCGCTGATGCTCGGCCTCGGCCTTGCCCTCGACGCGAGGGCGCGCCGCCGTACATTGCGATAGGGATCGGACCGTTGCATCCGTGACGGGGCACGCGGGTGACGCAGTCGCCCCCAGGAATATGGGACGAGGAGAACGCCATGGTCCGCCGCACCACTCGCCGGCTGCTCGCCGTCCCGTTCGTCCTCGCGAGCCCCCTGATCGTCGCGGGCCTCGCCCCGTGTGTGGCCGAGGATTGGCCGATGTTCGGCGGCGACCACACCAACCGCCACTTCTCGGGCCTCACCGCCATCGACACCGGCAACGTCGGGCGCCTGCGCCCGGCCTGGATCTTCCAGACCGGCATCACCGGCTATTTCCAGGCCGAGCCCGTGATGGTGGACGGCACCCTCTACGTCTCGACGACGCAGAACCACGTCGCGGCCCTGGACGCGAAGACCGGCGCCGTGCGCTGGACCTACGTCCACAAGGCCCGCACGGAGAAGATTTTCGGGCCACCCTCGAACCGCGGAGTCGCGGTCGCGGACGGCCTCGTGTTCGAGGCCACCATGGACGGGCGCGTGATCGCGCTGGATGCCAAGACCGGCAAAGTGGTGTGGGACCACGAGGCCGTGCGCCCGGAGGAGGGCGAGTCCGAGACCGCATCGGCCCTGGCGGGCACCCTGGGGGCCGGCACCGTACAGGGATCGAGCCGGCTCGGCTTCAAGATGCCGCCCCTGGTGGCGAACGGCCTCGTCATCGTCGGCGTGGCCGGGGCCGGCTACGGCCTCCATGTCGAGGACGAGAAGGGCGGCATCGACGGCGGCGCCGTCGTGGGCATCGAGGGCGGCTACGGCCGGCGCGGATGGCTCGCCGCCTACGACGCGAAGACCGGGGCGGAGCGCTGGCGCTGGTACGTCACCAAGGCCGACGGCTGGGAGGGCGGGTTCGTCGACAGGACCCCCGACGGGGTGCCGCTTCACCGCGACATCGCTGCCGAGAAGGCCGCCGCCCCGGCCCACCGGGATGCCTGGAAGGTCGGCGGCGGATCGCTGTGGATGACCCCGGCCTACGATGCCGACCTCGGCCTGATCTACGTCGGCACCGGCAACCCGGCGCCGCAGAATTTCGGCCTCTCGCGACCGGGCGACAACCTCTACACCATGAGCCTCGTCGCCCTCGACGCGGCCACCGGCCAGCTGCGCTGGTACTACCAGCAGGTGCCCCACGACGAGTGGGGCTACGATGTGGCGAGCCCGCCCTTCCTCCTCGACCACACCACCCCGACGGGCCCGGTGAAGGCCGTGGCGCAGGCGAGCAAGACCGGCTGGCTCTACGTCCACGACCGCGCGGACGGAAAGCTGCTGACCCGCTCAGCGCCCCTCGTCACCCAGAAGAACCTCTACGCCCCACCGACGCCCGCCGGTACGGTGGTGAGCCCGGGGCCGCTGGGCGCCATCTCCTGGCACCCCGTCGCCTACGACCCCTTGGCCGCCACCGCCTACGCCCAGGTCCGGCACGGGGCGACGACCTACGTGGTCCGGACGGTGCCGGCCTCGGGGAACCGCCCGGCCATCCGCTACACCGAGACCACGGAGGCCAAGGGCGAGCCCTCGTTCAGCACCCTCACGGCCGTGGATCTGGCCCGCGAAGGTGCGATCAAATGGTCGGTGAAAGCGGGGAGCCGCCTCTCCGGGGGGACCCTGGCAACCGCCGGCGGCTTGGTCTTCTCGGGCGAGGAGGACGGCCACCTCGACGCTCACGATGCGAAGACGGGGGCGATCCTGTGGCGCTTCCAGTGCGGCGCCGGCATCGGCGGCCCGCCGATTACCTACACGTTGGACGGCCGGCAATACGTCGCCGTGGCGGCGGGGGGCGCGTCGTTCACCAAGGGGTCGGGTTTCGGCACCGGCGACGCCCTGGTGGTGTTCACCCTGCCGGAGTGATCGTAGGGTCCGCGGCGCGCGGCTTGCGACGGGCTGCCTCCTTCGCCACCGGATCGACACCATGTCCCGCCGCGACCCCGCCCCCCATCCGACCCATCAGCCGACGGATCGGGGGCCACCGGTGATCCGAACCATCGCCATGCCGGCCGATACCAATCCGGCCGGCGACATCTTCGGCGGCTGGCTCATGGGCCAGATGGATCTCGCCGCCGGCAACGTCGCGGCCCGGCGCTCGCGGGGCCGTTGCGCCACCATCTCGGCCGAGGCGATGACCTTCCACAGCCCGGTCTTCGTCGGCGACGAAGTCAGCATCTACGCCTGGATCGTGAAGGTCGGGCGCACCTCCATGCGCATCCAGGCCGAGGTCTGGCGCCGCGAGCGCGAGGGCGAGGTGACCATGAAGGTCACCGAGGGGCTGTTCACCTTCGTGGCCATCGGACCAGACCGGCGCCCGCGCCCGATTCCACCGGAAGAGAACTGATGCCGAGCCGTCGCGATCTGCTGAGGGTCGGCGCCTTCGCTTTGGCGGCCGGGCCGGTCTCGGCGGCGGCCCGGGGGGCGTGGGCGGCCGATGGCCTCAACGCGGCGGCGGCACGCAAGGGCATCGCCTACGGTTCCGCCGTGAACATCACACCCCTGCGCCAGAATCCCGCCTACGGACGGGCGCTTGCCCGGGAATGCGGGGTCCTGGTGCCGGAGAACGCCATGAAGCTCGCCTATGCGTGGCGGGCGCCCGGCCCCATCGACTTCTCGTTCGCCGACGAGACCGTCGCGTTCGCACAGGGCAACGGTCAGTGCCTGCGCGGCCATACCCTCGTCTGGCACGAAGGCATCCCCGCCTGGGCGCAGGAGCGCATCGCCCGGGACGCGGAAGGCTTCCTGCGCGAATGGATCGGCGCCATGGCGGGGCGCTATCGCGGCCGGATCGAGGCCTGGGACGTCGTCAACGAGATCTGCGGGCCGAATTCCGGCCGTGCCGACGGGCTGCGGGCGAGCCCCTGGCTCGCAGCCCTCGGCCCGGGCTATGTCGACCGCGCCTTCACGATCCTGCACGAGGCCGACTCCGGTGCGGCCGGGGTCTGGAACGAGAACGACCTCGAACTCGACGCCGATTGGATCGCACCGCGCCGCGCCATGGTGCTGAGGACCTTGGAAGGAATGGTTCGGCGCGGCGTGCCGATCCGGCGCCTCGGCCTGCAGGGCCACCTCTACGCCAGGCATCCCCTCGACCAGGACAAACTCCGCCGTTTCCTGCGCGACGTAGCCGGGCTCGGCCTCGCCATCGAGGTGACGGAGTTCGACGTCAACGACCGGGATTTCCCCGCCGATCTGCCGGCCCGGGACCGGGCCGTCTCGGACCTCGCCCGGCGCTTCCTCGACGTTGTGCTGGACGAGCCCGCGACCCTCAACGTACTGACCTGGGACATCACCAACGCCAACACTTGGCTCAACACCAACCCGCAGCGCCGCCGGGCCGACGGATTGACGCAGCGGGCCCTGCCCCTCGACGAGGCGTTCGCCCGTACGCCCCTGTGGTGGGCGATGCATCGGGCCTTCTCCGACGCGCCGGACCACAAGGCGGCGCGGGACAAACTGCGGCGGGGGTGATCCTCCGGCCGTGCCGTCAGCGGTTCACCGTCCGCGACGGGACGCGCTCGCCGCCGGCATGTTGGCGGAGGAAGGCGGCCATCTCGGCGAGCGCCGGGGCCTTGGAGCGGAACGTCACCGAGAGCGCCAGCAGGGTGTCGGAGTGATCGAGGCCGGCATAGACCCGCTCCTGCACGGGCACCCGGGCCTCGCGCAGGCGGGCAGCGAGGTTGCGGGTGTTGCTCGGGCGCACGGTGGTGTCGCCGTCACCGGTGGCGAGGTAGGCCGGGGGCGAGTGCGGCCCGGCGAAGGTCACCGGCTGGGTCGCCGCCTTGTCGCGGGCCTCGCCGAAGACCTCGGTGGCGGTGCCGGCATCGAGGGGAAGGAAATCGTAGGGGCCGGACAGGCCGGCCACCGCCCGCACGATCTTCGGATCGACGCCGGCCCGACGCAGGTAGCGCGGATCGAGCCCCAGCATCACTGCGTTGTAGGCGCCCGCCGAATGGCCGGCCAGCACGATCCGGCGCGGATCGCCGCCATACTGGGCGATGTTGTCGCGCACCCAGGCGATGGCGGCGGCCCCGTCGTCGAGGAAGTCGGGGAAGCGCACCTCCGGGTAGAGCCGATAATCGGGCAGCACCGTCACGAAGCCCTGAGCCGCGAGCGCCTGACCGACGAAGGCGTAATCCTCCTTCGTGCCGTTCTTCCAGGAGCCGCCATAGAAGAACACCAGCACGGGGGCGCCGCCGGTGCCGGCCACGGGAGTGAACACATCGAGGCGCTGGCGCGGGTTGGGGCCGAAGGACGCGTTGCGGACGGTGAGGCGCCCGCCGTCGTCACGCGGGCCGATGGCGTCGAACAGCGCGAGGGGCGAACAGGCCGTCACCCCTACGGCGAGCAGAGCGAGACCGATGAAGCCGGCAAGGACGGTGAACACCCGGGTCATGCATCTCTCTGAAGGCGGCGTTGCCTTCCTGTGACAGGGCGCACACGGCGGTTTCATGGCACCCATGCTGACAATCGGCATCGTGATCGCCGGAGTTACGTGCGCAGGACGAGGCAGGCGCCACCGACTCCACGAATCCGTCCGCATAATTTGTCTGCGGCCTCGCGGCTCTGGGCGGGAATTCGGATGCGGTAGAAGGCCCGGGTGCCGCGATTGCGCAGGCGTGTGCCGATGATCATCGGCCGAACCTCGCCGATCACACTTGTGTAGAGCTGGCGTGTCCGGGCGAAACTCTGGAGAGCCAAGGCCTTCGAGAAGTTGCCCGCGAGCTGGATGCCCCAGGGCGCCGCCGGCCCCTCGTTGCCGCCCAACGCGAAGCGATCGCCGCGCGACGGGACGCGCAGGGCCGCCGTCACCTGGAGGCAGCTCTTTTCGGCCTCGGGTTTCTTGGCCGCGTCGGCCTTCTCATCCTTGTTCTCGCTCGGCGGCATCTCGATGCCGGCGCCCGCGCGCCAATCCTCCGCCGGCGCCCCGGTGATCGCCAGAACGTAGTTGCGCGTCTCCGCAGGCAGGCCACCGGTGCCGGCGAGCCACGCCGAGACCCGGCCCGGGCCGCCGTTATAGGCCGCTGCCGCGAGGCCGAGATTGCCGAACTGCCGGTTGAGGTCGGCCAGCAGATGGGCCGCGTGCGGGATTGCCTGCTCGGGATCGAACGGATCGGCGAGGCCGCGCTCGCGCGCCGTGCCGGGCATGAACTGCGCGATGCCCTGCGCGCCGACGGGGCTGACGGCGCCCACGCGAAAAGCGCTCTCGCGCCAGATCAGGCGGGTCAGGAACGGGACGGGGAGGGCGCGCGTCTTCGCGGAGGATTCGATGAGGCGGCACAGGGCCTGCTCCACGGTCTCGCCTCCCTCCGATGGGGCCGCCGAGGCGGAGGCCGCGCCGGCGAGGAGGAGCGCGAGGGCGGGGAGGGCGGAGCGCAGGGAGATCACCGGTGGTGTTGTAGCGTGCGCGGCGGTCCGATCAATCACGCATCGGCGTTCGCCCATCGCCATCGTGCGCGCTATAACCGCTTCGAGACCTCCCCAGCCCGGCTCGCTCCCATGACCTTTCCCCGGATCACCTCCCCCCGGATCACCTGCGCCCGATGACCGACACGCTGCTCGAGGTTCAGGACCTGTCCGTGGCCTTCCGCTCCCGCGAGCGCGAGACCCGGGCGGTGGACGGCGTGAGCTTCGCCATCGCGCCCGGCGAGACCCTGGCGCTGGTGGGCGAATCCGGCTCCGGCAAGTCGGTCACCGCCCTGTCGATCCTGCGCCTCCTCGACGGCAGCGCCCACCACCCGGGCGGACGCATCCTGTTCCGGGGGCGGGACCTCCTGACGTTGCCCGAGCGTGAGTTGCGCAAGGTGCGCGGCGCGGACATCACCATGGTGTTCCAAGAGCCGATGACTTCCCTCAACCCGCTCCACAGCATCGAGCGGCAGATCGGCGAGGTGCTGGAGGTGCATCGCGGGCTCTCGGGCCGGAAAGCGCGGGCGCGAATCCTCGAACTCCTCGACCTGGTCGGCCTACGTGACGCCGAAAGGCGCCTCGCCGCCTATCCGCACGAGCTCTCCGGCGGCCAGCGCCAGCGGGTGATGATCGCCATGGCGCTCGCCTGCGAGCCCGACCTGCTGGTGGCCGACGAGCCGACGACGGCCCTCGACGTCACCGTGCAGGCACAGATCCTCACGCTGCTGGCCGACCTGCAGAAGCGCCTCGGCATGGCGATGCTGTTCATCACCCACGATCTCGGCATCGTGCAGCGCATCGCCACCTCCGTCTGCGTGATGCTGGAAGGGCGCATCGTCGAGGCGGGGGAAACGGCCGAGATTTTCGCCCGGCCGCAGCACCCCTACACGCAGCGGCTGCTGGCCGCCGAGCCGACGGGCCGCGCCAACCCGGTCGCGGAGGGCGCATCCGAGCTCCTCGCCGCCGGGCCCTTGAAGGTGTGGTTCCCCATCCGCCAGGGGCTTCTCCGGCGCACCACGAGCCACGTGAAGGCCGTGGATGGCGTGTCCCTCCGGGTCCGGGCCGGCGAGACCGTGGGGGTGGTCGGCGAATCGGGTTCCGGCAAGACCACCCTGGGCCTCGCGCTCCTCAGGCTGACGGGCTGCGAGGGGCCCATCGTCTTCCTCGGCCAGTCCATCGCCGGCCTGTCCCCGGCGGCCATGCGGCCGTTCCGCCGCGACATGCAGGTGGTGTTCCAGGACCCCTACGGCTCCCTCTCCCCGCGCATGACCGTGGGCGACATCATCGCCGAGGGGCTGGTGGTGCAGGGTGCCGTGAAGAGCCGGGCCGAACGCCAGGCGGTGGTGGCCGGCGCCCTCACCGATGTGGGCCTCGATCCGGCGACCATGGACCGCTACCCGCATGAATTCTCCGGCGGCCAGCGCCAGCGCATCGCCATCGCGCGCGCCATCGTGCTGAAGCCCAAATTCGTCGTTCTCGACGAACCGACCTCGGCCCTGGACCGCTCGGTCCAGGCGCAGATCGTCACCCTCCTGCGCGATCTCCAGCGCGAACGGGGCCTCGCCTACCTGTTCATCAGCCACGATCTCAAGGTGGTCCGCGCCTTGGCGAACCACGTTCTCGTCATGCAGAACGGCCGCGTGGTCGAAGAGGGGGCCGCCGAGGCGATCTTCTCCCATCCGCGCCACCCCTACACCCAGGCCCTGTTCGCCGCCGCCTTCGACCTGCGCAGCGAAATGGTCGCCGATCCGGTCCCGGCCTGAGACGCCTCATGCCGCGCGCCCTCCTCGTCGTCCTCGATTCCGTCGGCATCGGCGGCGGCCCCGATGCCGACGCCTATGGTGACGCCGGGTCGGACACCCTCGGCCACATCGCCGAGGCCTGCGCCGCCGGGCGCGGCGACCGCGCGGGCCTGCGCGCCGGCCCCGTGCGTCTGCCGAACCTGACGGCGCTGGGCCTCGGCCTCGCGGCGGAAGGCGCCACAGGGCGCGTCCCACCGAACCTCGCCCCCACCGACCCGGTCACGGGCGCCTACGGCCACGCCGCCGAGACGGCCGCCGGCAAGGACACGCCCTCGGGCCATTGGGAGATCGCGGGCGTGCCCGTCCTCGATCCGTGGGGCCACTTCCCCGACACGATTCCGGCCTTCCCCCGGGCCCTCGTGGAGGCTCTCGTCGCGCAGGCGAATCTGCCCGGCATCCTCGGCGATTGCCACGCCGCCGGCACGGCGATCCTCGAGCGCTACGGCGCCGAGCACATCCGGACCGGCAAGCCGATCTGCTACACCTCGGCCGACAGCGTGTTCCAGATCGCCGCCCACGAGACCCATTTCGGCCTGGAGCGCCTCGACGCCACCTGCGGCATCGCCCGCGACCTGTGCGACGCGTACCGGGTCGCTCGCGTCATCGCCCGGCCCTTCGTGGGGTCGCCGGAGGCGGGGTTCCGCCGGACGGCCAACCGCAAGGATTACGCCGTCGAGCCGCCGGGCGAGACCCTGCTCGACCGTCTGTCCGCGGCGGGTCGCAGCGTCGTCAGCGTCGGCAAGATCGGCGATATCTTCGCCCACCGCGCGACGGGCCGCGAGATCAAGCCCGCCGGCAACGCCGCCTGCCTGGATGCCGCCCTCCGGGCTTTTCGCGATCTGCCGGACGGCGGCCTCGTGTTCCTCAACCTCGTGGATTTCGATACGGAGCACGGCCACCGCCGCGACGTGCCGGGCTACGCCGCCGAGCTTGAGGCCTTCGACGCGCGGGTGCCGGAGATCCACGCGGTCCTGGGCGCCGGGGATCTCTGCATCGTCACCGCCGACCACGGCAACGACCCGACCTGGGCGGGCACCGAGCACACCCGCGAGCAGGTGCCGATCCTGGCTTTCGGCCCCGGGATCGCGCCCGGCCCCCTCGGGGGACGCGCGACCTTCGCCGATATCGGCGCCACGGTGGCGCGCCACCTCGGTCTCGCGCCCCTCGGGGCGGGGCAGCCGTGGCGATGAAACGGAGAAGGACAGACCATGCGCGATGACGACGAGACCCGTCCGGAATCGAGCCCGGCCCACCGGGTGGGCGAGCCCCTCGACACCCTGTCGGTCGCCGATCTCGCCGAGCGCATCGCCCTCCTGCAGCGCGAGATCGCGCGCCTCGAAGCGGCCCGCGACGCCAAGCATGCGGCGCGCGACGCGGCGGGATCCATCTTCCGGATCTAGGATCGCGCCCTGTTGCGCCCGTGCGTCGATGGCGTACGGTCTGTCTACTAATCGACGGAGATGGCTTAAAAATTCACGGTCGCGTGCTAGGGGAGGGCTCCGGTCCGCAACCACGGGGGCTCTCGCCCGTCATGATGGGGCGGACCCGATGAGGACAACAGCGTGCGACCCTGGCGCGAAGGCCCTGACGACCGGCGCAGCTACCACCACGGGAACCTCAAGGAGGCCCTGATCGAGGCGGCGCGCCGGTTCATCGCCGAGCGCGGCGTCGGCGGGTTCACCCTGGTGGACGCGGCCCGCCTCGTGGGCGTGACGCCGGCCGCCCTCTACCGCCATTTCCGCGGGCGCGAGGCCCTGCTGGAGGAGGTGGCGGGGCGCGGCTTCACCGACCTCGCCGAGCGCCTGGCGCGGTCCCTGGCGGCGAAGGGGACGCCCCTCGAGCGGTTCACCCGGATGGGCGAGGCGTACCTCGCCTTCGCCGAGGAGGAGCCGGGCTACTACGCGGCGATCTTCGAGACCCGGGGCCTGCCGGCGGGGGCGCCGAACCCGGAGGCCGGGCCCCGGCCGAGCCCGTTCGACCTGCTGGTGGACGCCCTGCAATCGACCTTTCCCGAGGGGTTCGGCGGAGTGGCGCCGCGCTTCGTCGCCCTCGAAGTCTGGGCGCTGTCCCACGGTCTGGCGACGCTCGCCGCCTCCGGCCACCTGCCGAAGGGGCCGGGCGTGCCGGACAAGTACGAGCTCCTGCGCGCCGGCGTCCTCGCCCTCGTGCACGGCGCCGGACCCGCGCGCGCCCGCGACTGACGCACGACCGCCGCGCAACCGAAACACAACCTTTACGCGAACACCCCCGGCGCACGCGCGGCACGGTTCGCCGGTCCACGCCCCCCATGGAACGGCGCGCCCCCCAGGATGGAACGGCGCAAGCCCCCGGATGGAACGGCGCAGCCGACCCGCGGAACGGCGTTCGCCTGGATGAGGCGAATGTCGGGCGCGAACCGCGCACGAATCCGCGCCACGCCCCCTTGAAAGCGCGCCGTCGCATCCGCAAGTAAATGTCGTTCACATTAACATCGGAGACGTGAGCCGTGAGTCAATCCTCGACCTCCCCCTGGGCCTCCGGCAAAGCCTGCCGCAGCGGCCCGTTTCCCAAAAAGTCCTTCGAGATCGGCGCCATCGTTGTGGGCTTCATCTACTGGTGGCCGCTCGCCGCCGCCTACGTGGCCTGGAAGGTCGCGGGCTATCCGGCCTTGAGCGAGTTGCGGGGGCTCGCCAACCGGGGCAGCGCCTGGGGCTCGGCCTGGCAGTCGGGCGGCACGCCGGGGCGCTCGCGCTTCGCCGCCGCCTACGAGGCGGCCAACGGCGTCGGCACCACGGGCAACCGCGCCTTCGACGATTACCGCAAGGCCGAGCTCGACCGGCTCGACGCCCAGCGCAAGGCCCTGGCCGAGGAGAGCCGCGCCTTTTCGGAGTACGTCGAGGGCCTGAAGCGCGCCAAGGACCGCGAAGAATTCGACGCCTACATGGCCCAGAAGCGCGCCGCCGATTCGACCCGCTCGGTCTGAACGACCGAGGCCGTCCCATCCGACAAGGGGCTTCCGGCATCACGCCGGGAGCCCTTTTTGGTGCGGGCCCGGATGCGGACGCGGCGCCGATCCGCTAAGGCTCGTCGCCTGGGGTCCGCGTTGCGCCGATCCGACCGGGGACGAGGGCGGGCGATGCCAAACGCGGCGGTTCGGGTGGTCGACCACCCCCTCGTCCAGCACAAGCTGACGCTCCTGCGCGACAAGGCGCGCTCCACCAAGGGGTTCCGCCAGATCCTCAACGAGATCGGCATGCTGCTGGCCTACGAGGTCACCCGCGACCTGCCGCTCGAATCCGTCACCATCGAGACGCCGATCCAGACCATGCAGGCGCCGCAGATCGCCGGCAAGAAGCTCGTCCTCGCGCCGATCCTGCGGGCCGGCACGGGCTTCCTCGACGGGATGCTGTCGCTGATGCCCTCGGCCAGGGTCGCCCATGTGGGACTCTACCGCGATCCCGAGAGCCTGGAGGCGGTGGAATACTACTTCAAGGCCCCCTCCGACCTCGCCGACCGCACGGTCCTGGTCCTCGATCCGATGCTCGCCACGGGCAATTCGGCGGTGGCGGCCATCACCCTCCTGAAGGCGCGCGGCGCCCAGGACCTCCGCTTCGTCTGCCTGCTCGCCGCCCCGGAGGGGATCGCCCATCTCCAGGCGGGCCACCCCGACGTGCCGATCTGGACCGCCGCCATCGACAGCCACCTCAACGACCACGGCTACATCGTCCCTGGGTTGGGGGATGCGGGGGATCGGATGTACGGGACGCGGTAGGGGTGGGGGTTGAGTTCGGTAGCTGCCCCTAATGCTCGCAATGTTTGAACGCGAAGCGGTCCGCGTCGAGGACGGGAGAGGTAAAAGCGGACGCTCAGCCTAGAGACAGCGATAGGCGGTTCCACACTACTCCTGGCCTCTGACCGAAAGCCGGTAACACACCCTACCGTTTTGATTCTAAAGCGAACAACGGGCAGGAAGTCCAGCGTTGCAAATAGCAATTATTGGCTCTGTTACATGGCACCTACGCTCCTAACGACGGGCCGCAGTTGCAAGGCGACGGAATGTTGCGCTCGAAGAAAGTGTAGGATCAGCCCTTAAAATTTGATCCAGCGCATCAGTAAGATCGTAAGGAATGACAGCGCCTTCCGACGTGCCAACCGTGAGATCAAGCAGCTTTAAGAGAGCCCGCGCCTTCGCTTGGTCATTGATGACTACGAGTTTCCTTGCTTCTCCTTCTTCGCCATAAAGACCGTAGTCGACCATAGACCAGCAATCGAACGGCACGAGAAATCGAGCGATTGTGTCTACGACTTCGGCAAATGCCTCGCCTGAGGTAGCAGGAAGATCAGCAAACGCGCTACTGACTCCAGGTGTCGCCAACGAGCGCTCCTGTGGCCAAACCTCGCGAAGGAATGGTGCTGCGCTCGACCGAAAGAGAACAGCTGCAGCTACAGGATCTTCGTCATCTTTCGGTTCATTAGGCACGACCTTTGTGGACAGCTCACGAACGAACTGCTGGATTGCATTCGCCGCCGATGCGCGCACTTCATCATCCAGAGTTCTTAGCATCTGCTGAATGCGCTGATTAGGCACAGCAGGCGCACGGCTCTCACGAAAAGCGTGAAGGGATTCGATCACGAGACTGAAAACCAGCTGCCGGCGCGTTTCGCGGCCTAGTCGACGATCATTTGCGCGTTCGGCCATCGCAGCGCCAATGATCTCTAAGACTTTGGTGAAGTGCGTGCGCCTTGCAACGGCTCGCCAGAGAGCCAACGCGGAGCCATCATTTGTAAGCAATGGAGCTATGAGATGTTCCTGTACCCAAGGAGGATCAGCTCGTAGAAAGTAGGGTAATGCCTCGATCATTCGGTGCTTACCGATCAGCCCGCTGCGGCCTTCCGCTGCAATGATAATGTCGCGCATCTGCTTTTCCATCGAACCTACGGAAAAAGCTTGTGTCCCCGGCGGTAAGCTTGCCCACGCAGCCAAAAAGACCCCAACGAGCTTGCCAGCTGGCGTATTAAGCGTGTCAAGATCCATTGGCTCGCGGTCATTATCTTCAGAGCGCGCAATAACGCTTAGCTCCTCATACTCGGCATTGTCGGGCCTTCTGTTCGTGACTTCAACGGCGATTGGCCATAGGCGAAGCCAAATCGGCAAGGCCTGCGGCAGCTTGACAACTTGCTTCTCCCAATTATCCAGCCAAGCACAAATTCCTTCAATCGCAATAGAAAACGTCGAGTCGGATAGCTGAATCAACTGGCCGAGAACCCTGCCAGCCTCTCTGGACTGCCTCGCATCCTGTTCTGCATAGCCATCATGTTGGCGGGGTTTGTGCGCCCAACCGAAGCGGTTCCAGATCTTTGGAAAGTCGTCGCCCCCGTTATTCGTAACCTCGAAGTCAGAAAGCACTTTCTCGGCGTTACCCTGCTGGTTAATCCAGTCATCTGCGCGTTCCGCCGGGTCATCATCCCAGCCACGACGCCCGGTTCCCAAACTTGCTTCGAGCGCTTCTAGCCGATCAACGCCTGAAATCGTATCGAACACTGCATTCGGTTTCGCTTCGTGACCAGCGACGGTAACCCCTCCGGAAAAGCCTTCATCGATTCTCATCTCCGCTAGCTCAGGGAATTGCGCTGTCCGAGCATCAAGCCAAGTCTTGGCTCGATCCGGCAAGACACCTCCGCTAACTTCGATGCGCCGCAATTCACGCAATGACCAAAACAATCGTGCGTTCGTTACCTTGGCAGCATCCGCCTTCTTCGGCCAATGATCCCTGGGAGGACCTTTCTGAATCCGGGCGACAATGGCGTCTTGCGCTTCTGCATTCATGTCACGAAATCGAACCGCACGAAGTTCGGCAATTTCCGGGAAGCCGTGCACGCCCCAAAACCGGTCTTGAGCAAGTGCCTTGACGAATATCGACACTTCATCGGCGGGCGTAATTTGCTCGCTCCGAGACATTGCAGCCCACAAGCGGAGATGTACCGGTGAGCTCTTCAGACTCCAGCCTCGAACAAAACTCCGTGCAGCAGGGAGATCAAGTTCCGAAATTCTAGCGACAACGGCATGGAGTAATTTCACTGAAGGGGCGATGCCACGGTGGTACGCGTCTGGGTCACCATCCTCGCGCTCCCTCGGAGCGTCAGCCACGTAGTACGCACGTTTCAGGTCGCCAAGCCGCCAAACGTACCTTTGTCCATCCCACCCCAATCTGCGCGCAATATCGAGGCCATGATTGACAGCGGCTTCCAGCGCATTGGCCATCGACGTCAAAAAAGGGACATCATTAAGGTTGGCGAGTTCAAGGACATTCAGGTTGATCAGGTCTCCGCTCGTCAGACCTGCGGATAGGATGTGCTCGACCGTCTTCGGCTTGCGCAGCTTCTTGATGTTGGCCCATCGCCACGCAGTGATTGGCTCGACTTCAAGTCGGGGTGCAACAAGCTCAACAGCTGCGGCGATCACCGCACCAGACCGATCTCCTGCCCGTAGCCGCTTCTGAATGTCGTAGACAGCAGTTCCGTTGTATCCGTTGAGCTGACGCGCTGCCCAGCTCTCTTCTATAAGCCTCCATGCAGAAATCCATGGTTCTACGACATCGCGCGCACCTGGACCCGTCAATAAGTCCTCAACCGCGATGCGCTCGACTCGCTGTCCGGGTTTGAGCTTCAGCGCCCAGTCGATAGCTCCTTGCTCAGCAAGACGCTTGCTCAGAAAGGCAGTTATAACTCGAAACGTTTCCCGGTCGTGTGGATCAAGATAGGCCCAAGGCTGAATCAAAGCTTTCGTCCCCGCTCAGACTCAGCACAAACCTCTACAAGTGCATCAAGCCAATCGAACTCGGCTTTCGCGGCAGAAATAAGAACCGAGAGACGCACACGTTCGCTTGCGTTGCCCCTCCGAAAGAAATGGTCAAAAAGATCACGGTCAGAGTCTTTGGCTTTAGACCGCGATATTTTTATAATTCTCCGCAATTCTTTATCAACAATTTCCTTCTTCCCATTAATTGCAGATAAAGCCGCCCATCGTTCCAGGGTTGCCCTTAGTGCGTCGTGAGCGTTCGTTGAGTCATAGTGGATCGGTGTGATACCGCGCCCATTCCAGTCCGCAAGTGCCACAGCGTCCGGCGTATTCGTACCGAAAAAAGTGAAGCGCTCCTTCAAATCATCGAAACGCTTGCCGTCCGCCGCGACCGCGTTGAGCAGATAACGCATAGGCGGATCGTTGGCGCTGTAGCCGACCAGAACTAGATGATACAGGCGCGCAGCATCGTAGATAAAATCCGGAACCACCCGACGGCGCAAATAGAACTCGCCAAAATCCTGATCCGATAGAATAAACTCAGAACTTCTTTCAGGGCTCTTGTCCATTGCGCCATGAATATGAAGCACGCCGGAGAACTCGGAATTCCGCGATGGCCTCGGGATCGAGCCGAGAGAATAGGTTTCAACGGGTAATCGAAGCCGTTGTGCAGCGGTTTGTAGTAGCAAATCGAAGTTTGTCGTTACGATAGTTTTTGCTCCGCCACGATCGGCGAGGGTTATAAGCGCCTTGTGGATCGCGGCTGGGCTTACGGCACCTGAACGTAGGATCGCCGCGACTGTCCGCCTCACTTGGCTATCTCCACGTGCCTGATCGTCAAGTCGGCGCTCAAGCATACCGAGGACAACATCATAGTCCCCCAAGATAAACCGCTTCACTTCAGCTGTTTGCTGATCTGTCAGCCCAGCACAATTGGCATGCCATTGATTGCAAGTTCCCGATGGCAAACCCGTCAAAACGCTGTGCGTCGAAGCGTCGAGCTTGGCGTAGACCTCGATAACAAGTTGACGAAAATCGGGGAGACCTGCAGGCCGAGAAATGCCTGCTCCACAAATGAACAGCACTTCCCCACGCGCGTGAGCCAGCAGGAGTCGCTCAGGAATTGCAGCGAGCCCAGGTCCCAGCTGCACAACTCGGTCCTTAGATGCAATGTCAGTTGTCACGGCTCTCAAAATTCACTGATTGGTAGACGTAATTCTTGCATCTTAGCGTCCGATTTCAAAGCTAAATGGCGCGGTTCCGTATGTTCGCTTGTGGCCTCCGCCTGTCGTTCAGGCCCAGCCGGTCCAATAGAAATGACTCGGAGCGGATCTTGCGAGAGCCTACTTTGGGACAAGCTCTAGCCGGAACCAATCCCTCCAAACCACCCATCCCTTGCCAAAACCCCACCCCACCGCACATGACGGACAACCTCACAAGGAGCCCCGCCATGACCGCCAGCTTACCCAAATCCATGCGCCAGATCCGGTTCACCGCCGCCGGCGGGCCGGAGGTGTTGGCCGTCGAGACGGTGGCGCTGCCCCAGGCCGGGCCGGGGCAGGTGCTGATCGAAGTCGTGGCCGCGGGGGTGAACCGGCCGGACATCCAGCAGCGCGAGGGCAAGTATCCGCCGCCGAAGGGCGCGACGGAGATTCCGGGCCTCGAAGTCGCCGGCCGGATCGTGGCCCTGGGGGAGGGCGTCACGGGGCTCGGCCTCGGGGACGAGGTCTGCGCGCTCACCATCAGCGGCGGCTACGCCGAGTTCGCCGTGGCGGAGGCCGGGCAGTGCCTCCCGCGCCCCGCGCCCCTGTCCCTAGTCGAGGCCGCGGGCATCCCCGAGACCTATTTCACCGTCTATTCCACCGTGATCGAGCGCGGTCGGCTCCAGCCCGGCGAGGCCTTCCTGGTCCATGGCGGATCGAGCGGCATCGGCTCCACGGCGATCCAGATCGCCAAGCACCACGGCGCCCGGGTGTTCGCCACGGCGGGCTCGGCGGAGAAATGCGCCTTCTGCGTCGACCTCGGCGCCGAGGCGGCCATCAACTATCGCGACGAGGATTTCGTCGAGCGGGTGAAGGCCCTGACCGAGGGCCACGGCGTCGACGTGATCCTCGACATGGTGGGCGCGCCGTATCTGGCCAAGAACCTGTCGGCGCTCGCCATCGAGGGTCGCCTCGTCCAGATCGCCTTCATGCAGGGCTACAAGGTCGAGTCCTTCAGCATGACGCCGATCATGATGAAGCGCCTCACCGTCACGGGCGCCACCCTGCGAGCCCGGCCGAAATCCGAGAAGGCCGCCATCGCGCGGGGGCTCGCCCGGGATGTCTGGCCCCTCCTCGACGCCGGGACGATCCGTCCGGTCATCCACGCGACCTTCCCCCTCGCGGAGGCGGCCCGTGCCCACGAACTCATGGAATCCAGCGCGCATCTCGGCAAGATCCTGCTGGTGACGGGGCGCTGAGCCCAGGAACTCCCGATCCGACCCGGCGTTTGACCTCCGAACACAGTCACGCGTCCGGGCGATTCGCCCTGGGCGCCATCCACGAGAGGTCACATGGCAGAGCAGCTTCACGGACAGGATTCCCGCCAGGGCAAGAAGGGCAAGCCGGTCCTCGCCGTCCTGCTGGGGAGCCTCGCGCTCCTGGCGGTGGCCATCGTCGGCCTGATGACCTGGCAGGGCTCGCAGTCCCCGCCGGACTACGCGTCGCAGACCCGCGCCGGCGCCCAGAACCCGGCCGCCCCCGGCCAGGCGAACAACGGCCTGAAGTCGGACATGCCCGCCAGCACCGGCAGCACCGTCCCGGCCAACACACAGCCGTCCACGAACTCCGCGCGCTGATCGCTCGGACCGAACCAGAGGCCGGCCCCGCACCCGCGGGCCGGCCTTTTTCGTTGGGATCGACGGCAGGCGGGATGCGTCCGGCATGACCAACCACGTCACGACGCGCTGCACGGTCCGCGGCCCCGCGGAAGCGGTGGCGGCGTTCCGGGCGCTGATGGTGGTGGCGGTGGATCCGCCCCGGCGTCCCGCCCTGGCCTCGCCCGTCCCGGGCTTGCTGGCGCGCCTGCGCGGCCTCGTCCGGGGGTGTGAACCGGGCGCGGCGCCGCCCGTCGCGCCGCCGCCCGTCGAGCCGCCGCTCCTGGCGATGGACTTCGACCGCATCCTGCCGATGCCGGCCTCGCTCACCGCCTATCCCGAACAGACCGCCTGGCTCCTGGAACACTGGGGCACCCAGCGCAACGCGGAGGCCTACACGGAGACGGCGTGGCACCGGGACGGCACCGCCGTGCTGGAGTTCTGCATCGCCACGGCCTGGAGCTTTCCCGCACCGGTGTTCGCGGCGCTGCACGGCCGCTTCCCGACCCTGTCGTTCGACATCGTCGGGTTCGAGGAGGCCTGGCAGTTCGCCGTCGCAGGCATCTACGGCCCGGGGGAAACCGGTCCCGTCGAGATCGAGCCGACCGCCGACCTCTATGCGCGGGTGTACGGCGTGCCGCCCGAGCCGGGCGAGGAGGCCTGACGCCGAAGGCCCACCCGCATCACCCCTGCCGCCGCTCGAACCGGATCGGCCGGTGCCCGTCCGTGCCGACGCGCATGTCGACGGTCCAGAGGCCGCCCTCGTCGCCCGCGAGGGTGAAGTGCAGGGCGTAGACGAGGGGGTCCGACGCCGGATGGTCGCGGAACTCGACTTCGTCGAGCCACCATGCCGCCGCGTCCTCGCCGCAGGCCCTGTGCCGGTCCACGAACAGGTCGAGGTAGGCCGCCGCCGTCGCGCCCAGGGCGGGCAGCGACGCCGGCATGGCGTTCGCCACGGCGGCCTGGGCGGGGTGCACCGCCCCGTTCCGGTCGTCGAGGTGAAGGCGGACCGGGCCGATCGCCGCGACCCAGTTCGAGCCCGCGCGGGTGTAGCTCAGCGTCACCGCACCCCCGACGCGAGGCGCCGCCTCAGCGGGTGGGGACCGGTGTCTCGCCGCGGTAATCGTAAAAGCCGCGCTTCACTTTGCGGCCGAGCCAGCCGGCCTCGACGTACTTCACCAGAAGCGGGCAGGGGCGGTACTTCGAATCGGCCAGGCCCTCGTAGAGCACCTGCATCACCGACAGGCAGGTGTCGAGGCCGATGAAGTCGGCGAGCTGGAGCGGCCCCATGGGGTGGTTCGCGCCGAGCTTCATCGCCGTGTCGATGGATTCCACCGAGCCGACGCCCTCGTAGAGGGTGTAGATCGCCTCGTTGATCATCGGCAGCAGGATGCGGTTGACGATGAAGGCCGGGAAATCCTCCGACATGGTCGAGGTCTTGCCAAGCTTGGCAATGAACGCCTTGGCGGATTCGTAGGTCGGGTCTTCCGTGGCGATGCCGCGGATGAGCTCCACGAGCTGCATCACCGGCACGGGGTTCATGAAGTGGATGCCGATGAACCGCTCGGGCCGGTCCGTGGACGCGGCGAGCCGCGTGATCGAGATCGACGAGGTGTTGGTGGCGACCAGGGCCTCGGGGCGCAGGGAGGCGCACAGGGTGCTGAAGATCTGGCGCTTGGTGGTCTCGTCCTCCGTCGCCGCCTCGATGACGAGGTCGCACGGCGCGAGGTCGTCGAAGCTTTCCGCCCCGACGATGCGGCCGACGGCGCTGCGGCGCTGCTCCTCGGGGATCGTGCCCTTGGCGACCTGACGGGCGAGGTTGCCGTCGATGGTGGCCAGCCCGCTACGGATACGGGCGGGATCGCGGTCGTTCAACCGGACGTCGAGACCCGCCATGGCGCAGACATGGGCGATGCCGCTGCCCATCTGCCCGGCGCCGACGATCCCGACGGTCCTGATATCGATGCCCATTGCGGTGAATCCAAACCCCCGAGGCGCTTCACGCCCACCGCCGGAGCGACCCGGCGGCAGGTAGGTCTGCGGCTATGAAAACGCGCGTCGCACCAGAATCTTAGACCATTTCCAACCCGAGGGCAGCCCGGCGGAGACCGTTATTCTCGCGCCGGACCCTCGGGCGCGGCCGCCCTCGTCGGCGGTCCTACTGCCCCTTGGCCTTGACCAGCTCGGCCTGGAAGTCGGGCACCACCTGGAACAGGTCGCCGACGAGGCCGTAATCCGCCACCTGGAAGATCGGCGCGTCCTCGTCCTTGTTGATGGCGACGATGACCTTCGAGTCCTTCATGCCGGCGAGGTGCTGGATCGCGCCCGAGATGCCCACCGCCACGTAGAGGTCGGGGGCCACCACTTTGCCGGTCTGACCGACCTGCCAGTCGTTGGGGGCGTAGCCCGCATCGACCGCCGCGCGCGAGGCGCCGACCGCCGCGCCCAGGGCGTCGGCCAGGGGCTCGATGAGCTCCTTGAACTTGTCGGCCGAGCCCAGCGACCGGCCGCCCGAGACGATGATGCGCGCGGCGGCGAGTTCCGGACGGTCGGATTTGGCGATCTCCTCGCCCTTGAAGGTCGATCCGCCGGCGGCCGGCGCGGCCCCCGAGACGGCCTCGACGGCGGCGGCGGCCCCACCCTCGACGGCGGCCTTGAACGCGGCCGTGCGGACGGTGATGACCTTCTTGGGCTCCTTCGCCTGCACGGTCTGGATGGCGTTGCCGGCGTAGATCGGCCGCTCGAACGTGTCTGGCGAGACCACCGTGATGATGTCGGAGATCTGGGCCACGTCGAGGAGGGCGGCGACCCGCGGCAGCACGTTCTTGCCCGTGGTCGAGGCGGCGGCGATCACCACGTCGTAGGCGGGCGCGAGTGCCGCGATCCCGGCGGCGGTGGGCTCGGCCAGCGCGTGGTCGTAGACGGCGTCTTCGGAGAGCAGCACCTTCTCGACGCCCTCCAGCTTGGCGGCGGCCTCGGCGGCGGTGCGGCCGCCGGAGCCCAGCACCAGGACGTGGACGGGCGCGCCGAGTTGGGCGGCGGCGGTGAGGGCCTTCAGGCTCGCATCGCGAACCGCACCGTTGTCGTGCTCGATGTAGAGGAGGGTGGCCATTCGGGGGACCTCGGGAAGTGTCGGGGCCGGGGGCCCGTCGCCGTCGCGGCGCCGGGCCTCACACGGGGGAGGGCGAGGAGAGGTTAGGAGGCGGGGTCAGATGACCCCGGCTTCGACCTTGAGCTTTTCGACCAGGGCCTTGGCCGACTCGACCTTGACGCCCGCCTTGCGGCCAGCGGGCTCGACGGTCTTCAGCACCGTGATCCGGGGGGTGACGTCGATGCCCAGCGCATCGGGAGTCAGCTCCTCCAGAGGCTTCTTCTTCGCCTTCATGATGTTGGGCAAGCTCGCGTAGCGCGGCTCGTTGAGGCGCAGGTCCGTGGTGACGATCGCCGGCAGCTTGAGGCTCACGGTCTGCAGGCCGCCGTCGACCTCGCGGGTCACGTCGATGGCGCCGTCGCCGAACTCGACCCGGAAGGCGAAGGTACCCTGCGGCCAGTCGAGGAGGGCGGCCAGCATTTGGCCGGTCTGGTTGGAATCGTCGTCGATGGCCTGCTTGCCGAGGATGACGAGCTCCGGGCCCTCCTTGTCCACCAGGGCCTTGAGGATCTTGGCCACGGCGAGGGGCTCCACGAGCCCGTCGGTCTTCACCAGGATGGCACGGTCGGCGCCCATGGCGAGGGCCGTACGCAGGGTCTCCTGCGCCTGCTGCGGGCCGATGGACACCGCCACGATCTCCGTGACCTTGCCCTTCTCCTTCAGCCGGATGGCCTCCTCGACGGCGATCTCGTCGAAGGGGTTCATGGACATCTTGACGTTGGCCAGATCCACGCCCGAGCCGTCCGCCTTGACCCGGATCTTCACGTTGTAATCGACGACCCGCTTGACGGGCACCAGAACCTTCATGGCGGTCACTATCCTCCGCGCGGATGTTTTTGGGGAGGGCCGGCGCGGCGCGCGGAGGACCCCCGGCACGTCCGGCGATCCAGAACCCTCTCATTTGAGGCGGCGGACCGTAACGACGAGGTTTCGGCCTTGTCAACGCACGTGCGGGGACGCACCCCGCGCCGGGGGACCCGATGAATTCACCGAGCCGCGCTTCCGGGGGCGGACCGAGTCGCCGTCCAGACATCGCGAGACGGCCCTCCACCCGTGGCGACGGCCTTCGCACCTCCCGCGGGACGCGCCGGTCTCACTTCCCGAAAGGCGATGGCCTTCACGCATCGCGCGGGATGCGCGGGCCCCCTCTCCTGAAAGGAGAGCGGGCCTGTCGTGCTCCACGCCGGCTCAGTGCGGATTTCGAAAAGAGGCAGTCAGCGGATGTGAGAATCCGGCACGGACCGGGACGGCGTGCCGCCCTCGATCGGATCAGCGATGCTCCGATCAGCGGTTCTTGCCCGGCACCCACAGCACGTCGTCGGCGCCGTTGGCGTTGGCCGTGCGGCTCGCCACGAACAGGAAGTCCGACAGGCGGTTGAGGTATTGCAGGGCCGGCGCCGAGACGACCTCGCCCTCCGTCGCCGCGAGGGCCACGGCCAGCCGCTCGGCCCGGCGGCAGACGGTGCGGGCGAGGTGCAGGGCGGCGGAGGCCGCCGAGCCGCCGGGCAGCACAAAGGATTTCAGGGGCGACAGGTGCGCGTTCAGGGTGTCGATGTCGGCTTCCAGGCGCTTCACCTGGGCGTCGACCATGCGCAGGGGCTCGTAGGGCAGCGGCGTGCCGGTCTCGGGCGTGGCGAGGTCGGCGCCGAGGTCGAACAGGTCGTTCTGGATCAGGCCCAGCATCGTATCCAAAGCCGGTTCGGCATGGAGCCGGACGAGGCCGATGCAGGCATTGGTCTCGTCCACCGTGCCGTAGGTCTCGATGCGCAGATCCGCCTTCGAGCGGCGCTCGCCGCTGGCCAGCGCCGTCGAGCCCTTGTCGCCCGTGCGGGTGTAGATGCGGTTGAGCGTGACCACGGGCTGTCCGATCGTCGGAGGGGCAGGCATGCCCCGGGGAACAGAGAGATCCCGGGAAACGCCCGAGCCCGGCCGGTCGATCCTTCGGGCACCGGAATCCGGCGGACGTGTCCCTGGATCCGCTCAGGTCAGAACGTGTAACCGATCTTGCCGCCGTAATTGGTAAGGCCGCGGTTGTTGCTGCACAGGCCTGCGTTCGACATGTGCTCGACGGTGGCCATGATGCTCCAACGCTCGCTGAGGCGGAAGCCGAGGGCGGCGGCCTCGCGGAACAGGGGACTGCAGCCGAGGGAATTGAAGCCGGGCGGCGTGGTGGCCTTCAGGCCGGTGTGGCCGTTATGGGCGGCGGCACCGAAGAAGCCTTCGAGGAAGACGATGTTGTTGAAGGTCTGCGGGAACAGGTCCACGGTCCAGGTCGCGCCGAGATAGGCGTAGCTGGTGCGGCCGCCAAAATTGTAGCTGCCGCCCGCGGTGGGACGCGGCACGAAGGCCTGCCAGAACGGATCGAGGCTCACCAGCGGCTTGGCGAACAGGATCTCGCCGTTGATGTTGTTGGTGTCGCGCTCGGCGCTGCCGGGGTCCTGCACGGCGCCGCCGATACGGACCTCCGAGACGAAGCTCATGGGCTTAACCGGGGCCGCGTAGGCGGCCGGCATCGATCCGCCGCGCAGATCGGCGGCCTGGACCGGGACGGCGGCCAGGGCGAGGGCGCCGGCGAGCAGACGGGACGAGTTGGAAAGCATCGGGACCGATCCGGTTGTAGCGGGCCTGTCTAGCACGGGGCCACGGAGCCGCGTCAGGCCACGGACCGCTTAATCCGCCCCATCCTCCCCGATAGACCGGCGGTGAGACCTCCCCGCCACACCCCGGGGGATCCCGCCGGGACCGGAACGATCAGGTCGAGCGCCACCACACCACGCCCATGATCAGGACGATGGCCACGAATTGCAGAAGGACGCGCAGGCGCATGAGCCTCTGCGAGACGTTGGCGCTGCCGCCCCGCATCATGTTGACGAGGCCGAGCAGCAGCACGACGGCCACCGCCGCGCAGGCGAGGAGAACGAGGGTGTTGGAGGACATCACGGGGTCAGGATCTCGCGGCTGGGGCGTCGGCGCGCCGATCGGAACAGAGGGCCGAGCGCCGACACGACGGTACGCTCCCCATATGGACTTCGGCTCCGTCGCCGCCCAGGGGCCGGGATTTCGGCATCGGTCGCGAGGGCGAAATTGCGCGGATCAATGTCCGACAACGCGTCGCGGTCGGCGTGGAGCGCGACGGGCCCCCTCTGCGAAACGGCGATCATTTCCTGACGAGGCGGCGTTGTCCGCGCCTCACCACACCGCGCTGGCCCGGAAAGAGCGGGGGACCGCTCAGTTCCGGCGCAGCAGGCGCTCGAAATAGTCGAGCTCCTCGCGCGGGCGGCTCGGGTCGCCGAGCTTGCGCCGCAGCTCCTCGAGGATCCGGCGGGTGCGCTGGACGGCGGATTCGTCGGCAGTGGGCACCCGGGCGTTGCCGCTCGTCATGTTGCGCCCCTTGTTGGGACGCCCAAGGGGGTCGTTCTCGCTGTTGCCCGCCTGGCCCTGCTGACTCGGGTTCTGCCCCCCCTCCTGCTGGCCGTCCCCCTCGCCTTCGCCCTCCGCCATCTCCTGCATCTGCTTCTGCATGCCCTCGGCGCCGCGCTTGAGCCCGTCGAGGGCACGCCCCTGTGCATCGACGGCATCGCCCTCGCGGCCCTGGCCCAGCGCCCCTTCGGCCTCGCGCATGGCCTCTTCGGCCTCGGACAGGCCGTCCTCGCCCTCCATGCCGAGGTCCTTCATCTTGCGCTGCAGATCCTGGAGGCGCTCCCGCAGGGCCTGCTGGCGCTCGCCCTGTCCTTGACCCTTCTGGCCCTTCTGACCCTGGCCCTGCTGGCCTTCGCCGTTCTGGCCCTGACCCGGCTGGCCCTGTCCCGGCTGGCCCTTCTGGCCGGGCTGCTGCTGACCGCGCGGCGGGCGCTGACCGGGCCGGGGCTGGCCGGACCCGCCTTCCTTGTCCTGGCCCTCCTTGAAGGTCTGGTCGCGCAGCTCCTGCTGCTCGCGGGAGAGCTTGTCGAGTTCGTCGGCCTGCTTCGCCATCTCGCGCGAACTCGGATCGGCCTTGCCGCCGGGCTCGGCGGTCTGGAGGTTCTCGAGGATCTCGCGCAGCTGCTCGAGGAGCCTCTGGGCCTCCGCCGTGTCGCCGCGCTTCATCGCGTCGGCCATGTCCTTCAGCATCTTGTTGAGGTCGTCGGGGGTCACGGTCTTGCCCCCTTGGGCCGGCGGCTGGCCGTCGGCCTTGGGCTTCTGGCCCTTCTCCTTCTGGCGCTCGGCCATGTTCTTCATGAACGTGTCGAGGGCCTTCTTCAGATCCTCCGTGAGCTTCTGGATCTCCTCGTCGGGGGCGTTGCGCTCGATGGCCTGCTTGAGGTTGTCCTGGGCCGCGCGCAGGCTCTTCTCGGCGTCCGAGAGGTCGCCATCCTCGATCTTGAGGGCCATCTCCCACAGGAGGTCGGCGACCTCCATCAGGGCCTCGTCGTTGCGGGCGGCGCGCAGGCGGCGCGATGCGGTCTTGAGACCGAGGAACACGCTCGGCTGCGGGGTGAAGCGGTCGGGCGCGATGAGGAGGGCGTCGAGGGCGATGAGGACCCGGCCCCGGCTCTCGTCGGGGGCGGTGATGAGGCGGCGGCGCTCCTCCGCCAGGGACCGAGCCAGGGGTTGGGTGAACACGCGGGCCGGCAGGGTGATCTCCGCCGTCTCCGTGCGGCCCTCCTGGCCGGCCTCGTCCTTCGCCACCAGGGTGAGGCGCACCCGGGCGCCCGACCACGGATTGTCGGTGAGATCGACCAGGGTCTTGGTGTCGGCCTCGCCGGCGGCGTCGGCCGGCAGCGCGAGCGCGATGCGCGGCGGCGGCACCAGGGCGCGGGTGCCGGCCAGGGGCTCGACGATCCCCTCGGCCGACGCGATGCCGTAATCGTCCTTGGCCCGGTAGGTCAGGTTGAAGGTGCCGCGGGTGTTGACCTCGAGGGCGCCGATGCGGCGGATCTCGGGCGGCAGGTCGGGAATCGTCTCGACGACGAGGTGCTGGAGCGGCGCCCCGCCGGCCGCGATGGTGAGTTCGGCGGTGCCGCCCGTGAGCCGGAACCGGTCCTCGCGCAGGTCCGCGTGCGGCGGCTTGTTCGCCTGCGGGGCTTTGTCCCCCTGCGGGGCTTTGTCCCCCTGCGGGGCTTTGTCCCCCTGCGGGGCTTTGTCCCCCTGCGGGGCTTGGGCCGGCAACGCCGTCAGGCCGGATTTCGCGTCGAGGGTCGCCGCGCCGTGGCCGGCGATGCGGATGATCAGGGTGGAATTCACCGGCGCGCGCAGGCGCTGCTCGGTGCCGTTCATGGTCACCACAAGGGGCGGCAGGCGGGTGTAGAGGGGCGGGTCGATCCAGCCGTCGACCCGGAAGCTCGGGGCGGGCGGAAGCGGCAGGGTCCAGTCGAAGGCGCCCGCGAGGCGCTGGCGCCACTCGGCCCCGGCGACGAACAGGCTGGCGACGGCGGCCACCAGGAGGGCGGCGCGCAGCGCGAAGGGATCGCGCCGGGGCATGTCGGGCCGGGGCGGGGCGGCCTTCAGGCGGGCCACCGCCTCGGCCGACCGGCGCTGGTGCAGGGCCCACAGGGCCCGGGTCGCGGGGTCCGCGGTGCCGAGCGCCAGGGTGTCCTCAATGGCCGAGGCCGGACCGTGGACGAGGGCACCGTCGCGGCCGGCGGCCTCGCGGTCGATGCGGGCCAGGGCGGCGCGCCGGCTCGGGCGCCGCAGGGTCGCCAGCGGCAGGAGGGCGACCACGAGGGCGAGGCCGAAGGCGGCGAGCCCCACCATGCGCCACGTCGGCGAGAGGTCGAGCCACAGGCCGAGCCAGGACAGGGTGAGGAAGGCGAGGACGAGTCCGAGCCCGCGCCACAGGATCGGCCAGGCGCCTTCCCACAGCGCGGCCGTCTGCGACCGGGAGACGAGGCGGTCGAGGCGCCCGCGAAAGGCGGCGCCGCCGGCGGTGGTGGCACCACCCGGGCTGGAAGCGCGTGTCGCGCCGGACGTCGCCGGGTCGGCCTCGGCCATCGTGTCGGGTTCCTCTGGCGCCGCAATCCTCTGACGCCGGACGCGGAAGCTAGCATGGTGGCCGCCGGGGGCGATCGGGTCAAATCAGCCCATGGCGCGCCGGGGCGGAGCGTCGATCTGAACCGTGGCGCCCCGGCCGGGGTTGTGGATCGATTGCACATGACGAAGGGGGCATCCGATGTCCGAGGTACAGCAGGCCGGGCCGGGCGATTCGGCCGCACGCAGCATGGTCGATGCGCTGGTGCGCACCCGCCGCACGGGACTCGCGGCGACGGCGGCCCTCGGCGGCCTCGCCCTGGTGGTCGGCCTCGCCGCCAAGGCCCTGAAGGACGCGCCCGCGAAGGAACCGGCCGGCAAACGGCCCGACCCCGCGGAGGCCGCCGGCGCCACGCCGTTCGACCACATCACCGTCGGCGAGGACGAGGCCCGGACCATGCTGCGCGCTATGGTGGCAGCGACCCTGGCGGACGGTCTGGTCGATGCGGGCGAGCGCAAGCGCCTCGACGACGCCCTGTCGGCGGCGGGCATCGAGGCCGACGGTCGGCGCTGGCTCGAGGCGGAACTCGCCGACCCGGCAGACGTGGACGACATCGCCGAGCGGGCGACCAACCCCGAGCAGGCGGCCCGCATCTACGCGGCGGCGCGCCTCGCCATCGACCCCGACACCCTGCAGGAACGCAAGTTCCTCCAGGACCTGGCCGAGGCGCTGGATCTCCCCGTCGAGGCGACCGAGCGGCTGGAGGCGGAATTGGCGGCGTGAGTCCGGGATCGTTTCCCCGGCCGGGATCGACCGAACCACTCGAAGCGCATCGCCTCGCCCCGCTTGCGGGGAGAGGCGATGCACTCAGGCGTTCAGTAAACTTTTGACGATCTGCGCCGGAGGGTTACCCCAAACTCTCAAGCCGTCTCCGCCAGCCACTCCGGCACGCGGTCGAGGCCGATGAGTTCCTCGTAGGTCTGACGCGGGCGCACCACGGCCCAGTCGGCGCCGCGCACCAGCACCTCGGGCACGAGGCGGCGGGTGTTGTAGGTGCCGGCCTGGACGGCGCCGTAGGCGCCGGCACTCATCACCGCCATGAGGTCGCCGGGGGCCACCTCGGGGATGTCGCGGGCGAGCGCGATGTAGTCGCCGCTCTCGCAGACGGGGCCGACCACGTCGGCGACGAGCCGGGGCGTCTCGGGACCGGCCTCGAGGACCGGGCGCAGGCCGTGATAGGCGTCGTAGAGGGTCGGGCGGATGAGGTCGTTCATGGCCGCGTCGACGATGACGAAGGTCCGGCCTTCAGCGCGCTTCACGTAGAGCACGCGGGTGACGAGGATGCCGGCGTTCCCGGCGATCATCCGGCCGATCTCGAACACCGGGCGCAGGCCCAGACTCGTGAAGTGCGGGCGCAGGATCGCCGCCAGGGCCGAAGGGTCCGGCGGGGGCGCGTTGTCGTCGCGGTAGGGAATGCCGAGGCCGCCGCCGAAATCGATGTGGTGCAGGGCGTGGCCGTCGGCGAGCAGGTCGCGGGCGAGGCCAGCGAGCAGACGGGCGGCGTGGTCGAAGGGCGCCAGATCGGTGATCTGGCTGCCGATGTGCATGTCGACGCCGGAGACCGCGAGGCCCGGCAGGGTGGCGGCATGGGCGTAGACCGCGCGTGCGCGCGCGATCGGAATGCCGAACTTGTTCTCGGATTTACCCGTGGAGATCTTCGCGTGGGTTCCGGCGTCGACGTCGGGGTTCACCCGGATCGAGACGGGGGCCGTGAGGCCGAGGCCGGCGGCGACCCCCGACAGCACGGCGAGTTCGGGCTCGCTCTCGACGTTGAAGCAATAGATGCCGGCCTTGAGGGCGGCGGCCATCTCGTCGGGGGTCTTGCCGACGCCGGAGAACACGATCCGCTGCGGATCGACTCCGGCAGCCAGCGCCCGGCGGAGTTCGCCTTCTGACACGATGTCCATGCCCGCCCCCTGGCGGGCGAGGGTCGTGAGCACCGCCTGGTTGGAATTCGCCTTCATGGCGTAGCACACCAGGGCGTCGTCGCCCGCGAACGCCTCGGCGAACACCCGGTAATGCCGCTCCAGGGTGGCGGTGGCGTAGCAGTAGAACGGCGTCCCGACCGCGTCGGCGAGGCCCGTCAGATCGACGTCCTCGGCCGCGAGGCGACCGTCGCGGTAATGGAAGTGATGCATCGCGTGGCCTTGGACGCAGGGCTTTTCGGAAGGGCTTTTGGACGACGGGCTTCCGGACGACGGGTCTTGGGCACCCGAGAGGACGAAGATCCCGGAGGGCGAAAACCCCGGAGGAGGCCGGCCCTAGAGGAGCGGGTCGAGGAAGAACGGCTGCTTCGGAACGACGTAGCCGCGCTTGGCGCCGCGCCCGGTCAGGATCGGCGCCTCGCTGCCCGACCCCGGCACCACGGCGGCGTCGAGCTCGTCGCCGGCCCGCACCGCATCGGGATCCGGCGTGGCGGCACCGCCGCCGAGGCCGACGCTTTGGGGGAGGGCGCGGGGGCTCGCGGGCGCCGTGCCGGAGAGGCGCGCGGTGGGCGGATTCGGCGCGGCGGAGCCCGGCGGCGGTTCGAGGCCGCCGCGCCGGCCGCAGCCGGCGGTCGCCAAGGCGACGAGGCCGAAGGCCGCGAGGATCGTGAGGGGGCGCGACGGGGCGCCGTGGGATCTGGGCATCGGGGCTTTGGGGGTCCGGCACGCGAATGGCCACCACCATAGCGGCTGCAGGCCCGCGACGCGAGGGAAACGGCCGCGCTTATCCCGTGGCGCGCATGGGTCCACTGGAAAACCGGTCCACTAGAAAACCGGGCCGCACCCTGCAGTGCGGCCCGGCCGAGACCACGGGGCGGTCCGGCTACTTCTTGTTGGCGGGGTTCTTCTCGTAGGCGTCGATGGCCCGGCGGCAATTCTCCGACAGCTTGGTCCAGTTGGTCTGGAAGCACTTGTCCATGGCCGGATCGTCGGGGGAGATGTTGCCGCAATAAGTCAGGTAGTCGCCGGTGCAGTACTTCTTCAGGGTCTCATTGCCGCGCTTGGTCTGCGGCGCCGGCTGCGCCAGGGCCGGAGCCGCGGCGAGGGACGCCGTGGCGGCCAGGGCGAGGACGATCGAAGCTAGTTTCTTGGCCATAGGGGGCGCAGTCCGTCTCGAAGTCAGGAGGGAATGGGCGACCGGATGCTGTGCTCGCGTGGTCGAAACAAGGCACATGCATGGTCGACGCATGGAAAGTTTGCTTATCTACGCCGCAGCCTGAACGAGACGCAACGGCGCGTCGGGAGCCCCGTTCAGCGAGGAGACCCGTTCAGCGGGGGAACCCGTTCAGGAGCGTGCCATCGGATAGGCATCGACGGCGGGCAGGCGGTCGCGGCGCATGAGACTGTCGGCCACGTCCGTGATCCGGGCCCGCAGGGCGGCGGTATCGGCGTCCTGGGGCGCCGTGCGCGCCACGGAGCGCGCCAGGGCCTCCTCGGCGGCGGCGAGGCTCGCCCGCAGGGTCTCGCGTTCCGCCGTCAGGGTCGCGCACCGGGCGGCGAGGTCGATCCGCGCCGGGTCGCCGTCCGCGGCGGGCGCGGCATGATGGCGCCGCACGAGATCGTCGAGCAGATCGCGATGCGCGTCCTCGAGGACCCGCAGGGTGGCGAGCCCGACCGCGCCGTCGGCCCGCGCGACGGTGAGGTCGCGTTCCACGCCGTCGAGGGTGGCCCGGGTCTCGGCGATTTCCGCCTGCCGCTCGCGCAGGGCCGCCTCCCGCGCCTCGACGGCCCGGGAGAGGGCGGCGGCCTCGAGGGTGCGGGCGCCGATGGCGGCCATGTCGGCGTGGCGGGCGGCCTGCACGGTCTCGACCCGGCGCTCCAGGCGGCGGCGCGCCACGGCGAACTCGGCCCGCAGGTGATCCTTCTCGGCCGCGACCTCGGCCACGGACAGGGGCAGCCGGGCCTCGATCCGGCGGCGGGACAGGCGGATGGCGCGCGCGTTCACCGCCGGCAGCAGCAACAGGGCGCACAGGGCGGCGGCGAGGAAGCCGAGCGCGAAGATCATCACGGTTTCGATCACGCGGGCACCCTCATCCCTCACACCGGAACAAGCCGATCGCGGCCGTCGTCACGGCCGCGTCAGGTGCTTTAACCCGAGTCGATGAGGCAGGGCGAGGGTGGGCGTGCCACACCCCGCCCCGGAGTGGTGTGCGGAACGCCCCGGGCGCGGCCCATGCCCGCACCGGGCGGGGAAGGGCTTCGGACAAGCGTTCCTCAGAACGGGTTCCAGGTCGGCTTGTCGGTGAACTTGAGGTAGCCGATGTTGATGCCGAGACGCGCGCCGACGCCCGTGCGGATCGGCACCACCACGACATCGTCGGCGGTCACCGCCGTCATGCCGAAGCCGCCGATGAAGTAGGCCGAGCCGTCGACGCCGACGAAGCGGCGGTAGAGCCCCTGCACCGACGGCAGGTTGTAGACGAGCATCATCGTCCGGTCGCCGTCGCCGCCGACGTCGAACCCGATGGACGGGCCCTGCCAGTAGATGCGGCGCTTGCCGGCGTTGCGGGTGTAGAACGTGCCCTCGCCGTAGCGCACGCCGCCTACGATGGCGCCGGACGCTTCCTGGCCGAGGATGTAGCCGTTGGGCTCGCCCCAGCGTCGGGTCGCCTCCTCGACGGTGAGGGCGAGGCCGCGCGACATCGAGCCGAAGAAGCGGTGGCCGTTGTCGACGATCTCGGCGGGCCGGAAGGTGCCGGACCCGGCTTCGTCCGGGGCGGCCGGCGCCGTGCGGGCCGGACCGGCCAGGACGGGTGTGCCGTGGACGAACGCCGGGGCGAGCAGCGCGGCGGCCAGGGCGAGGCGGGCGCCGAACCGGGCCGGGGCGGGGCGGGGGGAGGGAGAGTTCAGCATCGTGCCTCGTCGCGTGCGGTGCCGGATGGCGTCCCGGCGAAAGATCCCGAGCGAGAGGTCCCCAGCGGGAGACCCCCAGCAACAGACTCCGGGCTACGCTCCCGCGCCCGGATCACCCCGATCATGACGCGAGACAAGGTCAACATCGGGTTAACGCGAACGCATGCGGTCAACGCGAACGGATGGCGCTCAGACGTGATGCCCGGCGGTGGCGCCGACCGACCGGCGCGGCGCCGGGCTGGACGCCGGCAGGGCGAGGCGGGTGGCATAGGTCCGGTCGCCCAGGGCCGCGAAGGGGCCGTTGCGGTAGTGGCGCCCGTAATGCCCGTAGGTGATGGCTTCGCCCGACGGCACCACGACGCAACCGCCCGCGCTGGTGAGCACGTGGTCGCCGGCCGCCGTGTCCCATTCCATGGTGGGTCCGCAGCGCACGTAGATGTCGGCCTCGCCCGAGGCGATGAGGCAGAACTTGAGGGCGGAGGCCGCGCCCCGCCGCCCGCCCACGGGCAGGTGGGAGAGACAGGCCTCCGTCTCGGCGTCGCCGTGCCGGCTGCTCACGAGGGCGACGAGGCCGTCGGCCGGCACCGGGCGCACGCCGATGGCCCGGTGCGGCCCCGGCCGGCCGGCGACGATGGTCGCCTCGAAGGCCGTGGCGCCAGCGCCCCAGACCCGGCCGAGACCGGGGGCGGCGAGCGCCGCCGCCACGGGGCGGTCACCCTGAACGAGGCCGATGTTGACGCTGTATTCCGTGTTGCCGGCGAGGAAGTCCTTCGTTCCGTCGAGGGGATCGACGAGGAAGAACAGGTCGGCCGGCGGACGGTCGTAGGAGGATTCTTCGGCCACCACCGGGATGTCCGGCCAGTGCCGCCCGAGGGCTTCGAGGATCAGAGCCTCGGAGGCCGTGTCGGCGAGGCTCGCGGGGGAGCCGTCGCCCTTCAGCACGTGCGGACAGTCGCCGCCGTGGTAGCCCCGGAGGATCTCGCCCGCCTCGCAGGCGATCTCCGTCAATGTTGCGGCGATCCGGTCGCGCGTCGGGGCGTCGAGATGCATGATCCCTAACCTCATGCCCCGGCGCGGACGGGTTGTCGAGCCGGCACATGGCCGCGCGGGACGCTTTTCCGGTCCGGCATCGGCGCTTTTCCGGTCCGCCGTCGGCGCTTTTCCGGTCCGCCGTCGGCGCTTCCCAAAGTATCCGGCGCCGTCTATCGGTGCCCTTGGCGATCGGCCGCGACGGTGCGCAGGACAGTCCGGCGATATCGCCCGCGGCCCCTTACAGTGCCTCGCGCGGAGCGCAAGATGACCCTCGTCCAACTCGATGCCCTCGACCTCTCTGCACTGCTGTGCTCCCGGGTCTGCCACGACGTGATCAGCCCGGTGGGCGCCATCGTGAACGGCCTCGAGGTGCTGGAGGACGAGTCCGACGCCTCCATGCGCGAATTCGCCCTCGAACTCATCGCCAAGAGCGCCCGCCAGGCCTCCGCCCGGCTCCAGTTCGCCCGCATCGCCTTCGGGGCGGCGGGCTCGGCCGGCGCCTCCATCGACCTCGCCGACGCCGAGAAGGTCTCGCGCGGCATGTTCACCGACGACAAGACCCAGCTCGCCTGGAGCGCGCCCCAGGCCCTGTACCCGAAGAACAAGGTCAAGCTGATCCTCAACCTCGTGGTGATCGCCCAGAGCGCGATCCCGCGCGGCGGCCTCATCGACGTGACCGTGAAGGGCGACGGCGAGGCGCCGACCATCGTCATCACCGCCAAGGGCTCGCACGCGCGCATTCCGCCCCATGTCGAGGCGCTCATGGCCGGCACCCCCGAGGGCGGCACCGTGGACGCCCACGCGATCCTGCCGTTCTATGCCGGCCTCGTGGCGCGCGCCGCGCAGATGGACGTGAGCTTCGCGATCACCGGCGACAGGGTGACCATCGGGGCGGTGCCGACGCCGGAGCCCGACGCGAGCCCGGCGCCCGAAGCGACCGCGGCGCCGCACCCGTCCGACGACGAGCCGCCGGAAACCGCCCTCGCCTGATCCGGCGGACCCGAGGATCGGGTGGGGTGCGGGGCCCGGCCGGCATCGCGTCATCCGGGGACCGGGCTCGCGGACGCGCGGCGAACTCCATTAACCATAGTCCGACACGAAGCGGCGCAATAACAAATATTGCTCCGTTCCGTTCCATCGTCTCGTCAAAGGAAACCGTTCACTAACCCATGCCGGCACAATGTCCGTCTGCACAGACCGTAGTGCGTATCTGGACCGAGTGCCTCTCATGGACGACTTGTTGCGTGAGTTCCTGACCGAGAGCGCCGAGCATCTCGACACCGTCGATGCCGAGCTCGTCCGTTTCGAGCAGGACCCGAACAAC
Organism: Methylobacterium sp. Leaf102; assembly: GCF_001422425.1. Taxonomy (NCBI): domain Bacteria; kingdom Pseudomonadati; phylum Pseudomonadota; class Alphaproteobacteria; order Hyphomicrobiales; family Methylobacteriaceae; genus Methylobacterium; species Methylobacterium sp. Leaf102. The sequence goes on along the minus strand of NZ_LMMX01000034.1, from coordinate 235,465 downwards.
CAGACGATCCTCCGGAACATCTTCCGCCTCGTCCACACCATCAAGGGCACCTGCGGGTTCCTCGGCCTGCCGCGCCTGGAAGCCCTGGCGCACGCCGCCGAGACCCTGATGGGCCAGTTCCGCGACGGGATGCCGGTGACCGGCCCCGCCGTGAGCCTGATCCTCGTCACCCTCGACCGCCTCAAGTCGATCCTGGGCGACCTCGAGAAGACCGGCACCGAGCCGACGGGCAGCGACGACGACCTCATCGACGCCCTCGACGTGATGTCGGCCGGGCCGATGGAAGCCGCGGCCCCGGTGGCCGCGCCGGTCCCGGCGCCGGAGATCAGGCTCCCCGAGCCGGTCTCGCGCGAACTGAAGCCCGGCGAGGTCACCCTCGACGATCTCGAGCGCGCCTTCCTCGAGGCGGAAGGCCCGGATCCGTTCGACGCCCCCCTGCCCGTGATCGCCGCGGCGCCCGCGCCGGTGGCCGCCCCCTCGGCAGCCCCCTCGGCCGCCAAGGCACCCGCCCCGGGCTCCGCGCCCGCCCCCGTGGCCGAGGCGCCCGCCCACGACGAGCCGGCCGCCAAGGCCCCGGCCAAGGACGGCCTCTCCGAGGGCGGCACCGAAGGCGGCATCGCCAAGGTCCAGACCATCCGGGTGAACGTCGACACCCTCGAACACCTCATGACGATGGTGTCCGAGCTGGTGCTGACCCGCAACCAGCTCCTTGAGATCGCCCGCCGCCACGACGATTCCACCTACAAGGTGCCCCTGCAGCGCCTCAGCCACGTGACGGCCGAGCTGCAGGAAGGCGTCATGAAGACGCGCATGCAGCCCATCGGCAACGCCTGGCAGAAGCTGCCCCGCGTGGTCCGCGACCTGTCGTCGGAACTCGGCAAGCACATCGAGCTCGTCATGAGCGGCGCCGAGACCGAACTCGACCGCCAGGTCCTGGAGGTGATCAAGGATCCCCTCACCCACATGGTGCGCAACTCCGCCGACCACGGCATCGAGTCGGCCGCCGACCGCAAGGCCGCCGGCAAGCCGGCGCGGGGCACCATCCGCCTGTCCGCCTATCACGAGGGCGGCACCATCACGATCGAGATCGCCGACGACGGCAAGGGCCTCGACCTCGCCGCCATCCGCCGCAAGGCCGTGGAGCGCAAGGTCGCGTCCCAGGCCGAAGTCGAGCGCATGACCGACGCCCAGGTGGCGAAGTTCATCTTCCACCCCGGCTTCTCGACGGCCGCCGCCATCACCTCGGTCTCGGGCCGCGGCGTCGGCATGGACGTGGTCAAGACGAACATCGAGCTCATCGGCGGCGTCATCGACATCAACACCCAGCTCGGGCGCGGCACCACCTTCACCATCAAGATCCCCCTGACCCTGGCGATCATCGCCGCCCTCATCGTCAAGGCCGGCGCCCAGCGCTTCGCGGTGCCGCAGGTGGCGGTGCTGGAGCTCGTGCGCGTCGACAAGTCGACGGCCCAGCAGGTCGAGCGCATCAACGGCTCGCCGGTGCTGCGCCTGCGCGAGCGGCTCCTGCCCATCGTCACCCTGACGGGCGTGCTCGGCCAGGCGGCCTCCGCGGCGCCCATCGATTCCGGCTTCGTGGTGGTGGCCCAGGTCGGGCGCCAGCGCTTCGGCATCCTCGTGGACGAGGTCTTCCACACGGAGGAGATCGTCGTGAAGCCGATGTCCTCGAAGCTGCGCCACCTGCCGCTGTTCGCCGGCAACACCATCCTGGGCGACGGCGCCGTGGTGCTCATCGTCGATCCCAACGGCATCGCCCAGCAGGTCAGCCAGAGCGCCCAGTCCGGCGCGATCCCCGTCGAGGCCGAGGCCGAGGAGACCGAGGCCGCGGACGCCAAGGCGACCCTCCTGGTCTTCAAGGGCGGGGCCGGCAGCTACAAGGCCGTCCCCCTCTCCCTCGTCACCCGCCTCGAGGAGATCGACGCGGCGAAGGTCGAGTGGGTCGGCGGGCGTCCGCTCATCCAGTATCGCGGCCGCCTGATGCCCCTGGTGCCGGCCGATTCCTCCATCACCATCCGGGATTCCGGCACCCAGGCCCTGGTGGTGTTCTCCGACGGCGAGCGGGCCATGGGCCTCGTGGTCGACGAGATCGTCGACATCGTCGAGGAGCGCCTCGACGTCGAGATCTCGGCCGACCGCTCCGACCTCATCGGCTCGGCGGTCCTGCGCGGCCGCGCCACGGAGATCATCAACATCGCCCACTTCCTGCCGCTCGCCTACGACGACTGGGCGCGCGGCCCGAAGAAGGCGGCCAAGCGCTCCTCGACCCTGCTGCTCGTCGACGACTCGGCCTTCTTCCGGGACATGCTGTCCCCGGTCCTCAAGGCGGCCGGCTACAACGTGATCACGGCGGCCAGCGCCGACGAAGCGGTGGCGACCCTGCTTTCCAACGGCCGCGTCGACGTGGTGGTCTGCGACCTCGAAATGCCGGGCCGCAACGGCTTCGACCTCGTCGGCGCCATGCGCAAGGTCGAGGGCCGCGTCGCCGGCCTGCCGGTGATCGGCCTCTCGGGCACCATCGGTCCCGACGCCATCGCGCGCGCCCGGACCCTCTCCATCCTCGACCTCGTCGCCAAGTTCGACCGCAGCGGTCTCATCGCGGCCCTCGCCGAGATCGATGTCGCCCCCGCCGCCCAAGCCAACGCTACCCAAGCCAACGCCACCCAAGCCAACGCCGCCTGATGCCGGCCCTCGTGCACGTTCGGAGCTCCAGTCCATGATGCAGGCCGCAAACAGCAACGCCGCGCGGGCGGATGCCGCCGCCACCAACGACTTCGTCACGGTGTTCGTCGGCGAGACCATGTTCGGTCTCGCCATCGACCGGGTCCACGACGTCTTCATCCCCGCCGGCGTGACGCCGGTGCCGCTGTCGCCGCCGGAGATCGTCGGCCTGCTCAACCTGCGCGGCCGGGTGGTCACCGCCCTGTGCCTGCGGCGCCGGCTCAGCCTGCCCGACCGGGACGGCGAGGCCAACCGCATGGCCATCGGCCTGGAGCAGGGCGGCGAGACCTTCGCCCTCATCGTCGACGGCGTCGGCGAGGTCCTGAAGCTCGGGCCCGACACCCACGAGCCGGTGCCGATCAACCTCGACGCACGCTGGCGCGACCTGTCGCTCGGCGTCCACCGCCTCCAGGGCCACCTCCTCGTGATCCTCGACGTCGATGCGCTCCTGGCCTTCGGCACCCCCCGCCTCGCCGCTGGCGCGGCCTGATCCCATGCGCCGCCTGCCGATCCCGCCGCTTTCCACGGGGACACACCGATGAAGACCTGCCTCGTCGTCGACGATTCCGCCGTGATCCGGAAGGTGGCCCGCCGGATCTTCGAGACCATGAACTTCCAGGTCGGGGAGGCCGAGGACGGCCAGATGGCGCTCGCCGCCTGCGGCGAGGCCATGCCGGACGCGATCCTGCTCGACTGGAACATGCCGACCATGGACGGCTACGACTTCCTCAAGGCCCTGCGCCAGACGCCGGGCGGCGAGAAGCCGAAGGTGCTGTTCTGCACCACCGAGAACGATGTCGGCGCCATCGCCCGCGCCCTGCACGCGGGCGCCGACGAGTACATCATGAAGCCGTTCGATCGCGAGATCGTGACCGCCAAGCTCGCTCAGGTCGGTTTCGTCAACGAGACAGCCTTCGCCAGCGAGGCCGGCGCCCTCTGAGACCATCCGCCGGGCGTCCCGCCCGGCTGGACGCGACCCGCCCCCGTCCGCTCAGCCGAAGCGTCAAGGACCCATGCTGGCACTCAACCCACTCTCCGCCGCTCCCTACACGGGACCGGCCGCCTCGGGACTAGGCACGACGGGACCGCGCATCCGCGTCATGATCGCCGACGATTCGGCCGTGGTGCGTGGCCTCGTCGCCCGCTGGATCGCCGAGGCCGGCTACGACGTGGTCGCCACGGCCGCCAACGGTCGCATCGCCGTGGAGGCCATGGCCCGCCACGACCCCGACGTGATCCTCCTCGACATCGACATGCCGGAGCTCGACGGCACCCAGGCCCTGCCCCTGCTGCTCGCCAAGAGCCCGGGCGTGCAGATCGTGATGATGTCGACCCTGACGACGCGCAACGCCGACATCTCCCTGCGCTGCCTGGCGCTCGGGGCCGTGGACTACCTCGCCAAGCCCGAGAGCAACCGCGGCGTCACCACCTCGGACGCCTTCCGCACGGACCTCATCGAGCGGGTGCGCCTGTTCGGCTCGTCGCGGGCCCGCAAGCGCGGACCGGGCCTCAGCCTCGCCGGTTCGGCGACCCCGGCGCCCGTGCCGCCGCCGAAGCCCACCGCCCCCATCGTCCTGCGGCCCAAGGCCCGCTCGGGCGTCAGTCCGCGCGTCCTTCTCATCGGCGCCTCGACGGGCGGACCGCGGGCCGTCGGCGAGGTGCTGGAGAAGATCGGCAGCGCGACCCTGCGCCAGTTTCCCGTCCTCATCGTGCAGCACATGCCGCCGGTGTTCACGGCGGTGTTCGCCGAGCACCTCGGCGCCCGCACCGGCCTGCCGGCCGCCGAGGGCAAGGCCGACGAGCGGCTCCAGCCCGGCCGGATCTACGTCGCCCCGGGCGGGCGCCACATGGGCCTGACGGGGGCGGCCGGACGCTCGGACGTGTCGATCCGCCTCCATGACGGTCCCGTGGTCAACTTCTGCCGCCCGGCCGTCGACGTCCTGTTCCAGGACGCGGCCGCGATCTTCGGGGCCTCGGCGCTCGCCGTGGTTCTCACCGGCATGGGCTCGGACGGCACCGGCGGGGCGCGCGCGCTCACGGAAGCGGGGGCCGCGGTGCTGGCCCAGGACGAGGCCTCCAGCACGGTCTGGGGCATGCCCGGCAGCATCGCCAAGGCCGGTCTCGCCCAGGCGATCCTGCCGCTGTCCGAAATCGGCGGCGCGCTACGCAACCTCCTCACGGGGCAGGGCTCATGACCGACGTCGAGTTCGATTTCCTGCGCAGCTACCTCAAGACGCGCTCGGGCTTGGCGCTCAGCGGCGAGAAGCGCTACCTCGTCGAGAGCCGCCTCGGGCCGGTCTGCCGGCGTTTCAACCTCGCCACCCTCCACGACCTCGTGAATGCCCTCAAGGGCGGGCGCGAGGCCGCCATGGAGAAGGCGGTGGTGGAGGCGATGACCACCAACGAGACGTTCTTCTTCCGCGACCGGGCGCCCTTCGACCTGTTCCGCGACGTGCTGCTGCCCGAGGCCATGGCCCGGCGGGCGGCCCAGCGCCGCCTGCGGATCTGGTGCGCCGCCGCCTCCACCGGCCAGGAGCCGTACTCCCTGGCGATGATGCTCCAGGAGGCCGCGCCGCGGCTCGCCGGATGGACCGTCGACCTCGTCGCCACCGACCTGTCGACGGAGGTCCTGGAGAAGGCGCGCGCCGGGCTCTACAGCCATTTCGAGGTGCAGCGCGGCCTGCCGGTGCAGCTGCTCATCAAGCACTTCGAGCAGGTCGGCGAGCAGTGGCGCATCGCCGCCCCCTTACGTCAGATGGTCGATTTCCGGCCCCTCAACCTGCTCCACGCCTTCGACGGCCTCGGCACCTTCGACATCGTGTATTGCCGCAACGTGCTGATCTACTTCGACGCCGCCACGAAGGGCGACGTGCTCGCCCGAATCAGCGCCTGCCTGTCCCCGGACGGCGCGGTCCTGCTCGGCGCCGCCGAGACGGTGATCGGTCTCACCGACCGCCTCGCCCCCAACCCCCGGCATCGCGGCCTTTACAATCCGGCCCCGGCCCAAGCCCGGGCGCCGGCCGGCCTGCCCCCGGCCGCCATGGCCTCCACCCTGACCCCGCCGCCCCTGCGTCGGGCGGTCGGCCTCTAAGCGGGTTTCGCAAAAGCGGTCACCGGTTTTGCGTCGAAAACCCGCGGCGGATCAAGAAGCTAAGCAGGCTCCGTCGCGAGACGGCCGGGCGTCTCACCGCGTCCGTCGTTCCGGGTCGCGCGCTGAGCGAACCCGGAATCCAGAAACACAGGACTGGCCAAGTCGAGCGCGCGTCGTGGATCTGGATTCCGGGTTCCGCGACGCGGTCCCGGAACGACGACGAGGTGTCTTTCGCGACGGCAACAAAAAAGCCCCGCGCGAGCGGGGCCTTTTTCGTTGCGCGGTTCGGATCGCCTAGACGGCGATGCGCTCCTCGACCTCGTTGGGCTCGCGCAGGACGTAGCCGCGCCCCCACACCGTCTCGATGTAGTTCTTGCCGGACGAGGCGTTGGCGAGCTTCTTGCGCAGCTTGCAGATGAACACGTCGATGATCTTCAGCTCGGGCTCGTCCATGCCGCCGTAGAGATGGTTGAGGAACATCTCCTTCGTCAGGGTCGTGCCCTTCCGGAGCGAGAGGAGTTCCAGCATCTGGTACTCCTTGCCGGTGAGGTGGACGCGGGAGCCCGAGACCTCGACGGTCTTCTGGTCGAGGTTGACGATGAGGTCGCCGGTGGTGATCACCGACTGGGCGTGGCCCTTCGAGCGGCGCACGATGGCGTGGATGCGGGCGACGAGCTCGTCCTTGTGGAAGGGCTTGGTCAGGTAGTCGTCGGCGCCGAAGCCGAGGCCCTTCACCTTGTCCTCGATGCCGGCCATGCCGGAGAGGATCAGGATCGGGGTCTTCACCTTGGCGACGCGGAGGTTCCGCAGCACCTCGTAGCCCGACATGTCGGGCAGGTTCAGGTCGAGGAGGATGATGTCGTAGTCGTAGAGCTTGCCGAGATCGATCCCTTCCTCACCGAGATCGGTGGTGTAGGTGTTGAAGCTCTCGGACTTGAGCATCAATTCGATGCTCTGCGCGGTTGCGCTGTCGTCCTCGATCAGAAGTACCCGCATCGTCGGTCCCCAGCCCAGCCGGCCGTGTGCAAGCGTACGGGCACACCCCCGCCTTCGTCCGCCACCGGCCCGCGGCGGACGCTCCCTCGTCATTGACGTGAAACGCTATTGGTTAATCGTTAACAAAACCTGATTCACGGGCGCAAGCGGCGATTTGGGCAACGTGTCCGGTGACGCTTGCAACCGTTGGCGGTCTGTTCTCCACAGAACCGTCTTCCGCTTCATGCATCACCTGAAGAACCATCCCCAAGCACCGTACCGACCGTACCGGGCCGCAGCCTGTCTCCCGGGGGACACGTCTTCGCGAGGAAGCCGAGGCCCACCGGGAAAAACGGCGCCCCGGCTCCGAAGCCGGGGGCCTTGCTACCTGCCCGATGACCGCAGTGTTAAGGAGGGAGGTAAACGAATGGTTGAGAGAATCGCCGATGACCGAGCCGCACCCTAGCGCCGGGCGCTTGCGCCTGGCTGGCGCGCGCGCCGCCCTCGAGGGCATCGAGGCCCTGGAGGTCTACGGCCGGGTCGTGGCGATCCGCGGGCTCCTCGTCGAGGTGGCCGGTCCCGTCTCGGCCATGCGGCTCGGCGGGCGCCTCGACATCGCCGTGGAGAACGGGCCGAATACCCCACCGGGCGCGGTGCCGTGCGAGATCATCGGCTTCCAGGGCGACCGGGCGCTGGCCATGCCGTTCGGCTCCCTGGAAGGGGTGCGCCGGGGCTGCCCGGCCTATGTCCGCGACGCGGCCGCGGGCGCCATCCGCCCGTCGCCCGCCTGGCTCGGGCGCACCATCGACGCCCTCGGGCGGCCCATCGACGGCCTCGGCCCCCTGGAATCCGGACCGGTGATCTACCCCCTGCGGGCCGATCCGCCGCCGGCGCACGCACGCCGCCGCGTCGGACCGCCGCTGGATCTCGGCATCCGCTGCATCAACACCTTCCTGACCATGTGCGCCGGCCAGCGCATGGGCATCTTCGCGGGCTCCGGCGTGGGCAAGTCGGTGCTGCTGTCGATGCTCGCCCGCTACACCGCCGCCGACGTCGCGGTGATCGGCCTCGTCGGCGAGCGCGGCCGCGAGGTGCAGGAGTTCCTGCAGGACGACCTCGGCCCTGCCGGCCTCGCCCGGTCCGTGGTGGTGGTGGCGACCTCCGACGAGCCGGCCCTCATGCGCCGCAACGCCGCCTACGTGACCCTGGCGGTGGCGGAGTACTTTCGCGATCAGGGCGCGCAGGTGCTGTGCATGATCGATTCGATCACCCGCTTCGCCATGGCCCAGCGCGACATCGGCCTCGCCGCCGGCGAGCCGCCCACCGCCAAGGGCTACACCCCCACGGTGTTCTCCGAATTGCCGCGCCTGCTGGAGCGCGCCGGGCCCGGCACGGGGCAGGGGGCGATCTCGGGCCTGTTCACCGTGCTGGTGGAAGGCGACGACCACAACGAACCCGTGGCGGATGCCGTGCGGGGCATCCTCGACGGCCACATCGTCATGGAGCGCGGCATCGCCGAGCGCGGGCGCTACCCGGCCATCAACGTCCTGCGCTCGGTCTCGCGCACCATGCCCAAGGCCTGCGACCCGGCGCACCTGCCGACCGTCAGGCGGGCCCGGCGCCTGCTCTCGACCTACGCCGACATGGAGGAGCTCATCCGGCTCGGCGCCTACCGGGCCGGTGCGTCGCCGGAAGTGGACGAAGCGGTGGCTTTGATGCCCGATCTGGAGGCTTTTCTGGGTCAGGGTAAGGAAGAAGCAACTTCGATCGGCGAGGGTTACTCACGCCTCGCCGGGATCGTCGGCGCCCCCTGATCCGCCGCACCGCCCACGGGCCGGCGTCGCTTCGGGTCGCCGGCGACGAAGCCGGGCGTGCGTTGCGTGGAGTGGACCCATCAGATGAAATCGCGTGACACGCTGATCCGGCTGCGACGTTTCCAGGTCGACGAGAAGCGTCGGCGCGTGACGCAGATCGAGATGATGATGGCCGACTTCACCCGCATGGCCCTCGAGCTCGACCGCGAGGTCGCCCACGAGGAGGGCCGCGCCGGCATCACCGACACGGCGCACTTCGCCTATCCGACCTATGCCCGCGCGGCCGCCGCCCGCCGGGACAACATGCGCCAGTCCGCTGCCGCCCTTGAAGGCCAGCTCGCCGAGGCCAAGGCCGAGCTCGGCGAAGCCTTCGAGGACCTGAAGAAGATCGAGATCCTCGACGACCGCGAGCGCACCGCCGAGCGCGCGGCCGAAGCCGCCCGCGACCAGGCCGCCATGGACGGCATCGGCCTGTCGCGCGTCCGCGCCTGAGGCCTCCCCGCGGGGTACCGGCACGAAACCGTCATGATCGGGTGCCATCAGCCCAGCGTGCCGGCTTCCTCCCGGGCTAGCGCACGACCTTGCTTGCGATGACGGGCATGGTCGTGCAGGGAGAGCCCGCGTGAGGGGGCTCGACCTGTCGATCATGAAGAAGATCAGCGATTTCATCTGGCCGATCGTCGGCCTCGCCGCCGTCATCGTCTCCGGCTACCTGCTCTATCGCGAGCTCGCCGGCATCTCGGTGGCGGAGATCAAGAGCAGCTTTGCCGAGATCCCGGTCCACCGCTTCCTGCTCGCGGGCCTCGCCACCCTCGTGGCCTACGCGGCGCTCGCCTGGTACGACCGAATCGCCCTCCTGCATCTCGGCGTACGCCACATCTCGTGGTTCTTCGTCTCGGTCTGCTCGTTCACCACCTACGCCTTGTCGCACAACATCGGCGCCTCGGTGTTCTCCGGCGCCGTGGTGCGCTACCGGGCCTACACCGCCAAGGGCCTGTCGGCGGCCCAGGTCGCCGTGCTCGTCGCCCTGTGCTCCTTCACCTTCGGCCTCGGCACGATCCTGCTCGGCGGCTTCGTCCTCGTGGCCCTGCCCGACACCCTGACCCGCCTCAACGGCTACCTGCCGTCGGTGCTCACCGATCCGGCCACCGCCCGCATCCTCGGCGCCGGCCTCCTCGGCTTCGTCGCCCTCTACGTCATCGGCTCGCTCATGCGGCTGAAGCCCATGACCATTCGGTCGTTCAAGCTCGAGTACCCGCGCCCGCAGATCATGGTCCGGCAGATCGTCGCCGCGCCCCTGGAGCTTCTTGGGGCCGCCGGGATCATCTACTTCGCCCTGCCGGAGGCCGGGAACCCGGGCTTCCTCGTGGTGCTCGCCGTGTTCCTCGCCTCGTTCTCGGCGGCCCTGGTGTCGAACGCGCCGGGAGGGCTCGGCGTGTTCGAGCTCGTCTTCGTTGTGGCGATGCCGGACGTGGCGCGGCCGTCGATCATCGCGGCGTTGCTGGTGTTCCGGCTGTTCTATTTCTGGCTGCCGTTCCTCATCTCCGTCGTCGTCGTGCTGCTCTACGAGCGCAACCGCCTCGCCAGCGCCATCAAGGGCGAACCCGCCGAGGTCGCCCCCGGTGCGCCGCTCACCGCCCCGGGCCTCGACCCGAAGGCCATCGACCGCCGCGTCCGCAAGAACCCGGCCTGACCGTTCCGGAGATCGACGCCCTGCCCGGGACGGGCGGGGCGTCGCGGGCCGTACGAGCGCCCCGCGAAGGCTCTTGAAGAGTCCGCGCGACGGGGCGCCGCCGAGCGCATCGTCGAGGCCGGGATCGGCGACAGGCTCGAACGGATGCCGGATGGTGGCCATCGGCCAGGCGGCCGGGGGAGAAACCTCGCCGGCCCCGATCGGCTCACACGCCGTCGACCCTCGCCCGTTGCCAGGGCTGCTCCGGGCTCCCGCGCCAGGCACACCACCCCTCCGGGAGATCGGCCAACGCGCGTAAGGATGCGTCTCGGAGCACCAGATCGCGCAGCGACGTCACGACGGCATCCGCCTCGTGCCGAGCGCCGGGTGTGCCGTCGTGGAACTGCCATCCACCATCGTCGGCATCATGGACGACGCGGGCGATCCATGCCGCATCCCGAACGATGCTCCGGGTCGTCAGCACCGCGACGTTCGGTGGGTCGCTGAAAGGCCAATCCGTCATGTCACGCTCCAGGCAAGGCGCCCCATCATCTTTCCCTGACGGCACGGGACCTGGCCGTCAGGCGGCGGCATCGCGAATCCGCCTCACACCGACCCCACCGTCCGCAGCCTTGCGCGGGGATGGATCTCCGCCTGGCTCATCACCGGGGTCTCGCGGCGGAAGCGCTCGATGATCGAGCGCACGAACGGCCGGGCCTGGACCGAGGTGACGAGGACCGGCATCTCGCCCATGCGGGCAGCGGTCTCGAAGCGGTCGCGCACGGTGCTGACGAATTCCGACAGCTTGGAGGGCTGCATGGCGAGGTAGCGCTCGTCGCGCTCGCCGGCGATGGATTCGAGGAAGGCCTGCTCCCAGGCAGGCGACAGGGTGATGATCGGCAGCATGCCGTCCGGCCCCTGGTACTGGGCGCAGATCTGGCGCCCGAGGCGGGCACGCACGTGCTCGACGATGTCGCGCGGGTTCTTCACGTGGCCGGCCACCTCCGCCACGCCCTCGATGATGGCGCCGAGATCGCGGATCGAGACCCGCTCGGCCAGGAGGAACTGCAGCACGCGCTGGATGCCCGTGGAGGCGATCTGGCTCGGCATCACCTCCTTGAGGAGGTCGGAATGGTCCTTTGAGGCCTCGCGCAGGAGTTTCTGCACCTCGACGTGGCTGAGAAGCTCCGAGACGTGCGCCTTGATGATCTCGGTGAGATGGGTCGAGACCACGGTCGCGGCGTCCACCACCGTGTAGCCCTTGAGCTGGGCCTGATCGCGCAGGGACGCGTCGATCCAGGTGGCGGGCAGGCCGAAGGTCGGCTCCAGCATGTGCTGGCCGGGAAGCTGCACCTGCCCGCCCATGGGGTCCATGGCCATGAACTGGCCGGGGAAGATCTGCCCCGTGCCGGCCTCGATCTCCTTGACCCGCACCACGTAGGCGTTGGCGTCGAGCTGGACGTTGTCGAGGATGCGGACCGACGGCATCACGAAGCCGAGTTCGGCGGCGAGCTGGCGGCGCAGGGCCTTGATCTGGTCGGTGAGCCGGTCCTGCCCGTCGGGGCCGTTGACGAGGGCGAGGAGTGCGTAGCCCATCTCGAGCTTGAGATCGTCGAGCTTGAGGAGGTCAGTGACGGTCTCCTCCTTGGCGGCCTGGGCGGCGGCCACCGCCGTGGCGTCCATGGGTGCGCCGTCGGAATCCAGCGGCGGGGCCTCGCGGGCGACCTTGGCGAAATGCCACGCGGCGTAGCCGGAGGCGCCGGCCAGCGCGAGGAAGGGCAGCATCGGCATGCCGGGCAGGAGCGAGATCAGCACCATGACGCCCGACGACATGCCGAGCGCCTTGGGGTAGTTGGCGAGCTGCTTGCCGAGCGCCTTGTCGGCCGAGCCCTTCACGCCCGCCTTCGAGACGAGGATGCCGGCCGCCGCCGAGACGATGAGGGCGGGCACCTGGGAGGCGAGACCGTCGCCGATGGTCAGCAGCGTGTAGGTCTTGGCCGCCGCGCCGAAGGGCATGCCCTGCTGGGCGACGCCGATGATGATGCCGCCGATGACGTTGATGAAGGTGATGAGCAGCGCCGCGATGGCGTCGCCGCGCACGAACTTCGAGGCGCCGTCCATGGCGCCGAAGAACGAGGATTCCTCCTCCAGGGCGGCGCGGCGGGCTTTCGCCACCTTCTCGTCGATGAGGCCGGCCGAGAGGTCGGCGTCGATGGCCATCTGCTTGCCCGGCATGGCATCGAGGGTAAAGCGCGCCGCGACTTCGGCGATACGGCCCGAACCTTTCGTGATCACCACGAAGTTCACGATGATCAGGATCGCGAAGACGATGATCCCGATGACGAAGTTGCCGCCCATGACGAAGTTGCCGAACGCCTCGATGACGTGACCGGCCGCCGCCGTGCCCTCGTGGCCGTGGCCGAGGATGAGGCGGGTGGAGGCGAGGTTGAGGGCGAGCCTGAGCAGAGTCGCCACGAGGAGCAGCGTCGGGAAGACCGTGAATTCGAGCGGGTTGTCGATGAACAGACCCGTCATCATGATCAGCACCGAGATGATGATCGAGACGGCCAGAAGCAGGTCGAGGAGGAACGCCGGCAGCGGGAAGATGAGCACCGTGAGGATGCCCATCACGGCGGTGGCGAAGAACAGGTCCGTGCGCTTCGACAGGGCGTGGAGATTGGCCCGGTTGGGAATCGCATAGCTCGCGAACTGGCCAACACTCATGCCGGACCCTTGTCCGGCCCCGTTTCCCCGTACCGGCGCGGCGGCCGTCTCGCTCATGGTCTTCCTCGCCGCCCCGGAGAGGGGACCCGGCAAGATTTGCCGCCCGCATGGTTAGCGGACCGTTAACGATTCGCCCGCGGCGGCGTCGGAGCGGGGTCCGGCCGACCCCACAACCCCACACCTCCGCCCGTATCCGGTGTCGCGGCGTCGTCCTGGGCTTCGAGAACGCATGCTTGGTGTCGCGGACGCATGCTTGGTGTCGCGGACGCATGCTTGGCTTCGAGGAATGATGGATCGACCGCGATGGCCCGCGCAGGCAACGCGTGTGACGTCACAGCACAGACGCCGCGGCGATCTTCGGCTTCTCTGGGAATCGCATGGGTTCCGTCACGTGCGCACGACGATCAACGAAAATTTCCCGTCGATAATCTTCGACCCTGCGCAGCGTTTGCACCGGAACGGCATTGCCAATGCGTTTTCATCGTGGCAATGCCAGTATTGAAACTTTCGCGAGGCACGATCGTTCAAGGGTGGTGCTCGCAGCGAAGGGTTCGCGGACGATCACGGATAGAGACTGGGACGAGACAGTATCGCGTCCGTCCGGATCAGCACCCGTACCCGGCTCCATCATCGAATCCGTCGCGCGCGACGGTGATCGACAGGACCGCCCCCGTGGCAATACCCACCACGCCAGAGCAGGGCAGGTGCACATTGCCCGGCAGAGCAACCCCTACGGGATAAGGGCGCGAACTTCCTGCACCGCACGAGGAAATGATCGGTCAATCCACAACTAGACGTGAAAAACTCTCGGATCACCGCGGCGGAACATTGCTTGCGGAAAGAACTGAGCTTACGCTCGAAACGACTTATGACTTAAATCAAGAATGGTGCCGACAACATGAATGAAACAGAATCCGATGCAGCCCGCCTGATCACGCTGGCCGCCGATATCGTCTCCGCCTATGTCAGCAACAACCATGTCCAGAGCGCCGAGCTGCCGAAACTGCTCAGTGATGTCCACGAGGCGATCCGTGGCGTGACGGCGAACGGCGCACCGGCCGTCGAGACCGGCCCGCCCAAGGCGACGCCGCAGGAGATCCGCCGCTCCATCACGGCGGATTACTTGATCAGCTTCGAGGACGGCAAGCAGTACAAGACCCTGCGCCGGCACCTCACCCTGCGCGGCCTGACCCCCGAGCAGTACCGCGCCAAGTGGGGCCTGGCGCCCGATTACCCGATGACCTCGGCCAGCTATTCCGAGCAGCGGTCCGAACTCGCCCGCGCCCTCGGCCTCGGCCAGCAGCGCCGCAAGGGTCTGGCCAAGGCCGCCCCGGAGGAGACCGTCAGCGCCGAGCCGGAGCCGCAGGAGGAGGAGGCCCCCGCCGCCCCCGAGAAGAAGCGCCGCGGTCCCCGCAAGAAGGTCGACGCCTGATCCGACCGGGCTCGCTCTCCCGGACCGCGAACCGATCACGATCCTGGTAGGGCCGACGCCCTCACGAGCCATCCCCGCGCCGCGGGGATGGCTTTTTGCTTGGACGGGCGATGGGCTGCCCCCGACCGCCCGCGGTTCCATGTGCCACGCGCAGGCGACCCGCGAAGCCGGGGGCATCGGTGGCGGCGACGACGCATGGTAGCGCACGGCCGATGCTGCAACGCAGCGTGACCGCCTTGCGCCGGATGGGCCTGGGCCCCCGAGCGTGAGCGACCCCATGCTGTCCCGTCCGATCCTGGCCCTGGCCGCCGCCTCCTTCGGCATCGGCACCACCGAATTCGTCATCATGGGCCTGCTGCCCGAGGTGGCCGAGAGCCTCCGGGTCAGCGTGCCCCGGGCAGGACTTCTGGTCTCGGGCTACGCCCTCGGCGTCGCCGTCGGCGCGCCCCTGGTGGCCATCGCCACGGCCCGGCTGCCGCGCAAGACGGCGCTTCTCGTGCTGATGGGGGTGTTCCTTCTCGGCAACCTCGGCTGCGCCCTCGCGCCGACCTACGGGTTTCTGATGCTGGCCCGCATCCTGACGGCCTTTGCCCATGGGGCGTTCTTCGGCATCGGCGCCGTGGTGGCGAGCGGCCTCGTCCCCCGCGCGCAGCGGGCGCAGGCGGTGGCGCTGATGTTCACCGGCCTCACCCTCGCCAACGTTCTCGGGGTTCCGTTCGGCACGGCGCTCGGCCAGGTCGCGGGCTGGCGCGCGACGTTCTGGGCGGTGCTCGGCCTCGGACTGGTCGCCGCCGCCGCCATCGCGGCCTTCGTGCCGAACGGCCTGCCGGGCTCGCGCGGCGGGCTCGCCGGGGAGTTCCGCTCCCTGCGGCGCTGGGCGGTGCTGCTGCCGATGCTGGTGAGCACCCTGTCCTCCGTCAGCCTGTTCACGGTGTTCACCTACATCGCGCCGCTCCTGACGGAGGTGAGCGGCCTGACCCCGCACGCGGTGACGGGCGCCCTGCTGCTGTTCGGCATCGGCCTCACCCTCGGCAACCTCGCGGGCGGGCGGCTGGCCGACCGGCGCCTGATGGCGACGGTGATCGGGAGTTTTTCCGCCCTCGTCGCCGTGCTGGTGCTGTTCGCCTTCACCAGCCGGTCGGCGATCCCCGCCGTGCTGACCCTGCCGGTCTGGGGCGCCCTCGTCTTCGCCCTGGTCTCGCCGCTCCAGGTCTGGGTGGTGGAGGCGGCGAGCGACGCGCCCAACCTCGCCTCCACCCTCAACCAGGGCGCGTTCAACCTCGGCAACGCCACGGGCGCGGCGCTGGGCGGCGGCGTGCTCACCCTGGGGATGGGCTACGGCAGTCTGCCCTGGTTCGGCGCCGGCATGGCCGCCCTGGCCCTGGGGCTCGTGCTGACCGCCCGCCGGACGGACGGGGCGCCGGCACCGATGCCGGGCCAGGCCGCGCCACGACTCGGATAGAGTCGCGCCACGACTTGGATAGAGTCGCGCCACGACTGGGATGAAGACGCGACCCGCCTCGGCTGAGCGCGGACGGACGCGGCGTCAGATCTCCCGGAACGCCCGCACCATGCTGTCCTTCAGGGGTTTGAAGACGTACTCGAAGAACGTCCGGTCCGTGGTCCGCATGTAGACCTCGGCCGGCATGCCGGGGGTCGGCGCGAAGTTGTGGACCTCCGCCAGACTCTTCGGATCGAGGCGGATGCGGGCGACGTAGAGGTCGCCGCCGCCGGCCTGGTTGCGGCGGTCGTCCGGCAGGGCGTCGGCCGAGAGGTAGATCACTTCGCCCGACACCATGGGCACGATGCGCTGGCTGAGCGCCGTGAGGCGGATCGCGGCCGACTGGCCCCGCCGCACGTGGTCGATGTCCTGCGGCTTGATCCGCGCCTCGATGACGAGTTCGTCGTGGAGCGGCACCAGTTCCATGATGCTTTTCCCCGGTTCCACTACGCCCCCGTCCGTGTGGTAGCGCAGCTTCACCACGATGCCGCGCACGGGGGCGGCGATGACGATGCGGTCGAGCAGACTGCGCGCCGCCCGCATGCGCTCGCGGACGTCGTTCTGGTCGGCCAGGGTCTCGTGCAGCTGCTCCACCGCCGTCTTGATCGCGGTGTTGCGCGCGCCCGTGATCTGCTCGCGGATGCGGGCGATGCGCTCGCGGGCGTCGCCGATATCGCCGTCGAGGCGGCCGATCTCACCCTGCGCGCTCGCCTGGGAGCGCTGCAGGGCGAGGATCTCGGAGATGCGGATCATGCCGCCCTTCAGCAGCACGGATTTCGACGCGATCTCCTGCTCGAACAGCTCGAGCTGGCGCCGCACCGCCTTGAGCTGGATCTGGCTGCCGCGGATCTTCTCCTCCAGGGCGTCGATCCCGTTGGTGAGGACGGACAGGTCGCTGGCCAGACTCGTCATCCGCGCCTTGAACGCCAGGAGCTGGTTGCCCACGATGGCGTCGATGTCGGGGTCGCCCGCCTTGGCGAGGAGGGGCGCCGGGAAGGTGACGGCGGGCGCCTGGCGCGCCTCGGCCTGGAGCCGCGCCTCGATGGCGGTGAGTCGGTCGTGCCGGAGCGCGAGGCGGCGAAGTTCCGCCTTGGGGCCGGTCTCGTCGAGCTGGAGCAGGGGCTGGCCGGGCTCGACGATGTCGCCTTCCTTGACCAGGATGGTGCGGATCACCCCGCCTTCGAGATGCTGGATCGTCTTGTTCTGCCCCGTCGCCACGAACGCGCCCGTGGCCACGATGGCGCCCGCGATGAGGGCGGTGTTGGCCCAGATTCCGAAGCCCGCGATGATCCCGACGAGGAAGGCGAAGCCGAAGCCCGTGTGGTAGCGGGTGTCCTGCGGGATGTCGTCGTACCATTCGCGCCGAGGCGGGGTGGGCTTGATCGTGACGATCCGGGTCATGGCGCGGGGCTCCTGAAGGGGCTCGTTCGGGGCGGGGGCTCGTCAGGGGCGGATCAGGCGGTACCGGTCCCGCCCCGGCCCGTGAGGGGACGATCGTCGTTGGCGCTGCGGCCGACGATCATCGGGATCACCTCGTCGCGGGGCCCGAACACCTGGATGGCGCCGTCCTTGAGGATCATGATCTTGTCGACGCTCTTCAGCAGCGTCGGGCGCTGGGTGATGGCCACCACGGTGGTGCCGCGCGCCTTGGCCCGCAGGAGGGCGCGGGCCAGGGCGATCTCGCCGGGGGTGTCGAGGTTCGAGTTCGGCTCGTCCAGCACCACGAGGCGCGGGTCGCCGAAGAAGGCCCGGGCGAGGCCGATGCGCTGGCGCTGGCCGCCCGAGAGGGGGCTGCCGTCCATGCCCACCACGGTCTCGTAGCCTTGGGCGAACTGCGAGATGAGCTCGTGGACGTCGGCGATCTCGGCGGCGTCGAACACGTCGGCGTCGGAGGCGTCGTCCTGCATGCGGGCGATGTTGGCCTTGATGCTGGCGGGGAAGAGCTGGACCTCCTGGGGCAGGTAGCCGACGCTCTGGCCGAACTGGCGCGGGTCCCAGTTGCGCAGGTCCATCATGTCGAGGCGCACGGCCCCGGCGGTGGGCGAGATCGAGCCGACGAGCATGCGCGCGAGGGTGGATTTGCCCGTCCCCGAGGCGCCCACGATGGCGAGCGATTCGCCCGGTTCGAGCTGGAAGGTAAGGCCGTTGAGGATCACCTTCTTGTTCGGCGGCGGCACGTACAGAACCCGTTCCACCGTGAGGCGCCCGATCGGGCGGGGCAGGCGCAGGCGGTCGAAGTTCAGGGGCGAGTTCAGCAGCAGGGACTTGACCCGCGCGTAGGCGATGCGGGCGCCGACGAAGCTGCGCCAGCCGTCGATGACGCCCTCGATGGGGGCGAGCGCCCGGCCGCCGACGATGGAGGCGGCGATCATGGTGCCGCCCGTGAGCTTGCCGTCCAGCGCCAGGATCGCGCCCCAGCCGAGCATGCCGATCTGCGTCGAGAGCCGGATGCACTTCGACAGGCCGGCGATGACGATGTTGCGGTCCTGGGCGATCACCTGGGCTTTGAGGGATTCGGCGGTCTCGCGGCCCCAGATGGTGACGCATTCGGGCGTCATGCCCATGGCGTTGATCACCTGACTGTTGCGCGCCATGGCGTCGGCCTGGAGGTTGGCACGGGTCGAGTAGGCGCTGGCCTGGGCGAACGGCACCGCCGTCAGCTTCTGGTTGATGAGGGCGAGGCCGAGGAGCAGCACGCCCGTCGCCATGACGATCCAGCCGAGATCCGGATGGATGAGGAACACGGCCAGCAGGTAGATCGGCGCCACGGGGGCGTCGAACATGACGAGCAGCACCGGACCGGTGATGAAGTTGCGCAGTTGCTGCAGGTCGGCGAGCGTCTGGAACTCGCGGCTCGAGCCCGCCTGCGAGGCTTTCGCCGCCGCGGCCAGGACCGGCGCGCCGAGGCGCACCTCCACCTCCACGGCGATCCGCATGAGGATGAACCGCCGCACCACGTCGAGGACCACGTGGGCCACGATGGCGCCGACGATGACGAGGGTCAGCATGATCAGGGTGTCGAGGCTGCGGCTCGTCAGCACCCGGTCGGAGATGTTGAACAGGTAGATCGGGATGCCGAGGACGAGGAGGTTCACCCAGAACGAGAAGATGGCGACGACGACGAGCTTGCGCCGACAGCCGGCGAGCCCCTTGGTCAGCACCTCGCGAAAGTCGCGGTCGCCGGAGCGACGCTGCAGCGGGGCGCCGGCGTCACCGCCGGCCCCGCCACCGCCGCCGCCGGAACCACTGCCCTTGCCCGAACCGCCCCCCTCGCCCGTCGCGCGCGGTGGCGCGGCCGAGGGGGTGGCCGCCACCGCCGCCGGAGCCGCTGCGGCCGCCTCCGCCCGACTCTCGACCGGGGCCGCCTCGACCGGGGCCACCTCGACCGGGGCCGTCCTGGCCGGCGATACGACTGGCGGAGCCCCCTGCGCCGGCACCGCGCCGGCCTCCTCCGTCGGGGCCGGCGCCGCGGTCGGGCCGATGTAGTGGCCGCCGGCCGCCTCGCGGAACCGCGCCTCCAGGGCGGCGAGGCCGGGCCCGAGATCGGGTCCGGCCGCGCCGGCGGCATCGCGGCCCGCGGCCGTACCGCGGCGGCTGAGATCGTCCATGTCGCGTCCCCCTTGTCGGTCGGTATCCCGACCGAGTGCGTCGGCCGGTGATCCCGGCCGTTTGTCCGGTTCAGGCCATCATTCCGTGGAGCAGGTCGTGGGTGAGGCTGGAGCCACCGCCGTGGAAGGCGGGTCCGAGCTGGTCCTGCGTGCCCGTTTCGGGAAGGGCGATGTCGTGCAGGCCGGTGAAGGCCGCGACCTCCGAGGCGAGGCTCTGGGTGTCGCCGATGGTGACGCGGGCGCTGTGGCTGACGTAGTTGGCCTGGACGAGGATTGCGTCGTCGTAATGCTCGCCGCCGACGAACTGCGCCGCCGTGGTCGTCCCCACGGTGGAGATGGCCGCGACGTTGGCGAGGTGATTGGCGCCCGTCGTCACCGTCTGGGTCGATTGGGTCGCGGCGCCCGTCGGCCCCGTCGCGGTGCCGGGATCGGGCAGGTGCTGGATCACCGTGTCGACGTTCGCGACGATGTTGGTCTGGGTGATGGCGTTGATGTTGAAGAAGTCGCCCGCGACGTAGAGCACGTGCAAGGTCGATGATTCGGCCTGGGGCAGGAGCGCGGCCAGGGCCGGGTCGAGGTGATTCGCCTCCAGGCCGGAGAGCGCGGCGTGCTGGTCCGCCGACAGGGTCTTGAACGCGGTGCTGCCGTACTGATCGACGGAGGCGACGTTCTCGAGGACGTTGTCGCCGGTGACGATGGTTTGGCCGATCGTGTCCGCCCGCCCCGCATAGGCCTTCACGATGCTGTCGTTGAGCAGCACGTTGGTCTGATGGACCATGTTGACGGTGTGATAGTCGCCCCGCACCACGATGAGATCGTAGCGTGAGCCGAGTTCCTCCAGGGAGAACAGGTTGACCTGCGTGTTGGCCCCGGCGACCGCGGTGTAGAAGGTGCTGAACGTGCCCTGCACCACGACGTCGTTGTCGAAGAGCCGGTTGATCTGGGTGATGCTCTTCACGTCGTAGAAGTCGCCCGCGATCACGTCGACCTCGGTGCGCGCCCCGGCGGAGAGATGGGTGACCACCCCCGGATCGGTGTCGGCTTGCGTGAACCGCGCCGCGTTGCGGGTGAGGTCGCCGCCGGTGACGAGGTCCAGGATTCCGCTGCGGCCGCCCACGGTGATGTCGACATCGCTCGCGAGGACGTTGACCTGGACGATGGCCTGGGTGGTGAAGGCGTCGCCGCCGACGAAGAGGGCGTGGTGCTGGGTGTGGTTGTCGAGGATGCCGGCGACGTTGAAGCTCTGGTTGGCCCCCGTCGTCGCTGCGAGGCCCGGGTCGAGGAGGCCGTTGCGCGGAGCGGCCTCGGGCGTGGGGGCGGGGGAGGACACCGTCGGCAGCGCCGTGCCGGCGGGCTGGCGCACCCCGTCGACGGTGAGGCCCTGAAGGTCCGCCGATCCGTCGTCGACCCCGTCCCGCGGCATCCCGCCCGCGGCCAGTTGGGCATCGCGCCCTTGCACGAAGGCGATCCAGTCGCCGGTGCCGGTGCCGTGGGCGACGAGGTCGGCCGGCACGCCGCCGCGCGCCTCGGCCAGCATCCGGTCGAGGGCGGCGATGGGATCGACGAAGCCCGGGTCGAGGCGGTGCAGGTGCTCGACGCCCGTGCCCTCGACCATCAGCAGGAGGTCGTTGTCGTGCAGTTCGTTGACCTGGAGGACCTGGATCAGCTCCTGGTCGGGCGTGACGTCGCGGTCGGCCTCGGCCCGGCCGGCGCTCCCGCCGCCGCCGCCGCCGGCCGGGGCGGCGGTGCGCGGGACGCCGACGGGCACGGACCCAGGTGCGAGCTTGGCCGGCATCACCGGGCCGGCCGGCATGAGGACATCGTGGCCGAACCGGAGCATGTCGGGGGGCGGAAGGGTCGCCGGGTAGGGCCGGCTCGGCATCTCGTCGAGGTCGAAATTCGGTGCCGCCTCGCGGTGCGGCGTCTCGGGCGCGGGGGCGGGCAGCCGCCCCGGCTCGCCGTCGTAGACCTCGCGGTGGAGCACCACCGTGTCGAGCAGGCGCATGTGCCCGGCGAAGTGGGCGATGATCTCGGTCGGGCCGCCAGCGATCATGACCGTCCCCATCAGGATGACCCGCGCGCGACGGCCGGAAGCGGCCGGCGCGCGGGGATCGGTGGGTGTGGAACGGCCCGCGCCGGGTGACGGCGCGGGCCGGGATCATGGTTCAGACGTTGTGGCTGCTATCGGCCGTGCCGCTGATCTCGCTGAAGGAATCGCCGCCGACGACGGAGACCGGCATGGAGTTGTACTGGATGTTGGCACCCTGCGTGATGTGCTGGGTGAAGGCTTCGCCCGAAACCGTGTTCGCCGACGAGACGTTGCCGTTGCTGGCGAAATCGCTCACGCCGCCGTCGCTGCTGGCGTTGCCGCCATTGCCCGAGACGTTCTGGGTGAAGTTGAAGTTCGGCAGCGTCCCTTCGGGACCGCAGTAGGAATCCAGACCGCCGATCCCGAGGCTGACGCTCGGGCTGGACAGGTAGTCGTTGTCGACCAGGCTGCTGATCTGATCGAGGTTGAAGATGTTCCCGTCCCCGTTGAGGGTCTGGGTCGAGAAGTCCGGCATCACGAACATGCCGCCTTCGAGACCCTCGATGGTCAGGCCTTCGAGGTTGATGAGGCTGGATTCCGATGGAGGCGCCATGACGCCGGTCATGTCGACATTGACGTCGACCGTGGTGGATACGGTGGTGGTGGTGGTGGTGATATTGTCGTTGATGTTTCCGTTCAGGTTCCCGTTGGCGCTGAGGTTCCCGTTCAGGTTGCCGTTGCCGTTACCGTTGAGGTTGCCGTTCCCGTTGAGCGACTCGCTGCTGGAGTACTGGCTCTGACCCTGATCCTGCCCTTGACCCTGGTCCTGGCCCTGGCCCTGGTCTTGCGCCTCGGCCTGGAGCTGCCCCTGGGCCTCGCCCTGCAGCTGACCCTGGGCTTCGCCCTGCAGCTGACCCTGGGCCTCGCCCTGGAACTGATCCTGGGCCTGGGTGCCGAACAGGGCTGCGAGCGCGTTCTGATTGTTGGTCGACATGATCGTTCTCCCTTCGATGGATGGGGCACGGGACCGGCAGCTCGCTGATCTTCTGCGTCGGCGAGACGGCGTGATCCATGTCGTGCGGGACAATGTTCCCGAAGCTTGCGCCGTCTCCGGCGGGGCCGGTTCGGTGCGGTCCACTTGGGAACGGGCCGAACTTTGCAGAATGGCCGCGGTTCGTAAGTGTTAAAAAAACGTAAACTTTTTGTCAGGAAAACCGGAACGCGCTGAGAGTTGGATTCCTGCCCGGGGAATACTTGGACGATCCCTTCGCACTGCAATAGAACCGCTCGGCTGCTCGCGTTTGCACTGCGGGCGCCGACGCGTATCCAGGGCTTACGGAGCGGTCGCGCGGAGCGGCCCGGCCTCGATGCGGACGCCGATGAGGCTGTCCCACAGATCGAGGACCGTCTGCGCGCCGGTCTGCTCGGAGAGCCCGTCCGGCGTCCAGCTCTGATGGCTGCCCCGATGGGCTGAATGGAACAGGAGGGCGTCGCCCATCCCGAGGGTGAAGTCCGGGTCCTGTGCCAGGCTGAGGGTGAGGACGCGCTCGCCGACGGGCCCCGCCGGCAGGCCGGTCAGCGCCGCCCACGCCTCGGCCTGGACGAGCCCCAGCACTTCGCCGGGCGCACCGCCCATGACCGGGCGGGCCACGAGGGTGACGAGGCAGGTGAGGAAGCCCAGCGCGTAGGGTTCCATCCACGCCTCGCCCGGATCGGAGCCGCGCCGCCAGCGCGTGCGCTCCACGTAGGGGCGGACGATCCGCAGGGCGGCCCGGCGCCCGCGCCGGGCGAGCCACAGGTCGGTGAGATGCGCCATGTCGGGACTCTTCGAAGGCGGCGTCCGCCGACCGATCGAGGCCGGTCGCGCGATGGTCCGCCCGGCCACGCCGGAATTCAAGCCACCTCCTTCGTGCCGGACCATCGACGCCGGACGACGTGATTCGACGCATCATCCACCGATGAATTCTTGCGGATGACGGGCCGGGGCCCGCGCGAGCCTTGCGGGTTCGGCGTATCGTTGCGGCCGAAGACCGGTCCCGAAAAAGATTGGCCTCGAAGAAGACTGGCCCCGAACAGGAGCGGCCCCATGCGAACGGACCTCCCGGCCGCCCCGGACTTCGAGGCGCTCCAGGCTCCGAAGGGCGACGCCGCCCTGCGGCAGACGCAGATCCTCAGCCTCATCGGCAATCTCGGCCTGAGCTGGTCCAACACCGAGAGCGTGTTCGTCTACGTCCTGATGCTGCTCCTGCGCACGGACGAGATCACGGCGGCCATCGTCTTCACCACCCTCAACACCAGCCGGGCGCGCCTCGACCTGATCCGCCGGCTCGCTTCGGTGAAGCTCGCCGATCCGGCCACGGCGCAGACGCTGGAACGCCTGATCCGGCGCTTCAACGCCGCCACCAGGGTCCGCAACGACCTCACCCACGCCATGTCGGTGGTCAACGCGCACGGCGAGATCACCCACACCAACACCATGCGGATCGTCGAGCATGGCGGCCGCCTCAGCTTCGGCGCCCAGCGGGCCATGGACGACGCGCGGGTGCGCGAACTCACGGACGTCAACCGCCAGCTCGCCCGGCTCAACCGCGACCTCTGGCAGTTCCTGCCCGTGCTCGCCGCCAGCCTGGACGCGCCCGCCCCAGACGTCCCCGCCGATCCGCCTCAGGGCTCGGCGAGCCAGCCCTGAAGCCGGGCGTAGCGCACGATCTGCGCCCGGGTGCGGATGCCGAGCTTGTCGCAGGCGCGCATCTTGTAGGTCTCGATGGACTTGGTGGTGACGTTGATCTGGCCGGAGATCTCCTTGTTGGTGTGGCCGAGCGCCACGAGGCGGATCACCTCGCTCTCGCGCTGGGTCAGGGCGGGCTGGATGGCCCCGTCCTCCGTCGGCGCGCGGCGGCGCCCTTGCGCGGCGCGCGGATCGAACAGCTGCCCGGCGATGGTCGGATCGAGGTAGAAGCCCTCCGTCGTCACCGCCCGGATCGCGTGGAGCAGGTGGTCGATGGGGGAACCCTTGAGTACGTAGCCGCGCACGCCCGCCTCGAACGCGGTCTGCACCAGGGTGCGGTCGTTGTGGGCCGTGAGGGCGATGAGGCGCGTCGGCAGGGCCAGGGCGGCCACCTTGCGGGCCAGGACCACGCCGGTCATGTCCGGCATGGCGATGTCGATTACCGCCACGCTCGGCCCGAACTCCTGCATCAGGCGTAAGGCCTGAGACCCGGTGCTCGCCACCGCCACCACGCGCATGCCGTCGGTGCCGTCGATGACCGACCGCAGGCCGGCCAGGATGGCGGGGTGGTCGTCGGCGAGAACGATCCGGATGCCGGTCTCCGCGCTCGTCCCGGATGCCGTCTCGTCCACCGCCGCGTCAGACCGGGTGCGGCAGACGCAGGCGGGCCCGGATCCGCGTGCCCCGCCCACACCCCGTGTCGACCACGAGGCTTCCTCCGATCCGGGCCATCCGGGCGGCCATGCCGGGCAATCCCATCCCGGACGCCGCGGGATCGTCGGCACCGGACGCCCGGACGGGGACGGGATCGAACCCGCAGCCGTCGTCGCCGATGGTCAGGGTGAGGACGCCGCGCCGCACGGTCAGGTCCACGGCGACCCGGCTCGCCGTGCGGGCATGCTTCAGGATGTTGGTCAGGGATTCCTGGAGGATCCGCAGCAGGGGCTGCTCGAGGGCGATGGGCAGGCGCAGGCGGGGCCGGTTGCAGCGAAACGCCACCGGCAGGCCTGAGGCCAGGGACCACGCGTCCAGGGTCTCGGTGAGGAACGCGTCGAGGTCGCGACACTCCGCACCGGATCGGACATCGCCGCGCGGCGCGCGATCCGGTCGGCTCCGGGGGGCGGAGGGCTGCGCGGCCGCGATGGACCCGAGGTCGGCGGCGAAGCGCGCGAGCTGGGTCTTCGTGCGGTCGAGATGCGCCCGCGCCCGCCCTTCCGGAACGAACGCTTCGAGGAGCTTGAGGGAGATCTGGAGCAGGGCGAGGTGGTAACCGCCGCAATCGTGAAGATCCTGAGACAAACCGCCCGCGTCGTTCGCGCCGGCCGGGGACCGCGTTCCGCGCGCGATGGCCTTGCGGTGCTCCGCCAGGAGCGCGGCCATGTCGTCGGCCTTGTCGTCGGCTACGGTCTCGTTCCGCACACGCCCCTCGCGCCGGGCGGACGACACGAAACCCGGTCTGGGCCGACCGTCGATGTCCTCGGGGATTGCTTGTTCGGGGCGCACGAATATCTGCGTCATGGCAATACGTCCAATCCCTAGGTGATTTTTATCACGGTAAAAACCGCCTTTGTCTTCAACCTCGACCGTTGAACGCCTTGGGGTGAAAAACCGGAAACTTGCCGCAACTGCAATTGTTTTGCGGTCAGCGTATCATGTCTTGGATCGATTACCTTTCCAACGGCGCCACCATTCCACCCAATGCCCTTTAAAAAGCTGAGCCGCGAACCGAGAAAAGCGTAATCCGATTATTTGAGAGCCGCCACAAAAATATCCTACGCCTTAACCGGTAACCTTCGTCGGGAAAAACCTTACGCGCGAAACCTTCCCCGCGGCGGGACGGAACCCGCTCAAGGGCAGAGGGACAACCGGGAACCGCTCCTCGCAACGGCCGAGCCGGAAAACACCGATGGCCGCGCTGTCGGGCGCGGCCATCGGGGACACCGTTCGAGGCTCGTGGCGCGCAGCCCCGGGGGCCTGGATCAGGCCCGTCCGCGCTCCGGTGCAGCGGGCGTTCCGGCCGTGACGCTCAGTGGGGATCCGGCGGGCCCTCGCCCTTGCCGACGAACGGAATGCCCTCGATGGGGCATTCCTCCGTCCCGACGCCCGGGCGGGTGATGGCCCGCACGGCGTCGCGGGTGCCGTCCGGGTCCTCGATCCAGCGGCGGTAGAAGTCGTAGGGGCACTCCGACAGCCCGTGGCGGTTCTCCTTGGAGGCGATCATACCCGTGTAGCCGCGGTGGAGCAGCTTGAAGAGGTGGTTCTCCGACTGCCCGTGGGCGCGGGCATCGCGGATCAGGAACTTCGACAGGGCGGCGTACTGGATGCCCATCTCCTCCTCGCCGCACTCGCCGAGCGTGCGCCCGTCGAAGCCGATGATCGCCGAGTGACCGAAATAGCTGTAGACCCCGTCGAAGCCGGCAGCGTTGGCCACGGCCACGTAGGTGTTGTTGGCGAACGCCATCGCCTTCGACATCAGGACCTGCTGCTCTTTCGCCGGATACATGTAGCCCTGGCAGCGGACGATGAGCTCGGCGCCCCGCATGGCGCAGTCGCGCCAGATCTCCGGGTAATTGCCGTCGTCGCAGATGATGAGGCTGATCTTCAGGCCCTTGGGACCGTCGGAGACGTAGGTCCGGTCGCCCGGATACCAGCCCTCGATGGGCGTCCAGGGCATGATCTTGCGGTACTTCTGCACGATCTCGCCCTGATCGTTCATCAGGATGAGGGTGTTGTAGGGCGCCTTGTTCGGGTGCTCCTCGTGGCGCTCGCCGGTGAGCGAGAACACGCCCCAGACCTTCGCCCTGCGGCAGGCGGCGGCGAAGATCTCGGTCTCGGGCCCCGGGATGGAGGTCGCGGTCTCGTACATCTCGGCCGCGTCGTACATGATCCCGTGCGTCGAGTATTCGGGGAAGATCACGAGGTCCATGCCGGGCAGGCCGGACTTCATGCCCACCAGCATGTCGGCGATCTTGCTTGCGTTCTCCAGCACCTCCATCTTGGTGTGGAGGCGGGGCATCTTGTAGTTCACCACCGCGACGCCGACGCTGTCGGCGCTGGACGAGATGTCTCCGTGCATCATGGCGTGATGTGCTCCTCAGGGGGGGACGAACCCTCCCCCCTCCGCGGGGGAGGGTGCCTGCGGAGCAGGCGGGAGAGGGGTCGGGACAGGTGTTTCCGGAAGGGGCGGCGCTGCCTCTCTTGCGGGACTTCGTCCCGGCGCGTCGCTGCGCGACCACCCTCTCCCGCAGAGGGGAGAGGGTGCTTCGCGTCAGTGGCTGATCATCCAAGGCCGCGCGTTCGGAAAACTCTTGGCGGCCGTGGGGTTGGATGTTGGCTTGGCACTGCCGCAGCACCCGCAGCCGGGGCCGTGGCCGGAGGACTTGCGGGGCGCGTGCTGGCTCCGCTCGTTCGTGGCGAAGGCCTTGCGCCGGCCCGCATCCATGGAGGCGAGGTTCGGCGCGTTGAGGAAGGCGCGGCCGCATTCCGAGCCGCAATCCGGGCAATCGTGCGGATCCTGAAACTGCGCCATCGGGCGCAGCACAGTGAACGGACCGCAGGCGGCGCAACTGTAATCGTAGACCGGCATGCTCAAAGATCCGGCGAGAGCGGCATCTGGATCGAGCCGTCGAGGAACTTCGTCGGCCCGTCGGCGCCCGGATTGATGTCGAACTCGAAGATCTTCGTCGGAATCCACAGGGTCGCGCAGGCGTTGGGGATGTCGACGACGCCGGAGATATGGCCCTGGACCGGCGCCGTGCCGAGGATCGAGTAGGCCTGGGCGCCCGAATAGCCGAACTTCTTCAGGTACTCGATGGCGTTGAGGCAGGCCTGGCGGTAGGCGACGGTTACGTCGAGGTAGTGCTGCTTGCCGTGCTCGTCGACGGAAATGCCCTCGAAGATCAGGTGATCGTCGAACTTCGGCGTGACCGGCGACGGCTTGAAGATCGGGTTCTTGATCCCGTACTTGGCCATCCCATCCTTGATCAGGCTCACCTTGAGATGGACCCAGCCGGCCATCTCGATGGCGCCGCAGAAGGTGATCTCGCCGTCGCCCTGGCTGAAATGCAGGTCGCCCATGGAGAGGCCGGCACCCGGCACGTAGACGGGGAAGTAGATCTTCGAGCCCCGCGACAGGTCCTTGATGTCGCAATTGCCGCCATGCTCGCGCCCCGGCACCGTGCGGGCGCCCTCGGCGGCCGCCTTGTCCTTCGCCTCGCCCTTCAGCCGGCCCATATGGGCGGTCGGCGCGAAGGGCAGGGTGGCCAAAGCCGGTACCCGGTTGGGGTCGGTGTCGAACAGGGCCTTCTCGCGAGTGTTCCAGGTCTCCAACATCTTGGGATCGGGCAGGCAGCCGATCAGGCCCGGATGGATCAGGCCGGGGAAGCGCACGCCGGGGATGTGGCGGGATTTCGTGAACATGCCCTCGAAGTCCCAGATCGATTTCTGGGCCTGGGGGAAGTGCTCGTCGAGGAAGCCGCCGCCGTTCTTCTTGGAGAAGAACCCGTTGAAGCCCCACTGGCTCTCGGGCTTGGCGCCGATGTCGAGGAGGTCGACCACGAGGAGGTCGCCGGGCTCGGCGCCCTCGACGCCGATGGGCCCGGACAGGAAGTGCACGATGGAGAGGTCGATGTCGCGCACGTCGTCGGCGGAATCATTGTTCTTGATGAAGCCGCCGGTCCAGTCGTAGGTCTCGACGATGAAGTCGTCGCCGGGCTTGACCATCGCCACCATGGGGATGTCGGGGTGCCAGCGATTGTGCACCATGCTGTTGTCGTAGGCCGACTGCGTGAGATCGACCTTGATCAGGGTCTCTGCCATCGTCTCGTGCTCCCTTCCCTAACTTCGGGACTTGCCCTGGACGTGAGGACATGCGTCCCCGTTCGCGCGCGCCGGTCATCCGGCGCCGCGCAAGAGGTGATTTTGGAGTCGGAGGGCCCGGTGGGGCCCCGAAACACTCAGACCGAGAGGAAGCGGGCGACCTGGGCCTCGTCGATGTCGGCGCGCAGGGACTCGTGGACGATGTGGCCGTTCTCGATGACCAGGACCCGGTCGGCGACATCGAGGGCGAAGCTCAGCACCTGCTCGGAGACCACGATGGAGAGGCCGCGCGCGTCGCGGATCTTCTTCAGCGTCCGGCCCATCTCGCGGATGATGGAAGGCTGGATGCCTTCCGTCGGCTCGTCCAGCAGCAGGACCTTGGGGCGACTGGCCAATGCGCGCGCGATGGCGAGCTGCTGCTGCTGGCCGCCGGACAGGTTGCCGCCGCGCCGGCCCTTCATCTCGAGGAGCACCGGAAACATCTCGTAGAGTTCGCCAGGCACCCGGCGCTCGTTCGTCACCGTCAGGCCCGTCTCGATGTTCTCCTGCACGGTCATGGCGGAGAAGATCATGCGGCCCTGCGGCACGTAGGCGAGGCCCTTGGCGACGCGCTGGTGGCTCTTGAGGGCGCCGACCTCCGTGCCGTCGACCCGGATCGAGCCGGATTTGACCGGCACGATCCCCATCAGGGTCTTCATGAGCGTGGTCTTGCCCATGCCGTTGCGGCCCATCACGGCGACGATCTCGCCGGGCGCCACCCGGATGTCGAGGCCGTGCAGCACCTCGCTCTGGCCGTAGGC
This sequence comes from Methylobacterium sp. Leaf102, assembly GCF_001422425.1. Lineage (NCBI taxonomy): Bacteria > Pseudomonadati > Pseudomonadota > Alphaproteobacteria > Hyphomicrobiales > Methylobacteriaceae > Methylobacterium > Methylobacterium sp. Leaf102. The sequence goes on along the minus strand of NZ_LMMX01000034.1, from coordinate 205,537 downwards.
GGCGTGGAGATCGCCGATCGCCAGCATCGGCTGGACGCCCGCTTGGATAGAGGGCGCGGGGGAGGGGCCGGGCGTGGTCTGGAGCATGAACCCGTTCCCTCTCAGTGGCCGAGATAGACTTCGATGACCTTGGGGTCGTTCTTGACCCGGTCCATCGAGCCCTCCGACAGGACCTTGCCCTGGTGCAGAACGGTGACCCGGTGGGCGATGTCCTCGACGAACTTCATGTCGTGCTCGATGACGAGTACCGAGCGGCCGACGATGATCTGGTTCAGGAGTTCTGCGGTCTTGATGCGCTCGCCGACGCTCATGCCGGCGACGGGCTCGTCCAGCATGAGAAGTTCGGGGTCCTGGATCAGCAGCATGCCGATCTCGAGCCATTGCTTCTGGCCGTGGCTGAGGAACTCGGCCCGCTCCAACAGCTGGTCCTTGAGGAAGATCATGCCGGCGACCTCCTCGATGCGGTCGCGGACCTCGGCGTCGCGCTTGAAGGTGAGCGCCCCGAACACCGAGCGGCCGCGGGGATAAGAGATCTCGAGGTTCTCGAACACGGTCAGGTCGTCGTAGATCGACGGCGTCTGGAACTTCCGGCCGACCCCGGCCTGCACGATGGCGCTCTCGGAGAGTTTGGTGAGCTCCGTGCCTTTGTACTTGATCGAGCCGGAACTGGCCCTGGTGCGGCCGCAGATGAGGTCGAGCACCGTGGTCTTGCCGGCGCCGTTGGGGCCGATGATCACCCGGATCTCGTTGGGGTCGACGTAGAACGACACGTCGTTGACCGCCTTGAACCCGTCGAAGGAGACGGTCAGGCCCTCCACCGCCAGGAGGAAGTTCTTCTCCGCCGGGGCGGCACCGATGATGTGCGAGGGGAGCAGCGCGGCGTTCATTCCGAAAAATCCTACTCGGCCGCGTGGGGGAGGGCGACGGCGGGGGCGGGCTCCAGGGCCTTCACGCGCCGGGTCAGGCGGGGCTCGACATAGGTGCGGTAGATCCCCGCGAGACCGTTCGGGAAGGCGAGGACCACGAGGATGAACAGGCCGCCGAGGCCGAACAGCCAGAGTTCGGGAAAGCTCTCCGAGAAGGTGGTCTTGGCCCAGTTGACCAGGAGCGTGCCCCAGACGGCGCCGAACAGGGACAGGCGCCCGCCCACGGCCGCGTAGATCACCATCTCGATGGACGGCACGATGCCCACGAAGGACGGCGACATGAACCCGACCTGCAGGGTGAACATCGCGCCCCCGATGGCGGCGAACACGGCGGCGAGGCAGAACGCGAAGGTCTTGAAGCTCGCCACCGGGTAGCCGGAGAAGCGGACCCGGTCCTCCTTGTCGCGCATGGCGACGAGGATTCGCCCGAGCTTCGAGCGCTTCACGTATTTGGCGAACAGGATGCAGGCGACGAGCAGCCCGCCGTTGACGAAGTAGAGGATGTTGTGGGCGCGGTCCGTGCGGATGTCCCAGCCGTTCAGGGTGCGCAGGTCGGTGATGCCGTTGATGCCGCCGGTGTAGCCCTGCTGGCCGACGATGAGGATCGTCAGGATGGCGGCGATGGCCTGGGTGATGATGGCGAAGTAGGTGCCGCCGACGCGCCGGCGGAACATGGCCGAGCCGATGACGAAGGCGAAGAACGCCGGAACCACGATCACGGCGAGGATCGTGAAGGGCAGGCTGGTGAACGGCTTCCAGAACCACGGCAGCTCGGTGATCTGGTTCCAGTCCATGAAGTCGGGGATGCCCGGCGTCGACTGGATCTTCGTGTTCTCGACGCTCGACGCTTCGAGCTTCAGGTACATGGCCATGAGGTAGCCGCCGAGGCCGAAGAACACCCCCTGGCCGAGGGAGAGGATGCCGCCGAAGCCCCAGCAGATGACGAGGCCCAGCGCCACGAACGAGTAGGTGAGGTACTTGCCCACCAGGTTGAGCCGGAAGGCGTCGAGGAGCATCGGCAGCACGAGGAAGATCACGGCGGCCAGCAGCGCGAGGCTGATCCACTCCATGGGCTTCATGAACGGGTTGTCGTGGACGGTCGACGTGGATTTCGGGCTGGTCATCACAGGAAGCTCCTCAGCGCCGGACCTTGAGGGTGAACAGACCCTGCGGCCGCAGCATCAGGATGCCGACGACGGCCAGCAGCGTGATCACCTTGGCGGTGGAGCCGGACAGGAAGAATTCGAGGGTCGACTGGGTCTGCGAGATCGAGAAGGCCGACGCGATGGTACCGAGCAGCGAAGCGGCGCCGCCGAAGACCACGATGAGGAAGGTGTCGACGATGTAGAGCTGGCCCGAGGTCGGCCCCGTCGAGCCCACCATGGTGAAGGCCGACCCGGCAATGCCGGCAATGCCGCAGCCGAGGCCGAAGGTCAGGCGGTCGACCTTCTCGGTGTCGATGCCGACCGCGCCCGCCATGGGCCGGTTCTGCACTACGGCGCGGACCTGGGCGCCGAAGCGCGAGCGGTACATGAGGAGCGCGACGCCGGCGGTGATGAGCAGGGTGATCGCCATCACGAACATGCCGTTGATGGGGATCTCGATGGTGTCGGTGACCTGCACCGAGCCGATGAGCCAGCTTGGCAACTCGACGCCGACCTCGCGCGGTCCGAAGATCGTCCGGTAGGCCTGCTGCAGGATGAGCGACAGGCCCCAGGTGGCGAGCAGGGTGTCCAGCGGGCGCTTGTAGAGGTGGCGGATCAGCGCCCATTCCACCAGCATCCCGAGGGCTCCCGACGCCACGAAGGCCAGCGCCATGGCGACGAAGAAGTACGCCGGGAACAGGGCCGGCAGGTGGGTCTGGAAGAACCCGGAGCACAGGTAGGTCATGTAGGCGCCGAGGATCATGAACTCCCCGTGCGCCATGTTGATCACCCCCATCTGGCCGAAGATGATCGCCAGGCCCAGCGCCATCAGGGTGTAGACCGAGAACAGGATCAGCCCGGCGAAGCCCTGCATCACGAAGATCGAGCTGAGGTCCGTGAGGGAATAGTCGCCGAGCATTCTTTTCGACCTTCCGAAGGATTCGGCCATCGCGTTGCAAGCATTGGGCCGTGGGAGGCTGCGGGCGCGGTCATCTCGAAAGAGGCGCGACGCGCTCCCTCTCCTGGAAGGAGAGGGGACCCGCGCCCACTGGACCTGATCCAGCGGGCGCGGAGAGCGGTCCTACTGGTAGCCCTTGGGGAAGGGGTTCGGCTCGATGAGGTCCTTGCTCTCGTAGACCACCTCGAACTGGCCGTTCGGCAGCGCCTTGGCGACGCGGGTCTTGGACCAGAGGTGATGGTTGGGGTGGATCTTGACGTAGCCCTCGGGAGCTTCCTTGAACTCGATGTCGGCGGAGGCGGCCGCCACCTTGTCGACGTCGAAGGATCCGGCCTTCTCCACCGCCATCTTCCACAGGAACGGTCCGAGATAGGCGGCCTGGGTCACGTCGCCGATGACGGTCTTCTCGCCCCACATCTTGTGGAAAGCGGCGACGAACTTCTCGTTGTTGGGGTTCTTGAGCGACTGGAAGTACTTCATGCAGGAATAGGCCCCGGCGATGTTGTCGCCACCGATGCCGTCGATCTCGTCCTCGGTCACCGAGATGGTCAGCAGGGTCTGCTTCGACAGGTCGATGCCGGCCGCCTTGAGCTGCTTGTAGAACGCCACGTTCGAGCCGCCGACGACGTCGGTGAAGATCACGTCGGGCTTGGTGAGCTTCAGCTTGTTGATCACCGAGTTGAACTGCGTGTGGCCGAGCGGAAAATATTCCTCACCCACGACCTTGGTCTTCAACACGTTCTCGATGTGCTTGCGGGCGATCTTGTTCGAGGTGCGGGGCCAGATATAATCGGAGCCGATGAAGAAGTACGTCTTGGCGCCCTTCTCCTTGGCGACCCAGTTCAGCGATTCGAGGATCTGCTGCGTGGCCTCCTGGCCGGTGTAGATGACGTTCTTCGACTGCTCCAGGCCCTCGTAGAAGGTCGGGTAGTACAGCAGGCCGTTGTACTGCTCGAACACCGGCAGCGCCGCCTTGCGCGAGGCCGAGGTCCAGCAGCCCATCACGGCGGCGCAATGGTCGTTGACCAGCAGTTTCTTCGCCTTCTCCGCGAAGGTCGGCCAGTCGGAGGCGCCGTCCTCCTGGATGATCTTGATCTTGCGGCCGAGCACGCCGCCGGCCTCGTTGATCTGCGCGATGGCGAGCTTCTCGGCCTGGATCGAGCCGGTCTCGGAGATCGCCATGGTGCCGGTGGCGGAATGCAGGATGCCGACCGTGACCTCGGTGTCGGTCACCGCGAGGCCGGTGGTGTTCACGGTGGCCGTCGCCGGGCCCGCCGCGAACGCCATCCGGGGCATCAGCGCGATGGCCGGCACGCCGGCGAGACCCATGAGAAGCCTGCGCCGCAGCGCCGATTGCAGGCCGTTGCCCTTGCTCTCTGCCATCGTGCCCAAAATCCTTGATCGTCGTCGCCCGGCCCGTCGAAAGGGCCGTGGATCGATACGCAAAGGCTAGGCCGCATGGTGCGGTGCGGTCGATACGCAGTCTTGCGTATGGAGCGGGCCCGCGCGGAGGCCCATCGTGACGGCCTTTTCGCGCATCGAACGCATGCGCGAATCGAAACCAAGCGATGCGGCTCACCCCGCCTCGGGAACAGGGTCCGCGCGTGCTACCCTCGTGCCGACCCATGCCCCAGCACCAGCGCATCCTGCCGATCCGGCGCGACTACAACCGCTTCGTCGCCGACGAGACGCTGGAGGACTACGCCCTGCGCTTCACCGCCAAGGCGGCGCGGCGCTGGTCGGGCCTGCGGGTGGCGCAGACGGCGCTCGGCTCCGTGTCGTTCCTGGCGCTGGAGGCCATCGGCGGCACCCTGGTGCTCGCCCTGGGCTTCACCAACACCCTCGCGGCCCTCGTGGTGGTGGTGCTCATCATCTTCGCCACCGCCGTGCCGATCTGCGCCTACGCGGCCCGCTACGGCGTGGACATCGACCTCCTCACCCGGGGCGCGGGCTTCGGCTATATCGGCTCGACGGTGACCTCGCTGGTCTATGCGAGCTTCACGTTCCTGTTCTTCGCCATCGAGGCGGCGATCATGGCGATGGCCCTGCAACTGTGCTTCGGCCTGCCCCTGGCGCTCGGCTACCTCGTCAGCGCGGTGGCGGTGATTCCGCTGGTGATCTACGGCATCACGCTCATCAGCCGGTTCCAGATCTGGACCCAGCCCCTGTGGATCGTCCTCAACCTGCTCCCGCTCGCCTGCATCGTCTGGCAGGGCGGGGCGCCCGTGGGCGAGTGGCTCGGCCATGCCGGGGAAACCGGTGCCGGCGGGTTCGATCTCGCCCGATTCGGCCTCGCCACCGGCATCCTGCTGGCGCTGCTCGCGCAGGTCGGCGAGCAGGTCGACTTTTTGCGATTCGTCCCCGCGATGGAACCCGGCGGGGAGCGCCGCTGGTGGGCCGCCGTGCTCGGTGCGGGGGCGGGCTGGATCGTCCCGGGCTTCCTCAAGATCCTGCTCGGCTCGTTCCTCGCCATCCTGGCCCTGCGCCACGGTGTGCCGGCCGACCGGGCGGCGGAACCGACGCAGATGTACACGATCGCCTTCGGCTACGTGGTCGCGCCGGGCCCCTGGGCCATCGCCCTGATGACCGTGTTCGTCGTGGTCTCGCAGATCAAGATCAACGTCACCAACGCCTATGCGGGCTCCATCGCGTGGTCGAACTTCTTCTCCCGCCTCACCCACAGCCATCCGGGGCGCGTGGTCTGGCTGGTGTTCAACGTCGCCATCGCGCTCCTGCTCATGGAACTCGGCATCGACAAGACCCTGGCCAGCACCCTCAGCCTCTACGCGGTGGTGGTCTCGGCCTGGGTCGGGGCGCTCAGCGCCGATCTCGCGGTGAACAAGCCGCTGGGCCTGTCGCCCCCCGGCATCGAGTTCAAGCGGGCGCACCTCTACGCCATCAACCCCGTCGGCACGGGTGCCATGGCCCTGTCCATGGGCGCTGGCTTCGCCGCGCATCTCGGCTGGCTCGGCGTCACGCTCACGCCGTTCGGCCCGATGCTGGCCCTCGTCGTCGCCTTCGCCGCCGCCCCCGCCATCGCGTGGGGCACGGGCGGGCGCTACTACCTCGCGCGAACCCCGAAAACCGACTGGAACGGCGCGGCCGCCATCACCTGCCGGGTGTGCGAGCATCCGTTCGAGCCCGAGGACATGGCCGAGTGCCCGGCCTATGGCGGGGCGATCTGCTCCCTGTGCTGCTCCCTCGATGCCCGCTGCGGCGACCTGTGCAAGCCGCACGGTCGCCTCGATGCCCAGGCGCAGGGCGTCCTCGCACGCGTCCTGCCGGCCCGCACGGCGATCTGGATCGGCGCACCGCTCGGGCGCTACCTCGCCCTGATGCTCACACTGGTCAGCGCCGTAGCGCTGATCCTCGGCATCGTCCATGCGGGCGCGGTCTCGGAGCACCCCGAGCACCGGGACATGCTGGCCGCTGCGCTCACCTCCGTGTTCCTCATCCTCATCGTGATCCTCGGCATCGTCGCGTGGCTGTTCGTGCTCGCCCAGGAGAGCCGCCACGTCGCCCTGGAGGAGACCGCCCGCCAGACCGGGCTCTACCAGGCCGAGATCGCCGCCCATAAGATCACCGACCTGAAGCTCCAGCAGGCCAAGGAGGCGGCCGAGGCGGCGAACCTCGCGAAAAGCCGCTACGTGGTCGGCATCAGCCACGAACTGCGCACGCCGCTGAACGCGGTGCTGGGCTACGCGCAATTGCTGGAGGGCGATCCTTCCATCCCGGCGCCGCGCCAGAACGGCATCCGGGTGATCCGGCGCTCGGCCCAACACCTGTCGGGGCTCATCGACGGGCTCCTCGACATCTCCCGCATGGAGGCGGGTCGCCTGCAGATTCATCGCGATGAAATCAGGCTCTCGGATTTCCTCGATCAGATCGGCGACATGATCCGCCTGCAGGCCGAGGGCGCCGGCCTCGAGTTCCGCTTCACCCGGCCGGACACCCTGCCGGTGGTGGTGGCCACCGACGAGAAGCGCCTGCGCCAGATCCTGCTCAACCTCCTGTCGAACGCCGTGAAGTTCACGCCGAAGGGACACATCGCCCTCGACCTCGCCTATCGCAGCCAGATCGCGGTGTTCACGATTCGCGACACCGGCCTCGGCATTCCGGCCGACGATCTGCAGCGGGTGTTCGAGCCGTTCGAGCGTGGCTCCATGGCGGCGGCACTGACCACCCCGGGCACCGGCCTCGGGCTCACCATCGCGCACCTGCTGGCCCAGATCATGGGCGGGGAGATCACCGTGGAGAGCACGGTGGGGCAGGGCACCTGCTTTCGCCTGCGCCTCATGCTCGCCTCCGTGGCGCGGCCGAAACCCGTGCGGCTGGCGGCCCAGGCGTCCGCGGTGCCGCGGACCTACACGGGTGCGCGCCGCACCATCCTGGTCGCCGACGACGACGCCGCCCATCGCGGCCTCATGCGCGACATCCTCGAACCCCTCGGGCTCATCGTGATCGAGGCCGCCGACGGCCCCGCCTGCCTCGACCTCGCCGCCCGGCATCCGCCCGATCTGTTCCTCCTCGACATCGCCATGCCGGGCATGACCGGCTGGGTCCTGGGCAGGGCCTTGCGTGAGGCCGGCCAGACCGCCCGGATCGCCATGATGTCGGCCAACGTCCACGAGATCAGCCCGTCGCGCGGGCACGACGCGCCCCACGACGCCATCATCGCCAAGCCATTCGACCTGCGCGATTTTCTGGAGATCGTCACCGGTCTGCTCGGCCTCGCCTGGAGCGCGCCGGACCCGTCGCCCGCGTCCGACATGCCGCCCGCCGCCGCGGACGAAGCGGGCCCGCCGCCCCGGCCGGACGCCGTGGCGGATCTCCTGCGCCTCGCCCGGATCGGCCACGTCCGCGGCCTGGAGGCCAAGCTCGCGCGGATGGCGGAGGAGCCCGATCCGCCGTCCGCGTTCCTGGCGCGGATGCGCGGCCTCGTGGCGGCCTACGATCTGCGCCGCGTCATGAGCGTGCTCGAAGCACTGCGGCAAGCGCCCGCGGCCCAGGACACGCCCGCGGCCCAGGAAGCGCCTGCGGCTCAGGACACGCCCGCTGCTCAGGAAGCGCCCGCGCCCCAGCACGGGTCAGTGAACGAAGACACGCCCGCGACGGCGGCCGAGCCGGAGCCCGCAGGCCATGCGTGAGCCCCAGCGCGACATCGTCCTGGTGGTCGACGATTCCCCCGACACCCTGAGCTTCCTCACCGACGCCATCGAGCGCTCGGGCGCCACGGTGCTCGTGGCGGTGGCGGGCGACCTCGCCCTGGCGCTGGTCGACGAGATCACCCCCGACATCATCCTTCTCGACGCGGTGATGCCCGGCATGGACGGATTCGAGACCTGCCGCCACCTCAAGGCCAAGGGCCACCTCGCCCATGTGCCGGTGATCTTCATGACCGGCCTGTCGGAGACCGAGCACATCGTGAAGGGCCTGGAGGCGGGGGGCGTCGACTACGTGACGAAGCCCATCGCGCCGGACGAGATCCTGGCGCGCATCCGGGTGCACCTCGCGGGCGCCCGGGCGGCCCAGAGCGCGCGCGCGGCCCTCGACACCACCGGCCGCACCCTGTTCGCGGTGGACGGGCAGGGGGCGGTGCTGTGGTCGACCCCCCAGGCGGCGCGCCTGCTCGCGGGCTTCGGCGACCCGGGCGCGGGCGGCCTGCCGCCGCAGGGGCGGGACTGGCTGCGGGGCTCCGTCGCCGGAACGGTCTCGGCGCCCCTGACCCTGACGGACCGCGACGGCGTCGCCCACACCCTGAGCTTCATCGGGGGCACGGGCGACGAGATCCTTCTGCGCCTCGCCCGCGACCCCGTGGAGGCCGGGATCGAGCGCCTGCGCGCGCGCCTGCCCGTGACCGGGCGGGAGGCGGAGGTGCTGCTGTGGCTGTCGCGCGGCAAGGCCAGCCGCGACATCGGCGAGATCCTGGGCCTGAGCCCGCGCACGGTGACGAAGCACCTCGAGGGGATCTACGCCAAGCTCGGCGTCGAGAACCGCACGGCGGCCTCGCTCATCGCCGCGCGCCACCTGCAGGATCTGGGGTGAGCGGAGCGGCGGCGCACCCGGAGGGGCTGCCGCTCCGGATCGTCACGCCAGGGCGCGCGCCGCGCCGCTGACCGCCTGGACGGAGGCGTCGACGTCGTGGGCCGCCCGGGCGATGCCGTCCATGGTCTGGCGGACGAGCTCGACGCTCTGGGCCGCGTTCTGCATGTTCACCGACATGTCGCGGGTGACCGCGGCCTGCTCGGTCACCGCCGACGAGACGCTGAGGGAGATCTCGCTGAGATGCCCGATGGTCCGGCCGATGGCCTCGATGGCGTGCACGGCCCGGTTCGTCGAGGCCTGCACCGCCGCGATCTGCGTGCCGATCTCCTCCGTGGCGCGGGACGACTGGTTGGCCAGCGCCTTCACCTCCGCGGCGACGACGGCGAAGCCCCGGCCCGCCTCGCCGGCCCGCGCCGCCTCGATGGTGGCGTTCAACGCCAGCAGGTTGGTCTGGTCGGCGATGGAGCGGATCACCGTGACGACCTCGCCGATCTTCTCGGCCGAGGCGGTGAGCCCGGAGATGATGGTCCCGGCCTCGCCCGCCCGGGCCACGGCCTCGTCGGCCGCGCCCTTGGCCTCGACGGCGTGCCGGCTCAGCTCCTCGATGGAGGACGAAAACTCCTCGGCCCCGGCCGCCACGGCCTGGACGTTGCCGGAGGTCTGCGCCGCGGCCTCGGCCGTGGATGCCGCCTGACGGCTCACGCCGGAGATCGCATCGGTGATGAGGGCGAGGTCGTTGTCGATGAGGCGCTGGCCGTCGCGGCGGCGGTTGCGATCGTTCACCTGGGCCGTGACGTCGTTGGCGAACTTCACCACCGCGTAGGGTTTGCCGTCGGCCCCCAGGATCGGATTGTAGGCCCCGTGGATCCAGACCTCGCGGCCGCCCTTGGCGAACCGGCGGAATTCGCCCGAATGGGCCTCGCCCCCGGCCAGGCTGCGCCAGAACCCGGCATAGGCCGGACCGTCGCGCTCCTCGGGGGAGACGAACAGGCTGTGGTGGCGTCCCTTGATCTCGTCGAGGCGGTAGCCGAGGGCGTCGAGGAAGTTCGCGTTGGCGTCGGTGACCACCCCGTCGGGGGTGAAGTGGATCACGGCCTGCGAGCGGTTGATCGCCGCGATCTGCCCCTCGTAGGAAGCGATGCGCTGCTTCTGGGCCGTGATGTCGGTGGCGATCTTGACCACCTTCACCACCTTGCCGGCCCGGTTCAGGACCGGATTGTAGGACGCCTGGATCCAGATCTCGCGACCGCTCTTCGTGGTCCGCATGAACTCGCGCGCCTGGAACTGACCGGCACGCAGGGCCGCCCAGAACGTCTCGTAGGCCGGGCTCTCCCGCTCCTGGGGCGAGACGAACAGGCTGTGATGCCGGCCCCGGACCTCGGCGAGGGGATATTCGAGCAGGTCGAGGAACAGCCCGTTCGCGTCCAGCACCGCACCCTTCAGATCGAACTCGATCCGCGCCTGCGAACGATCGATCGCATCGAGCGTGGCGCGACTGCCGGAATCAAACATCTCGGTTTCTCCCTCTGGGCTGGAATACCCCCAGCGCGTGCAGGACCCGTATGGCAAGTTGCGCTTAATAATCCCTCAATCGCCAAAGACATTTTCCAATGTCTGATCGTCGCGGACACTCGCCTGCCACGCGAATTATTGATCACGAATACGTTATCCGATGATCCTCAAATAAGAGTTCGGGTTATCTTGAGATAAGATCAAATGATAGCGGAACATAGTCGATCAGGCCGGACGGCAGCGCATCCATTCCCACATACAGGTCGAAAGCACAGTAGATCCGCTCGGTCGGCCCGTGTCGCGGTCCGGACCGTTAGCCTCTTCGCCGAAGTGGTCATTGGCTTCTGGCAAGGCCTCGCGGCGAAGGACCATCGACTACCAACGCCGACCCGGCGAGATCCGTCGCCGTCCTCGGCGATCCCTCGACACCGGACGGACGCGACATCCGGCGCCCGTTCGCCGCACCCCAGACGAGCGGACGGGACGAGGTTTCGGCCGGGATGAAGCTTGGCCGCGGGTGCGTGCGTTGTCGTCACGAATCCCGAGCCTTTCCGCCCCGTGAGATCGCAATGACCCGACACACGACCGCTACTTCTCTCCTGACCGCCCTCGCCGTCGGTACGGCTCTGGGCGGATCTCCCGCCCGCGCGCAACCGGCCCCCGGGGGCACGCCGACCGGCAACGTGCCGGCCGGAGATGCGCTGACGAAGGTCGCGAGCTTCGAGCATCAGGTCACCGGCGTCACCGTGTCGAAGGACGGCCGGATCTTCGTCAATTTTCCGCGATGGACCGAGGACACCGAGGTGTCCGTCGCCGAGGTGAAGGACGGCAAGGTGGTGCCGTTCCCCGATGCCGCCTGGAATTCCTGGCGCAACGCGAAGAAGGACGAGGTCTCGGCCAAGGATCATTGGGTCTGCGTGCAAAGCGTGGTCGCGGGCCCGGACGGCAACCTCTGGGTCCTCGATCCCGCTGCCCCCGCCATGGGCGCCCTGGTGCCGGGCGGCGCGAAGCTCGTCGAGATCGACCTCCGGACGAACCAGCCGGCCCGCACCATCGCGTTCGACGAGACGGTGGCGCCGCAGGGCTCCTATCTCAACGACGTGCGCTTCTCGCCCGATGGCAGGACCGCCTACCTCACGGATTCGGGGGCCAAGGGCGCCCTCGTGGTGGTGGACCTCGCCAGCGGCAAGGCCCGCCGCGTCCTCGACGGCGATCTCTCGACGCAAGCGGACAAGGGCGTGACCGTGACCTACGACGGCAAGCCCCTGCGCCGGCCGGACGGGCGCGGCGTCGAGTTCGCGGCCGACGGCATCGCCCTCTCGCCCGACGGCCGGACCCTCTATTGGCAGGCGATCAAGGGCAAGACCCTCTACAGCCTGCCGACGGAAGCCCTGGCGGAGGGCGTCACCACGGCCCTGATGCCGACGGCGCTCGCCGACAAGAGCCTCTCGGGCAAGATCGAGACCGTGGGCGAGAACGGCCCGGCGGACGGGCTGATCATTTCCCGGACGAATGGGCGGATGTACATCACCTCGCCCCAGGACGATTCCATCAAGGTACGCGACCTTTCCGCCAAGGGCGGCGCGACCGCCACCCTGATCAAGGACGCGCGCCTGCGCTGGCCCGACACCTTCGCGGAGGGCCCGGACGGAACCCTCTACGTCACCACCTCGCGCATTCAGGATTCGGCCTTCTACAAGCCCGACGCGCCGGCGGCCTTGCCGACGGACCTCTGGAGCTTCAAGCCCGCCGCCCCGGACGCCACCGGCTCCACCCGGCCGGCGCGCTGACCCCGACGACCGGGCGGCCTCACGGGGCCGCCCGCCGCTTCCTCGAACCCAGGGCGACGATGCACCGACGTACCTTCCTCGGCCGGGCCGCCCTCGGCTTCGCCCTGACGGCGATGCCGCGCGAAGCGGCCGCCGCACCGGTCCTGCACGTCGACGATCCGGACTTCGCGGCCGTGGTCGATCGCGACGCGCGCCTCACCTCTCTGTATTCCGAGGGACGCTGGTGCGAGGGGCCGTGCTACGCGCGTCACCTCGGCGGCCTGGTCTTCAGCGACGTGCGGTCCAACCGGATGGTGCTCATCGGCGACGACGGGAAGACCAGAACCTTCCGCGACCCGTCCGACAACGCCAACGGCAACACCCTCGACGCCAAGGGACGCCTGGTGACCTGCGAGCACCGGGGCCGGCGGGTGGTGCGGGCCGAAACCGACGGGTCCCTCACGGTCCTGGCCGACCGTTACGGGGGGCAGCCCCTGAACTCGCCCAACGACGTGGCGCTGGCGCCCGACGGCGCACTCTGGTTCACCGATCCGATCTTCGGCATCTCCATGCCGGACGAGGGCATCGTGCGCGAACCGGCGCAGGCCGCGCGGCGGGTCTATCGCATCGACCCCGACGGCACGCTCACGGGCATGAGCGACGCCCTCGACCAGCCCAACGGCCTCGCCTTCAGTCCGGACGGGCGCCGCCTCTACGTCAGCGAGACCGGCGCCTCCCTCAACCCCGAAGGCGCCCGCGCCATCCTGGCGTTCCCCGTCGAGAACGGGCGCACGCTCGGGGCCCCGAGCACCTTCGCCACCCTGGACGCGGGCGTGCCCGATGGGCTCGCGGTGGATGCGGACGGGCGTGTCTACGCCGCGTGCGGCGACGGCGTCCGGGTCTACACGCCGGACGGACGGCGCCTCGGCCGCATCGCCACCGCCACGGATGCCGCCAACGTCACCTTCGGCGGCCCCGACGGCCGCCGCCTCTTCATCGCGTCCGGCCCCGCCATCCTGGCCATCGACCTCCGGGTCCGCGGCGCCGCCCACGGCTGAGCTCTCATCCCCTTCGAACACCCGAGACCCATCATGACCCTCGCCCGACGCGACCTCCTCGCCGCCGGCCTCACCGGGGCCGCTCTGCTGTCCGCCTCCGGTGCGACGGCGAAATCCGAATCCGGCGCTCACGAGTCAAAAACCGGTGGCGTGACGACGGACCGGACGCCCGCGGGCCTCGAACTCGCCTTCGTGGCCGATGCGCCCTCGACGCCGACGGGCCTCGCCATCGCGCGCGGTGGCCGCGCCTTCATCATGATGCCGCGCTTCGACGCCAAGGTGCCCTACACCGTGGGCGAGGTCCTGCCCGGCGGGGCCGTGCGGCCCTATCCCGATCTGGAAACCAACCAGCCCGATCCGGAGAAGGCGCAGACACGCTTCTTCCACGTCCCCAACGGCGTGTTCGACCGGGACGACACCCTGTGGCTCCTCGATGCCGGACTGCCGGACGGCTCGGGGCCGCCGGTGAAGGGCGGCGCCAAGCTGGTGCAGATGGACATCGTCGGCAACCGCATCCTGCGGGTGGTGCCGCTGGAATCCGGCATCGCCCCGACTTCGTCCCTCAACGACCTGCGCATCGACATCCGCGACGGGTACGCCCGCGCCTACATCACCGACCAGGGCCAGGACGGGGAGGGCGCGCTCCTCGCCGTCGACCTCGCCACCGGGCGGGTGGTGCGGCGCCTGCACGGGCACGCCAGCACCAAGTCGCAGAAGGGGCTGACGAAGTTCGTCGAGGGGCGCGCCGTTGTCCAGCGCAAGGGCGATGCCCCGCCCCGTCCGGTCCAGGGCGGCGCCAACGGCATCGCGCTCTCCCCCGACGGGCGGCGCCTGTACTACGCCCCCCTCATCGGCCGGCACCTCTACGCCGTCGACACCGCCGCCCTGCTCGACCCGCAGGTCACCGATGCCGGGGTGGCGGCCGGGGTCGACGATCTCGGCGAGAAGGGCATGACCGGCGGCCTGACCACGGATTCGAAGGACCGGGTGTACCTCGCCCTGCAGGAATTCAACGCGGTGGGCCGGCGCAGCCCCGACGGGACCGTCGAGATCCTGGCCGCCGACCCGCGCCTGATCTGGGCCGACACGTTCTGGATCACCCCCGACCGCTGGCTCCACATCTCGGCCGCCCAGGTGAACCGCCGGCCGGAATACAACAACGGCACCGATCGGCAGGCGCCGCCCTACGCGATCCTGAAGATCCGGATCGACGCCGACCCGGCGTGAGGGGAGACGCCGGCTCCTTCCCGGCCATCGGGGGTGGAGCCGGCAGGGGATCTACTTCAGGGTCTTGAGGTAGGCGACGACGTCGTTGATCTTCTTGTCGTCGGAATAGCCGGCGAAGACCATCTTCGTTCCAGGCACCTTGGCCTTGGGATTCTTCAGCCACTCGTGCAGATTGGCGTCGTCCCAGGTGATCTCCGAGCCCTTGAGGGCGGCGGAGTAGTTGTAGCCCTCGTAGGTTCCGGCGGCGCGGCCGACGACACCGACGAGATTGGGGCCGACCCCGTTCTTGCCGGCCTGATGGCAGGCCTTGCAGGGGGCGAACGCCTTCTCGCCCGCCGCGGCGTCACCCATGTCCTGCGCATGCGCGCCGAGCGAGAGCGCAAGTGTCAGGACCGTGCCGAGAACGATTGGCTTCATGGTTTCCCCCATCGCGATGGATAGGAACTCCTAACTATGGCGCGGGACGACCGGACGTAGGGCCGGCTATCGGCCCGCGACACCTTGTCGACTCCCAGGCGGGATTAGACGAGGTGCCGGGATCGTGTCGCCTCTCCGATCATGGACGGCCCGGCCGTCCGGACGGCGCACCGGGCGATTTCCGCCTGCCCCGATGTCCGGACCGCCCGGCCACGACCGGCTCCGGAGCGATAGAGGCCTCGCAGAAAACCCTCAGAGGGTGACCATGCCGCCCGTCACGGCGATCATGGCGCCGCTCATGTAGCTACCCTCGTCGGAGGCGAGGAGCACGTAGGCGCCCGCGAGTTCCGCCGGCTGGCCGGGGCGTCCGGCGGGGGTCATCGAGCCGAACTTTTCCACCTGCTCGGTGTACATGGTCGAGGGGATCAGGGGCGTCCAGATCGGCCCCGGCAGCACCGCGTTGGCGCGGATGCCGCGCGCACCCAGGATCCGGGCGAGGTTGGCGGTCATGTTGGTGATGGCCGCTTTGGTGGACGAGTAGGCGAGCTGCTGCTCCACGGGGGTCTTGGCGTTCACCGAAGCGGTGTTGATGATCGACGCCCCGGCCTTGAGGTGCGGCGAGGCGGCCTTGAGGATGTAGAACATCGCGTGGACGTTGACGGCGTAGTGCCGGTCCCAATCGGCAATCTCGATCTCCTCGAGGGTGTCGGCGAGTTTCTGGAACGCGGCGTTGTTTACTACGATGTCGAGGCGGCCGAGCTCGGAAACGGTTTTGTCGACCAGGGCCGCGCAATGGCGGTGGTCGGCGACATCGCCCGGCAGCAGAACCACGCGGCGGCCGGCGCGCTCGACCCAGGCGGCGGTGTCCCGGGCGTCGTCGTGCTCGTCGAGGTAGCTGAGCGCGATGTCGGCGCCTTCGCGGGCATACGCGATGGCGACCGCCCGGCCGATGCCGCTGTCGCCCCCCGTGATGAGCGCGACCTTTCCGGTGAGCTTGCCCGACCCCCGGTAGCTCTCCTCGCCGTGATCCGGCTTGGGGGTCATCTCGGCGGACCGGCCCGGATAGGGAATCGGCGGCTGCGGGAAGGGGGGCTTCGGGTAATCGACCATGCGGGCTCTCGTCGCTCGGGGCCCCGGGGGGCCGTCCACGGGACAAGCGCCCTGCCCCGGCCTGGTTCGCGGGGCCGAAGGTCACACCAATCCACGTTACACGAGCGACGGCTGTCTCGGCGCTGCGCTCACTCGCTCCAGCGGAGCGCTGCGGCGGAGGCCAGGGTCCCGACGACGCCGGCGATGAGGCTGAGGGCGGCGAGGATGGCCAGCGGCGTCGTGAACGGCACCGTGCCGCCGAGCGCCGCCTCGCTCGCCGAGACGCCGAAGATCAGGGTCGGGATCATCAGGGGCAGCACCAGGACGGCGAGGATGAGGCCGCCCCGCCGGATCGAGGCCGTCAGGGCCGAGCCGACGGCGCCGATGAAGGTCAGGGCCGGGGTGCCGACGAGCAGGGTCAGGCTGGTGGCCGCCATGGCCGTGCCGTCGAGCGCCACGAGGAGGCCGAACAGGGGGGCGGCGAGCGCGAGGGGCAGGCCGGTGGTGAGCCAGTGGGCCAGCACCTTGGCGAGCACCACGAGTTCCATGGGCACGGGCGCGCCGGTCATCAGGTCGAGGGAGCCGTCCTCCTCGTCGGCCTGGAACAGGCGGTCGAGGCCGATGAGGGTGGCGAGCACGGCGGCCAGCCACAGGATGGCCGGCCCGATCCGCGACAGCAGGTTGAGGTCGGGCCCCAGCGCGAACGGCACCACGGCGACGATCATCAGGAAGAACACGAGGGAGAGCGCCCCCGAGCCGCCGACCCGGGCGGCGAGCGCGAGGTCGCGGGCGACGAGGGCCTTCAGGGCGCGCATCACCACCACACGTCTCCGGTCGCAGCGTCGGACGGCGTCGCCGCCGCCTCGCTCCTGGCCGCTTCGCTCCTGGCCGCCTCGCTCCTGGCCGCCTCGATGCGCAGTTCGCGCGCGCCCTCCAGGCCCAGCGCCTGGTGGGTCGCCGCGATGACGAGGCCGCCCGTCGCCCGGTGGCGCGCCATCATGCCGGCGAGCACGGCCTGCGAGGCGACGTCGAGGGCCGCCGTCGGCTCGTCGAGGAGCCACAGCGGCCGCCGGCAGACGAGGAGGCGGGCCAGCGCCACCCGGCGGCGCTGGCCGGCCGACAGGTAGGCCACCGGTAGCCGCAACGCGTGGCCGAGGCCGAGTTCCTCCAGGGCCGCGCGCGGGCTCGCGGTGGGCGCGCCCAGGAGATCGCGGGCGAAGGCGAGGTTCTCTTCCGCCGTCAGCGGGCTCTTCAGGCCGTCGCGGTGGCCGACCACGTGCAGGCACTCGGGCAGGGTCGCCTCGCCGACCTCGTGCACGGTGAGCGTCCCCGATTCGGGCTTGAGGCGACCGGCCAGCACGGCGAGCAGGGTCGACTTGCCCGCACCGTTGCGGCCGGTGACCATCAGGGCCTCGCCCGCGCCGAGCGTGAACGACACGTCCGAAAAGATGCGGCGGCCGGAGCGGCGGACGGCGAGGGTCTGGGCGGTCAGCCGCACGGGGGGTCCTGGATCATGAGCCTCGTCGAACCGGCCACGGAACGATGTCGCGCCAGTCGCCGATCCGGTCCATGCGACAAATTCAGAGCCTCGCACCGCTCGGCACCCCGCCCATCGCACGCGGATCGTTCAGTGGCGAGACCCCATGCGCGGAAAGGTCGTCAGACCCTCGCCGCCTGCGTCGGCCCTTCGTGTCTGCGATCCGCCTTCGCCCGCCCACCCACAACCGAAACGTGCTTTTGCCGAGAATCCGTTGTGGAGCGTGAACGATTGGGCTTTCCTCGACCGAGGCGCGCGATCGTTCACACACGGGTGTCATGCCTGCTCCGACCATCACCTACGCCCAACACGCACGGGACCAGATCGCCCTGCGTGCCCTGGATGAGGCTTGGGTGGAGCGGACGATCCTGACCCCGGATGCCGTGGAGCCCGATCCTTTGCATCCGGATCGACGGCGGGCCTTCCGCGCATTGCCCGAACGGGACGGCCGCGTGCTTCGCGTCGTTTATGTGATACGCTCGGCCTCAACCTTTCACGTGATCACAGCATCCCTCGATCGTGGGCGGGGGCCCGGCACGCATGAAATCCCGGTATGACCGTGAGGCGGACGCACTCTACGTGCAGCTCGCCGACGCCACGATCGTTGGGAGCGAGGAAGTGCGTCCGGGCATCATGCTCGATTTCGATGCCGCCGGACGTGTCGTCGGGATCGAGATCCTCGACGCTTCCGAACACGTGGCCGAAGGCGCGGATTTCGCGCACCTCGCCGCGGCGTAGCCCCCTCCCGGCGACGACAGACCCACCGCTCTGTCAGCCCACCGGTAGCGGCCAGTTTCGAAGTGTTCTATACGGGCGTCAGGCTGCGCCGCGCGAGTCTCAGGGCGTCCAAACCGTCCTTCGCGCAACAACCTGTCCGGGCACCCCCGGAGCGGCGCGCGCATTCCAGCGCACCCAGCCGAGCACAGCTTTCGTGGCGCAGGTTATGCCTGCGCGTGTTCGACCAACCGCTCGCGAGGATCATCAACGCCGTGGCATCGCTCGACAGCTTCCAGTCCCGCCAGACCCTCACCGTCGGGGACAAGTCCTACACCTACTACTCGATTCCCCATGCCGAGAAGGCGGGCCTGGCCGACGCCACCGCCCTGCCGTTCTCCATGAAGGTGATCCTCGAGAACCTGCTGCGGTTCGAGGACAACCGTTCGGTGAAGAAGGACGACATCTCCGCCACCGTCGCGTGGCTGGGCAACCTCGGCAAGACCGAGACCGAGATCGCCTTCCGGCCCGCCCGCGTGCTGATGCAGGACTTCACCGGCGTGCCCGCCGTGGTGGATCTCGCCGCCATGCGCGACGCCATGGTGGCGCTGGGCGGCGACCCCCAGAAGATCAACCCCCTGGTGCCCGTCGACCTCGTCATCGACCACTCGGTCATCGTCGACGAGTTCGGCACCCCCAAGGCTCTCGCCGACAACGTGGCGCTGGAATACTCGCGCAACGGCGAGCGCTACACCTTCCTGAAGTGGGGCCAGTCGGCCTTCGACAATTTTTCGGTGGTCCCGCCCGGCACCGGCATCTGCCACCAGGTGAACCTGGAATACCTGTCGCAGACGGTCTGGACGAAGCAGGGCGACGGCGATTCCTTCCCGGTCGCATACCCGGACAGCCTCGTCGGCACAGATTCGCACACCACCATGGTCAACGGCCTCGCGGTGCTGGGCTGGGGCGTCGGCGGCATCGAGGCCGAGGCCGCCATGCTGGGCCAGCCCCTGTCGATGCTGATCCCCGAGGTCGTCGGCTTCAAGCTGTCGGGCAAGCTCCCCGAGGGCACCACCGCCACCGACCTCGTGCTCACGGTCACGCAGATGCTGCGCAAGAAGGGCGTGGTCGGCAAGTTCGTGGAGTTCTACGGCCCCGGCCTCGACGACATGGCGGTGGCCGACCGCGCCACCATCTCCAACATGGCCCCCGAATACGGCGCCACCTGCGGCTTCTTCCCCATCGACCGGAAGACCATCGACTTCCTCACCGTCACCAGCCGCACGGACGAGCGCATCGCCCTGGTCGAGGCCTACGCCAAGGCGCAGGGGATGTGGCGCGACGCCCAGACCCCGGACCCGGTGTTCACCGACACCCTGGAGCTCGACATGAGCGACGTGCGTCCGTCGCTGGCCGGCCCCAAGCGCCCGCAGGACCGGGTGCTCCTCGATGCGGCCAAACCCGGTTTCGCCGGCTCCATGGAGACGGAGTTCAAGCGCGCCGCCGACATCGCCACGCGCTACCCGGTGGAGGGCGCCAACTTCGACATCGGCCACGGCGACGTGGTCATCGCCGCCATCACGAGCTGCACCAACACCTCGAACCCGAGCGTGATGATCGGCGCGGGCCTCCTCGCCCGCAACGCCGTGGCCAAGGGCCTGCGCTCGAAGCCCTGGGTGAAGACCTCGCTGGCCCCCGGCTCCCAGGTGGTGGCCGAGTACCTCGAGAGCGCCGGCCTGCAGCAGCCGCTGGACGCGCTGGGCTTCAACCTCGTCGGCTTCGGCTGCACCACCTGTATCGGCAATTCCGGGCCGCTGCCGGCGCCGATCTCGAAGGCCATCAACGACAACGACGTGGTGGCCGCCGCCGTGCTCTCGGGCAACCGCAACTTCGAGGGCCGGGTGAACCCCGACGTCCGGGCGAACTACCTCGCCTCGCCGCCCCTCGTGGTCGCCTATGCGCTCGCCGGCTCCATGCAGATCGATCTCGCCACCGAGCCCCTGGGCACCGGGTCGGACGGCCAGCCGGTCTACCTCCGGGACATCTGGCCCTCGACGGCGGAGGTCGCGGAGTTCATCGAGGCCAACATCACCTCGGCCCTGTTCAAGTCGCGCTACGCCGACGTGTTCGGTGGCGACGATTACTGGAAGGCCGTCGAGGTCACCGAGGCCGAGACCTTCAAGTGGGATTCGACCTCCACCTACGTGCAGAACCCGCCCTATTTCGAGGGCATGACCAAGACCCCGGCCCCCGTCGAGGACGTGGTCGACGCCCGCATCCTTGGCCTGTTCCTCGATTCCATCACCACCGACCACATCTCGCCGGCGGGCAACATCCGGGCGAACTCGCCGGCGGGCGCCTACCTGCAGGAGCATCAGGTCCGGGTGCAGGACTTCAACCAGTACGGCACCCGGCGCGGCAACCACGAAGTCATGATGCGCGGCACCTTCGCCAACATCCGCATCAAGAACCAGATGGTCCGCGACGAGGCCGGCACCGTGGTCGAGGGCGGCTGGACCCTGTTCCAGCCCTCCGGCGAGCGGATGTTCATCTACGACGCGGCGCAGAAGTATCAGGCCGAGGGCACGCCCCTGGTGGTGTTCGCCGGCAAGGAATACGGCACCGGCTCGTCGCGCGACTGGGCGGCGAAGGGCACCAAGCTGCTGGGCGTCCGCGCCGTGGTGGCCGAGAGCTTCGAGCGCATCCACCGCTCGAACCTCGTCGGCATGGGCATCGTGCCCCTGGTGTTCCAGGGCGACACGAGCTGGGAGACCCTCGGCCTCAAGGGCGACGAGACCGTGACGATCCTCGGCCTCTCGGGCGACCTCAAACCGCGCCAGACCCTGGTGGCCCAGATCACCGCCGCCGACGGCACCAAGCGCGACGTCCCGCTGACCTGCCGGATCGATACCCTCGACGAGCTCGAGTATTATCGGAATGGCGGGATTCTGCCGTACGTACTGCGCTCGCTCGCGGCGTAGGATCGGCAAGCCCTCCGATGAACGAAGGCCCCGCCCGCAAGGACGGGGCCTTTTTCGTTTCGGCCCCCTTGAATGCAGTCGATCAGGTAAACAAATCCATCATTAATCCAACCTAGAGTTGGCTGGCAACAGGGCGTCGAGAGACTTCGGCGCCCGTGATGATGGAGGAACCAATGAGCGGCGTGACCTATCCCTGTTACAAGCTGAAGCAGGACACCAGGGGCCAGTGGTACTGGGTCTACTACGCCAAGAACGGCGAGGAGATCTCGAAGAGCAGTGAGAGCTACGTCGCGAAGTCCGATTGCGAGCACGGCATCGCGCTCAACAAGGCGTCCACTAACGCCCCGGTGTTCCTCGTCTAAGGCGAAGCCCCACCAACCCGTCCTCCAGGGCAGGCACGGGCTTCGCCTGTCTTGGGGGAGGGCACCAGAATGCGGGGTCGATCCGAGATCATTCCTCGCCGCGACGGTGCAGCCGCTCGGGATGAAAAGAACGAACAGGAGGCGTCGGAGGACTTCAGGCCGCCTGCGCGTCTCCGCCCGTGAACTCCCGCCACAGCAGGATCAGCGCCGCCATCACGGCCGGGCCGAGGAACAGCCCCAGCAGCCCGAAGGTCTCGACGCCGCCCAAGATTCCCAGCAGCACCCAGAGGAACGGCAGCTGCGTCGTGCCGCCGATGAGGGCGGGGCGGACGAAGTGATCGGCCGCGAAGGTGACGACGAAGCCCGCCACCACCACCACCGCCGCCGGAACCACCGAGCCGGCGGCGAGGAGCACCAGGGCGGCGGCGCCGAAGACCAGGGGCGCGCCGAACGGGATCATGGCCGCCACCGCGGTCAGCGCGCCGAGCAGCACCGGGTGCGGCACGCCGGCGAAATAGTAGACGATCCCCAGAACCACGCCCACGCCGAGGCCGACGAGGACGAGGCCGTCCACGGTGCCGTGGACCGACGCCACCATCTGGCGGGCGACCCGCTCGCCGCGCGGGCCGAACAGGCGGGCGCTCGCCGTGAGCACCTGGGCGGTCACGAGCTTCCCGTCCCGGAACAGAAAGAACAGGGCGACGAGGCTGAAGCCGAACAGCACGCTGCGCCGGACGATCTGCGCCCCGAGGCTGCGCGACAGGCCCAGCGCGGTGGACTTGTCGAGGTGGTGCAGGAGGTCGGCGCCCGCCTGCGGATGGCTGAGGTTCGCCGCCCACCACGCACTCGCCTGTGCGCCGAAGGGAACGCGCGAAAGAACCTCCGGCACCGGCAGGCCGGTCTGTTCGGCCGAACGCGCCAGGGCGACGACGTCGTGCGCCTCGCGTGCCGCCTCGATGCCGAGCACCACCAGGGGCAGGAGGAACACCAGGGCGACCCCCAGGGTGAACAGGCTCGGCAGCAGCAGGTTGTGCCGTCCCGGCGGCCAGCGCCGCTCGGCCCGGGCGTAGAGGGGCCACAGGGCGATGGCGAGGATCACCGCCCAGGCCAGGGCCGGCAGGAACGGGTGCAGCACCCAGAGCCCGAGGGCGGCGAGACCCACCACGAGAAGGATGCGGGCGACGCCCTGCGCCCGCGGCGTCAGGGCACCGGGCGGAGGGGGAGCCGGCGCCGGATCGGCGGTGCGAGGGGGAAGGGGCATGGATGGGAAAGCCTCGGAGGACGGCGGCGCCCGCGGCGGACGGCCGAGCCCTCATCTAGGCCGCCGACGCCGTGTGCGGAATGACCCCGCGCTCACGATCCGGAGGCCGCCCCGGGCAAGCGGCACGGTTGCCCGGTCTACCCCCCTCGTGTAAGGGACCGCCTTCATCTTTCGGGGACGGCGCGCGGCGTCGTCCGGCAGGGCATGCTGCGCGACCGGGGGCACCGGGCATCATGGGCCGGCCTTGAGGTCCGCCCCACGTCGGCGCGGAACGGGGCGGCGGGATATCCAGCAAACACGGCGAGAACGCATGTCCGACCTGACCCAGACCGCCACCTTCGACCGCGTCGCGGAAATCATCGCCGACACCGCCGACATCCCGCGCGACACCATCACGCCGGAGAGCCACGCCATCGACGATCTCGGCATCGACAGCCTCGCCTTCCTCGACATCGCCTTCGCGGTGGACAAGGCCTTCGGGATCAAGCTGCCCCTCGAGCGCTGGACCCAGGAGGTCAACGAGGGCAAGGTCCCGGCCGAGGAATACTTCGTCCTCAAGAACCTCTGCGCCCGCATCGACGCCCTCGTGGCCGAGAAGGCCGCCAAGGCTTGAAGACGCCCGGGCGGGGCTAAGCCATGCGGCTCGAATATTTCGAGATGATCGACGCGGTCACGGTCCTCGACCGGGCCGCCGGCCGGATCGAGGCCGTGGCCCGGGTGCCCCTGGAGAGCCCGGTCTTCGAGGGGCACTTCCCCGGCCACCCCCTGGTGCCGGGCGTGCTGCTCACCGAGACCATGGCGCAGGCCTCGGGCTACCTCATCCTGGCCCATCTCGACTTCCGCCAGATGCCGTTCCTCATGGGCGTGGACAAGGCGCGGTTCCGCGCCTTCGTCGGGCCCGGCGCCGAGCTCGCCGTGGAGGCGAGCCTGGAGCATGACGGCTCGGGCTACGCCGTGACCAAGGCGGCCATCCGGCACGACGGCAAGCCGCTCTGCAACGCCGAACTGCGCTTCCGCACCATGCCGTTCCCCGACGGCCTCGACGCGCCCATGCGGGCGCGGGCGCAGCGGATCGGCCTCCTGGCTCTCGCGGGGCTCACGACGGAACCGGAGCCAGCATGAACGACGTCGTCGTCACCGGCCTCGGTCTCGTCTCCTGCGCGGGCGAGGGCATCGCGGCCCATCTCGACGCCCTGGACGCCGGCGCCCCGGCCCGCACGGACACCGAGCGCTTCGCCCCCTACACGGTCCATCCCGTGGCGCCGCTGGCGCTGGACGGGCAGATCCCGAAAAAATCCGACCAGCGCCAGATGGAGCCGTGGCAGCGCCTCGGCGTCTATGCCGCCGGCCTCGCCCTCGACTCCGCCGGGCTGAAGGACGACGCGGCCCTGAAGGGCGCCATGCACCTCGTCGTGGCCTGCGGCGGCGGCGAGCGCGACACGGAGGTGGACGGCGCGATCCTCTCGGGCCTGCGCGACGCCGCGGACCCGGGCGCCTACCTCAACGAGCGCCTGCTCAACGACCTGCGCCCGACCCTGTTCCTCGCCCAGCTCTCGAACCTGCTCGCCGGCAACATCGCCATCGTCCACGGGGTCACGGGCGCGTCCCGCACCTTCATGGGCGAGGAGGCCGCCGGCACCGATGCCCTGCGCATCGCCCAGGCCCGCATCGCCTCGGGCCAGGTCGACTGCATGCTCGTGGGCGGCTCCTACAGCGCCGAGCGGCCGGACGTGATGGTGGTCCACGAGATGGGCGGATACCTGCGCGCCAAACCCTTCCGCCCGGTGTTCTCCCGAGAGAGCGAAGGGGAGGGCGGGTTCATCCTCGGCAGCGGCGCCGCCTTCCTGGTCCTCGAATCCGCCGACCACGCCCGCGCCCGCGGCGCGAAGGCGCTCGCCCGGCTCATGCCGGTTCGCAGCGACCGCACCCTCCGCGCGCCCGGCGCCACGGCGCGGAGCGTCGAGACCCTGTGGCGCGACGCCGGATTCGAGGCCCCCGACCACGTCCTCTCCGGCGCCACGGGCGTCGACGGGATCACGGCGGAGGAGGGCGCGGCCCTCGGCCGCCTCGCGCCCGGTATCCCCGTGACGGCGCTCGGCGACATCACCGGCCACACGCTCGAAGTGACGGCGCCCTTCGGCGCGGCCCTGGCGGCCGGGCTGGTGGCGCAGGGTCGGGCCCGCGAGGTCGCCGTCACCACCATCGGCCACCGCCGCGGCGAGGGCGTACTCCGCGTCTGTGCGGCCTGATGGACGGCACTGGGATTTCACCCGAGTGGCTGCCAGGGTTCAGAGTTCTCTCGGGCAGCGCAGGTCCCCTCTCCTGGAAGGAGAGGGACAGGGTGAGGTGTGTGACCCTTTCGGAGTGTTCGCACACCTCAACCCAACCTTCTCCTTTCAGGAGAGGGAGCCCCGTTGCGCATCGCCCCTTGAAGCCGGGTGCCGTCCGTAACCCGCTGCCCCGACGACGGCGAGAACGCGACATGCGTTCGGATTCGGTAGGTCACGTGGGGGAGAGCGGTACCCCGGCCCCAGGCCCCAAGATCCGTGAAACGGTGTAGAACGGCGCGATGACGAACGCTTCCTTTCGCGACAGCAAGGGCCGCCCCCTGGTGGCGGTCACGGGCCTCGGCATCGTGACGTCCCTCGGCCAGGGCCAGGCCGACAATTGGGCGGCCCTCACCGCCGGGCGCTCGGGCATCCACACCATCGCGCGCTTCCCCACGGAGGGCCTGCGCACCCGCATCGCCGGCACCGTCGATTTCCTCGACACCGATCCGCTCGTCGCCCCCGCCCTGTCGCAGCGCTTCGCCGAAGCCGCCGCCGAGGAGGCCGTCGCGCAATCCGGACTCGGTCCGAAGGGCGACTTTCCCGGTGCGCTGTTCATCGCCGTGCCGCCCGTCGAGATGGAATGGCCCCAGCGCCGGGCCATGGCGGTGGCGTCGGGCCAGGACGGGCCGATCACCTACGCCGACCTCCAGCGCGCCGCCGCCAGCCGCCGCTTCGACGCGTGGCACGACCTCTTCATCTTCGGCACCGTGGCGGAGAACATCGCCGACCGGTTCGGCACCCGGGGCTCGCCCATCTCGCTCTCCACCGCCTGCTCTTCGGGGGCCACCGCGATCCAGCTCGGCGTCGAGGCGATCCGCCGGAGCGAGGTGACGGCGGCCCTGTGCATCGGCACCGACGGCTCGGTGAACCCCGAATCCCTGATCCGCTTCTCCCTGCTCTCCGCCCTTTCCACCCAGAACGACCCGCCGGAGGGCGCCTCGAAGCCGTTCTCGAAGAACCGCGACGGCTTCGTCATGGGCGAGGGCGCCGGCGCCCTGGTGCTGGAGGACGCCGAATCCGCGCGGGCGCGGGGGGCAAAGATCCTCGGCTACGTCCTCGGCTGCGGCGAGAAGGGCGACGGCTTCCACCGCACCCGCTCCAGCCCCGACGGCGCGCCCGGCATCGCGGCGATCCGCGCGGCCCTCGACGATGCCGGTGTCGGCCCCGACGCCATCGACACCGTCAACGCCCACGGCACCTCGACGCCGGAGAACGACAAGATGGAGGCCATGGGCTGCGCCGCCGTGTTCGGGGCGCGCATCGGCCGCCTGCCGATCTCGTCAAACAAGTCGATGATCGGCCACACCCTGACGGCGGCCGGGGCCATCGAGGCCGTGGTCTCGCTCCTCACGATCACGCACGGCCGCATCCCGCCGACCATCAACTACCTGGTGCCGGACCCGGCGATCCCGCTGGACGTGGTCGCCACCGCCCGCGACGCGCGGGTGTCCCGCGTGCTCTCGAACTCCTTCGGCTTCGGCGGGCAGAACACCTGCCTCGTGCTCGGGGACGAGCCCGCATGAGCACCCGCATCCTCGTCACCGGCGGCGCGTCCGGCCTCGGCGCCGCCCTGGTGCGGGCGCTCGTCGGCGCCGGCCACGACGTCGCCTTCACCTACCGCTCGTCGGCGCCCGCCGCCGAGGCCCTGGTGGCCGAGCTGGCGGCCGCCCATCCCGACCGCGCGGTAACGGCCCACGCCCTCGATCTCGCCGACCGCGACGCCCTCGAGGCGTTCTGCGCGGATCACGAGGAGACGGGCTTCTACGGCCTCGTCCACAATGCCGGGCAATCCTCCGACGCGCTGGCGGCCATGCTCGATCAGGACCGGGCGGAAGCCGCCATGCAGGTGAATTTCTGGTCCCTGACGCGGCTGGCCAAATCCCTGGTGCGCGGCATGATCCGGGCGCGCTCGGGCCGCATCGTCGCCATCGGCTCGGTGGCGGCGCTGCGGGCGAACCCCGGCAACGCCGCCTACGCGGCGAGCAAGGGCGCGCTCATCGCCTATTGCCGGACGCTTGCCATCGAATCGGCCAAGCGCGGCGTGACCGTGAACGTCATCGCGCCGGGCTTCATCGACACCGGCATGATGGCCCCCTACGCCGCCCACCGCGCCGGCATGGAGCGCCAGATCCCCGCCGGGCGCTTCGCCCGTCCGGAGGAGGTGGCGGCGCTCGCCGTCTTCCTCATGGGGGCGGGGGCCGCCTACGTCACCGGCGCGGTCCTGCCCGTCGATGGCGGCCTGACGGCGATGATGGGCGTGCACCGCTCCTGAAGCCCGCCATGCGCCTGCCCCTCATGCTGATCGCCCTGGTCCTGGCGGGACCCGCCCACGCCGTGGAGGCCTTCCGGGTCGACGGCCTGCCGCGGGGCGAGGGCCTGACGATCCGCGAGACGCCGGACGCCGCCGCCCCGTCCCTCGGGCAGGTGCCGGCCGGCGCGCGCCTGCGCGGCTTCGGTTGCACCAGCGACACCCCGAGCGGCCTGACCTGGTGCCGGGTCAAGGCCGGCCCACTCCTGGGCTGGGCGCGCCGACGCTACCTTGCGCCGGATTGAACAATGTCCCGGCCGCGACCCCTTTAAGCTTCCTTTACCATAGTTGAGCAAAGTCCGACCCGAAGGACAGGCCGCCACCACGGCGCCGTGCCTTCAGCCGGACGGCGCATGTTCCTGTTCACCACGCCCCCCGCCACCGCCCGCGACACCGGCTCCGCCCGGGATGCGGGCACGCGCGCGGCGTCGGGCACGGCCTCGGGCGCAGGTTCGGCCGTCGTCGAGGCGATCCGGGACGGGGCGCAGAGCTCCGGGGTGGGCTTCGACTACCTCCTGGCGACGGCCCAGCGCGAATCCGCCCTCAATCCCACGGCCAAGGCCGGGACCTCCTCGGCCACGGGCCTGTTCCAGTTCATCGAGCAGACCTGGCTCGGCACCATGAAGAACGCCGGGCCGAAGCTCGGCCTCCAGACCTACGCCGACGCCATCACGACGCGCCCCGACGGCACCTACACGGTGGCCGACCCGGACGCACGCCAGACCATCCTCGATCTGCGCCGCGACCCCAAGACCGCCGCGACCCTGGCGGGCGCCCTGACCCAGCGCAACGGCGAGGCCCTGACGGCGGCTTTGGGCCGCGAACCCACGGGGGGCGACCTCTACGCCGCCCACGTCCTCGGGGCCCGCGGGGCCGCCGCCCTCATCAACACCGCCCAGGCCAGCCCGGCCCGCGTCGCCGCCCTCGACATGCCGGAGGCGGCCGCCGCCAACCGCAACCTGTTCTACGACAAGACCGGTCGGGCACGGGGAGCCGCCGAACTCTACGCACTCCTGTCGACGGCCCGCACCACGGCGGGTCCCGTGGGCGCGTCTGCGGCCCAGGCGGGCGGATCGGCGCCTGCGAGCCCCATCGTGCTGCCCGAGGCTCCCACCGCCTACGCCTCCCTCGACGGGGGCCTGCGCTCCCTGTTCCAGACCGACAAGCGCCAGGGCGCCATCTCGGAGGGGGTGGCCAAGCTCTGGCAAGGCAGAGCCGCGTCGGAGCAGGGCCGGGCCGTCACCGACGGCCGACCCGCGCCGACCTACTTCCCGCGCTCGGACGGCACGGCGGACACCGTCCTGCCCGCGACTGCACCGGCGCCGACGGCGGCGGCGGCCCCCACGGCGGTCTCCGCCACCCAGGCGGAGCAGACCTCGACGCCCGCATCCGGCCCCGCCCTCGTGGACGCGCCGCTGCCGCCGCGGCGGCCGGCCGAGTTCACCACCGCCTCGGTCGCCCGGACCGGCGCCCCCCTCGATTCCTCCCTCTTCACCGCCCGGAGCGGCCCATGATCATCCGCCAGTTCCTCGCCCTGACGCAGCACGCCTCGGCCGCGCGCCGGGCGGAGGCGGCCGGCGCCCTGGTGCGGGCCACCCTGCACGGCGGCCTCGCCCCCGATACGGCGGGCGAGACCGAGGCCACGATCCTCGCGCTCCTCGACGATCCCGCCCCCATGGTGCGCCGGGCGCTGGCCGAAGCCTGCGCGGCGAGCGCCACCGCGCCGCGCTCCCTCGTGGTGGCCCTGGCCGGGGACCTGCCGGACATCGCCGGCATCGTCCTCAGGCGCTCCCCCGTCCTCACGGATGCCGACCTCGTCGACGGCGTCGCCATCGGCGGCGAGGCCACGCGCCGGGCCATCGCCGAGCGGCGCGACCTGTCGCACGCGGTGGCGGGCGCCATGGCGGAGATCGCCGGCCCCGTCGCCCTCACGGCCCTGGTGGGCAACCACAGCGCCGGCGTCACCACCGGAAGCCTCCTGCGCCTCGTCGCCCGCCACGGCGACGACGCGGCCTTGCGCGAGGCGGTGCTGGCGCGGCCCCACCTTCCCCTCGAAGTCCGCCAGGCCTGCACGGACCGGGTCGCCGAATCCCTGGCGCGCCTCGCCGTGGCGTCGGGCTGGCTGACGCCCGCCCGGGGCGAGCGGGCCGGCCGCGAGGCGCGCGAGCGCGCGACCCTGGCCTTCAGCGTCGGTGCCCACCCCATCGATCTCGCCCGCCTCGTCGCCCACCTGCGCCGGCACGGCCAGCTCAACGCCGGCCTGATCCTGCGGGCGATCCTGTCGGGCCACATGCCGTTCGCCGAGACGGCCCTTGCCGACCTCGCCGGCCTCCCGGCGGGACGGGTCGCGGGCCTCATGCACGAGGGGGCCAACGCCGCCTACGCTGCCCTCCACCGCAAGGCCGGCCTGCCCGAGCCCCTGCTGCCGGCCTTCTCCGCCGCCCTCTCGGCCTGGCGCGAGGCCGGCCGGGGCGAGACCGCCGCCCACGGCGCCGCCCTGTCGCGCCTGATGATCGAGCGGGCCCTCACCGCCTGCGAGAGCATGCCCTTCGCCGAGGCCCAGGGCGTGATGGCGCTGCTCGCCCGCTTCGAGGCGGAAGCGGCCCGCGACGCCGCGCGTACGCGGACCCGGACGATGACCGAGCGCGCGGCCCTGGCGCCCCCGGCGGCGACGGATTTCCCCGAGGCGCGGATCTTCGGCATGCCGGCGTTCGACGGGCTCCTCTCCGACCCGCAGGATTTCGACACGACGGACGTCGACGCGCAGCCCCTCGACCTGCGGGCGGTCGAGTCGGAAATCCTCGACGCCGAGTGGCGCGAGGCGCAGCAGCAGGTCCCGCCCGTTCCGCAGCACGCGGCCGCCATGAGCCGGATGCTTCGGGAGACCGCCGAGATCACCGGCCACCGGGAGCCCCCCGCGGCCGCGGTCGACCCTTCGGAGACCGCGCCGCGCCCGGAGACGCAGCCCACCTGGGGGAGGCCGACGGCCTCGGAGCAGCACGCGCCCCTGGACCTCGGGGACATGGCCCTCGCGGATTCGAACGACGCGGACTCGGAGCTTGGGGACTCGGAGCTTGCGGATCTGCCGGAGGCGCCCGAAGCCCCGGAGAGCCGCGAAGCCCCGCCGGCCCTCGGGCCCATCGCCGACGGCGACGCCGCGTCCGCCTCGACCGACATCCCGGACGCCGTCGCGGCCGAGGACGCGCCCGTCGCGTCCCGGAGCGATCCCGTCGGCCTCATCCTCGAAGCCCTGCCGCGCGCGATCCTGGCGCAGTTCCAAGAGGACCGGGCGGAAAAGCAGCGGGCGGCCGAGCGTGCGGACGAGGCCGCCCGCGCCGCCACCGTCGCGGATATCCTCGACACGATCCCGAACGCCCTGGTGGCGAGCTACCGCGCCGACCGGGAGCGCGTCCGCCTCGCGGCCTGAGGCGTCGGCCGACCGTCCGAGGCGTCAGCCGAACTGCTCGCGCAGGATCCGCTCGTCGAGGCTGTGGCCGGGGTCGTGCAGGAGCACGAGGTTGGTGGCGTGGTCGAGCCAAGTCTCCACGGTGGCGACCCGGCGAAACTCCGTGTGGTCGGCCACCGCCGCCACGGGCCGGTGCTCGGCGTCGAGCACCTCGATGAAGATGCGGGCGTGATCGGGCAGGAGGGCCCCGTGCCAGCGGCGCGGGCGGAAGGACGAGATCGGCGTCAGCGCCAGCAGGCGGGCGTTGAGGGGAAGGATCGGGCCGCCCACGGACAGGTTGTAGGCGGTGGAGCCGGCCGGCGTCGCCGCCAGAACCCCGTCGGCGATGAGTTCGGGCAGGCGCACGTGGCCGTCGACGGAGATCCGCAGCTTCGCCGTCTGATGGGTCTGGCGCAGCATGTAGACTTCGTTGAGGGCCCGCGCCCGGTGTCGGCGCCCCTCCGTGTCCACGGCCTCCATGAGCAGCGGATGGATGCGGCTGCGCTTGGTGTTCTCCAGCCGTTCGAGGAGGTCCTCCTCGCGGTACTCGTTCATGAGGAAGCCGACGGTGCCGCGGTTCATGCCGTAGATCGGCGTGCCGGCATCCATGAAGCGATGGAGCGCCTGGAGCATGAGGCCGTCGCCGCCTAGCGCCACCACCACGTCCGCCTCCTCGGGCGGCACGTGGTCGTAGCGGCGCATCAGGGCGTCGGCCGCTTGGCGCGCATCCGGCGTCGGGCTCGCGATGAACGCGATCGTGTTGAAACGCCGCGACATGAACCCTCGTCCGCCCTGTTGACCCAACCACGCTCGGCGTCGCATCGCGCCACGGGACGCGCCGGTGGCCGGCACACCCGCCGCTGCGCGATCACGAGACCCATCGCTGGAGGACCCATAGCATGGAGCGTCCACTCCTCGTCTACACCACCTTCCCGGATGCCGAGATGGCGCTCGCCGTCGGCGAGGCCCTGGTGCGCCTGCGTTTGGCGGCCTGCGTCAACGTGCTGCCGGGGATGCGCTCGGTCTATGCCTGGAAGGGCGCGGTGGAGCGGGCCGACGAGGTGGTGGCCCTGATCAAGAGCCGCGAGGCCCTGGCCGAGCCGCTCAGTGCCGCCCTCAAGGAACGCCACCCCTACGAGACGCCGATCATCCTACATCTTCCGGTGGTGGGCGCCGACCCGGACACGGCGGCGTGGATCGCCGAAGAGACGGATCAGGCCCCGTTCAGCGGATAGCTCCGGCCCTTCCACACGGCGGCGCCGGCAGCCTTGCGGCGCAGGAGCACGTTCCACTGGATCGCCAGGGCGACGGCGACGGCGACGGGATGCAGCGGGATCGTCACGAGGGGCTCGCGCATGGCGCGCGTGATCGCGGCGCGCGTGCCGAGGGAGAGCAGGAAGGCGACGAGCGCGAGGGCCGCCGCCCCGGGCGCGACGAGGCCGAAGCCGAACAGGACCAGCAGCAGCACCGGCAGGATGTGGGCGGTGAACAGCAGCCCGGTCCAGACGGGCAAGGCGCGCGGCGTCGCCATGCCCTCGTGGGCGTTCTTCGAGAAGCCGGCCCAGCACTCGCGCCAGGTCCGGTACATCCGGCAGGTGGCGAGCGCGTGCCCGGCCACGAGATCGGTGCGGTGGCCCGCCCCGCGCAAGGTGCGGGCCAGCAGCACGCCGTCGTGGAGGAAGCCCCGGATGGCGCCGTGCCCGCCGGTGGCGGCGTAGACCGACCGGTCGACGAGGACGAGCTGGCCGCAGGCCGCCCCGAGGGACGCGCGGAGGGAGGCGCGCATCATCGGCACCGGCAGGTAGCCCACGAGGAGGAAGCCGATCATCGGCACCGTGAGCCATTCGCCGAGCGTCCCCATGCGCTGACGCGGCACCGCGCTGACGAGGGCGGACTCCGTGCGGACGGCGTAGGCGGCCAGCGCCGCCGCCGCCGCCGGCGCAAGGGTCACGTCGGCATCGATGAACAGCAGGTGCGCCCCGCGCGCCGCCCCGGCCAGCACCGCGCAGGCGTGGTTCTTCCCCGTCCAGCCCTCGGGCAGGGGCGGGATCTCCACGAGGTACAGACGCGGGTCGGTGGCGGCGATGTCCCGCACGATGGCGGCGGTGGGGTCGGTGGAATGGTCGTCGCCCACCAGCACCTCGATGGCGACGCCCATGCTGGCGAGCGCCGCCCGCACGGTGTGGGCGATGGTGGCGGCCTCGTCCCGGGCCGGGATGAGGATCGACACGCGGGGCGCTTCGTTGTCAGCGCCCGGCTGATGGGATTCAGACGTCGGCGATGGGGCGCCGTGAGCCGCGACCGCCCCCCTCTCCTGCAAGGAGAGGGCTGGGGTGAGGTGTGGGACATCTCCGGACAATCCACACACCTCACCCTGTCCCTCTCCTGGAAGGTGTGGGAACCCGTGGCTCCCACCCGACGCCGGAAGGCGAGCGGTGTCGGGCACCGGCGTGCGCAGGGCGAACAGGTTCACGGCGGTGAGAATAGCCGGCAGGAGGGCAAGCAGCACCGAAGCGATCGCGAGGGCGAGGATCACGGCGTGCGGTCTTTCTCGCGCAACAGATCTTCCTCGACGCGGTGGGCGGGCTCGAAGCGGCGCCCCGTCAGGGCCGCGCGCAGGCGCCGTCCCCAATCGTACACGCCCCCGACCCCCTTGGCGCCCGAGACGAGGGCGGTGAAGCGGGCGGGGTCACGGGCGATGACGTCGGCGGCGAGGCGGTCGAGGGTCGCCGTCAGCGCCTCCTCCATCCGGGCGAGGCGCTCGGGCCGGGGGAGGGCCTGGAGGTCGAAAGCTCGGATCGGCGCGCCGAAGGCGGCGCAAGCCTCGGCGCCGCGCTCCTCCCAGAAGGCGTAATCGAGGGCGAGGGGCACGAACAGGGTGTCGGGTCCGAGTTCGGGCAGGCGGGCGACGCCTCCCCGGAGGTCCAGGGGCCGAGCGCGGACATCGGCGAAGCGCCCCTGTGCGGTGATCCACATCATCGCATCCGGCTGCGCCAGGATGTTTCGCGATGAGCGGAGGAACTGGGCCGCGCCGCGCGCCGAGTCGAGGTCCACCGGGAAGGCACCGATGCGGGCGAAGATCGCGTAGCGCGCCAGCATCCGGGCATCGAACGGCGCGTAGCTCGCGCGCTTCGGAAACAGCCGCCCGGCGAGCAGGATCACCACGGCGGCATCCCACCAGGCCGGGTGGTTGCAATAGACCACGACGGGCCCGGGATGGCCGGCGCAATCCGGCACGCCCCAGCGGGCGAGGCGCAGGGCGTTCATGTGGCGGCGCAGGAACCGGTCGAAATAACCGACCATGAACCGCCATACGAACCGCGAGCGGGCCGGGGCCGACACCGTCCGGTCCCTAAGCGCTCGCCCGGTTCCTTTCGAGGGACGCGATCGTCTGGGCATCGGTATCGTGGGCGTCGGCCGCGATCCAGCCCGACATCATCACCATGGGCATGCCGGGGCCGGGATGAGCCGCGCCGCCGGCGAGGTAGAGCCCCCGCACCTGCCGCGATCGGTTGCCGGGCTTGAACGCGCCCATGAACTTGCCGTGGGAGGCGAGGCCGTAGATCGCCCCGTTCAAGACCTTGTAGCGCTCGTGGATGTCCTGCGGCGTGAGGTGGCGCTCGACGACGATGCGCTCCTCCAGGTCCGGCATGCCGGCCGTGCGCTTCAGCTTATCGAGGATCACCTGCCGGTAGGCCGGGAACATCTTCGACCAGTCGTGATGCGGCCGGAGGTAGGGCGTGTGGACGAGGACGTAGAGGGCCTCGCCGCCCTCCGGCGCCACGCTCGGATCGGTGGAGGAGGGGGCGGCGAGGTAGGCCGTCGGGTCCGGCGCCGGCTCGCCCTTGCGGTAGATGTAGTCGAACTCCTCCTCCGGGTTGCGGGAGAAGACGAAGTCGTGGTGGCTGAGGTGGTCGTAGCGCTTGTTGAGACCGAGGTAGAGCACCACGCCCGAGCAGGCCGGCTCGAAGGACTTCTTCTCGTAGGCCTTGCCGACGGCGCCGCCGACGAGCTCGCGGTAGGTCCGCACGCTGTCCATGTTGGAAATCACGGCGTCGAACGGCGTGGTGCCGGCGGCGGTCCGCACGCCCTTCACGGCGCCGTTCTCGATGGCGATGCCCGTGACCTCGTCGCCCGGCCGCAGGGTGGCGCCGAGCTCGCCGGCGAGCTTCGACAACGCCTCGGCCACCGCGCGGGTGCCGCCCATGGGGTACCACACGCCTTCGGCCGTCTGCATGTGGGCGATGGCGCAGAGCACCGCCGGCGCGCCGTAGGGCGACGAGCCGACATACTGCACGAAGTGGTCGAGCATCTGGGCGAGGCGCGCGTCCTTGACCTTGGACCGGATGGTGCCGGCCACCGAGGAGCCCATGCGCAGGGACAGCACGTCCCGCAGGGTTCCGGGGTTCATGTTGGCCCGGATGTCGATGGTGTCGAACAGGTCCTCTACCGCCTTCCAGAAGAAGAACTTGTTCGAGACGCCGTGCAGGTGCTCGGAGATCTCGATGAACTTCGTGTAGCCCTCCCCGGCGCCCGTGCCCGGGGCGAACCGGTCCATGGAGGCCGCCATGGTGGGCACATCGGCCATGAGGTCGATGCGGGTGTCGTCGTCGAAGAAGCAGCGCCATTGCGGATCGAGGCGGCGCAGGTCGAGGTAGTCGCGGATGTCGCGCCCGGCCTCCTGGAAGATGCGCTCCAGCACCTTCGGTACCGTGAGGATGGTCGGTCCCATGTCGAACCGGAACCCGCCCTCGTGCAGCACCGCCGCCTTGCCGCCGAGCCAGTCGTTCTTGTCGTAGAGCGTGACCGTGTGGCCGCGCGCCGCACTCACGCAGGCCGCCGCGAGGCCGCCCAACCCCGCGCCGACGACGGCGACCGAAGACCCAGCCCGCATGTTCACGTTACTCCCGGTGCGGACGAAAGCCGCTCTGTACGATTGAAGCTAGGCCGCCGGCGACGGGGGTCAACGCGTTACCCCGTCGCGGCGGCGTGGAGGCGCGACCGACGATCCGACGCTTGGCCCTGTCTTAGATTAGCCCTGTCACGGTAGAGGAGCGTAGGTGATGCGGCCGTCGGCCTCGATCTCCAGAACATGATTGATGAGATCGAGTCCATCGCTCAGGGCATCGAGCACGCGTCCGAAGAGTTCGATCTGTGCCCTGCGGTGGGTGTTCGGCACGATCACGATCAAGCCGTTGTGCAAGGATTGGCGCCCATAGAGACGCAGGAAATCCGAGCGGTTGTTGGTGACGAAGCAATAATCGCCCGCTTCGATCACGGGGATCAGGCTCCGATCCTGATACCCCGCGAGGCACAGGTAGCTGACATGATCGACGGAGTAACCGCATTCGCGGGCGACGGCCACGAGGGCGGTCGAGAGACATTCGTCGATCAGCAGTCGGATCACGCGCGGGCGTTGACCACCGCGGACTTCCAATCGGACCCGTATTCGACGGCGGCCCAGGCCTCGACAGCCGCGATCCCATCGGCCGGCAGGGCGGGATAATCGGCCCGGATCTCCAGGGGCGTGTGGCCGACGCGAAGATAGGCGGCGATGGTCTCGGCCGGAATACGCGTGCCCGCCAGCACGGGTGTTCCCCCGAGGATACGTTCATCCCTGACGATGTCCGTCAGCGCGGACTCGATCGATCGGAAGCGGGAATCGGCCATCGAAGGCTCCATCATCGTCGCGCACGATGCCACGTGCGCGCCACAACTTCAACGGGAGCCCCCCCTCACGTCACCCGGCGCGAAACCAGCCCCACGGCCGCCACCAAACTCACCGCCGCGACCGCGATCATCACGCCCCAGGCGGGCAGGGCGGCGGAGACGCCTTCACCGAGCGCGGTCTGGTAGGCCTCGATGGCCCAGGCGTTGGGGGTGAACCAGCCCGCCTGCTGCAGCCAGGGCGGCATGAGGAAGCGCGGGACCATGCTGCCGCCCACCGCCGACAGCAGCAGGACGCCGAAGGTCGAGGCGAGGTGCGCCTGCTGGCGGGTGGCGGCGGCGGCGCAGGCGGCCAGCGCCAGTCCGGCCGCCATGGCGGCGACGAGGAACGTGGTGACGAGCCACGCCCCCCAGTGGGGCTTCAGGTCGACGCCGTGCAAGAGGCTCGCGGCGGCGAAGATTAGCCCGGCCTGGAGCATGCCCTGGACGACCAGAAAGGCGAACTTGCCGAGCACGATGACGGCGAGGCCGCCGGGCGCCGCGGTGAGGCGGTCGGCGAGGCCGCCCTGGCGCTCCTCCACCAGGGACATCGCCCCCTGCATGGCGGCGAACAGCAGGAACACCGCCGCGATGGCGCCCGCGTAGTAGCTCACCCGGTCGTTGCCGCCGCCCGTGGCCGTGGTGCGCAGCTCCACCAGGGACGCGAAGGAGAACGGCTCCTTGCGGGCGCGCTGCTCGGCGAAGGCCTGGGTCAGGAAGGCGCGCTCGTCCGCGCCGATCTTGCCCGTCCGCTCCACGTCGGCGACGATCCGGGCCAGCACCACGTCCGGCAGGGCCGCGTTCAGCACCCGCTGGAACTGGCCGAGCGCGATGGGGGTGGCCAGCGCCCGTGCCGGGTTCTCGACGAGCACCACGGGCTGGTCGGCCGGGGCGGCGCCGGCCGGGGCGGCATCGAGGTCGCCGCGCAGGACCAGGGCGACGTCGACCTCGCCCCGGCGCACGGCGGCGGTGGCCCCCGCGACGTCGCTGACGGACAGGCGGGCGATCCGAAGCGTCGGGTCGGCCTCCAGGGCCGTCGCAAGGCGCTCCGTCGTCGCCGTCCGGGCAAGGTCGACGAGGCCGAGATGGATGCGGATGCGCTCGCCGATGGCGCCGGAGAAGATAGCGGCGAAGATCACGAAGATCACGGTCGGCAGCACGAAGGCCATGACCAGGGCGGCGCGGTCGCGCACGAGGCCGAGCAGCATCACCCGGAAGGCGGCGGCGATCATGACGCGACGCTCTCCTGGCGGCGAAGGCGGACGGGGTCGGCCGGGTCCCACAGGCCGAGGGCATCGCGGTAGACCGCCTCGAGGCCGGGCGCGCGGATGCGGATCTCGGCGACGGGGACGCCCTCGGCCCGCAGGGCGGCGAGCAGGGCGGCCGCGTCGAGGCGCGGGCCGGCGGCTTCGAGGCACTGGCCGGCGGCTTCGAGGCGCTGGCCGGCGGCTTCGAGGCGCTGGCCGGCGGCTTCGAGGCGCGAGCCGGCGGCTTCGAGGCGCGAGCCGGCGCCCGGATGCGCCCGCCAGGTCAGGCCGGTGTCCACGGGGCCGAATCCGGCGTGCCGCAGGGCCGCTTCGGCGGGGCCCAGGGCGGGGCTGGACAACGCGATCTCGTGCTCGGGGGCGCCGTCGCGGAGGCGGCCCAGGAGGTCGGGCAGGGCGCCCTCGCGTACGATGCGGCCTTGCGCGAGGAAGGTCGCCCGGTCGGCGAGGCGCTCGGCCTCGGCGAAGTCGTGGGTGGCGACGAGGAGGGCGGCGCCCTCGCGGCGCAGGCGCTCCAGCACGGCGTGGATCGCCGCGCGGGCGTGGAGATCGACCCCCTGCGTCGGCTCGTCGAGGAGGACGAGGCGGGGCCGGGCCATGAGGCTCGCGGCGATGTTGACCCGGCGCTGGTAGCCCCCCGACAGCAGGCCGACGGGGCGCCCGGCGACGTCGGCGATGTCCGTGAGGTCGAGGGCTTCCGCCACGGCGGCGCGGCGCGCGGTCCGGCCGAGGCCGGCGAGGCGGGCGAACACGTCGAGGTTCTCCGCCACCGTGAGGCGGGGATAGAGGGCGATGTCCTGGGGCACCCAGCCGATGGCCCGGCGGGCCGCGTGGGTCGCGAACGGATCGCACCCGGCGATGCGCACGCTGCCGGCCTGCGGGGCGAGGCGCCCGGCGACGAGGCGCATGAGAGAGGTCTTGCCGGCCCCGTTGGGGCCGAGCAGCGCGACGGTGCGGCCGGCGCACAGGTCGAGGTCGACGCCGTCGAGGACGCGCCGGTCGCGGTAGGTCAAGGTGGCCCCCCGGACCACGACCAGGGGTGCGTCGGACGGCACGGGGGCGGTCAGCGGCGGGGCAGGGCGCGGACCAGGCGCACGCGCAGGGCCAGCCCGGGCTCGCGCACGGCGATCTGGGCACGGGCGAAATCCGGCCGGGCCGTGCGCTCGGGCGCCCCGGAGAAGCCGTAGGGCTCGGTGGGCAGGCCGAGGCCGGTGCGGTCGAGGCGGCGGTCGCCGTTCAGGTCCTGGAACGCCGCCACCGCGTAGGCGCCGGGCGCCACACCCTCGAACACTACGCGCTGGCTCGCGGCCCGCACGGGCGCGTCCTGGCCGGTCCGGCACTCGGCCTCCGACAGGCCGCCCTGGCACAGGGCGACGTAGAGTGTGGAGGGCACGGGCTCGATCCCGTCCACGGTCACCTCGACGGTGGCCGCCCGGGCGGACCCGGCGATGAGGCAGAGGGCGAGGCAGGCGGCGCCCGCGATGAGATGCGTCACGCGGCGTCGCCGGAGGTGGCGAGCGGCGCCGTGTTCGGCACGCCGGCCGCTTCTGCGCCGACGCGGCCGGCCGACAACTCCTCGATGAGCAGGCGGGCGGTGATGCGCGCGCCCTCGTAGATCACCGGCAGGCCCGAGCCCGGATGGGTGCCGCCGCCGACGAGGTAGAGGCCGGGCCCGAAGCGGTTGTGCGGGCGGAAGTAGAGCATCTGCATCAGGTCGTGGGCGAGGTTGAAAGTGGCGCCTTCGTGGACGAAGAAGTCGTCGCGCCACTCCGTCGGGTCGACGATGCGCTCGTAGCGGATGCGCTCCTCGATGTCGCCGAGGCCGAGGATCTTCAAGCGGTCGAGGACGAGGCGGCGATAGGTCTGCCGCGTGGTCGCCCAGTCGATGTCGGCCTTGAGGTTCGGCACCGGCACGAGGACGTAGAGACTGGTGTGGCCGGGGGGCGCCATGCCGCCGTCGGTGAAGCCCGCATGCTGCACGTAGAGCGAGGGCTGCATCGGCAGGATGCCGCCGGTGATCTCACGGATGTTGCGGGCGTAATCCTCCGAGAGCAGGATCGTGTGATGGCCGAGCGCCTCCGGCGCCGGGCCCTCGATCCCGAGATAGAGCATGAAGGTCGAGCACGAGAGGCGCGCCTTTTCGATCTTGGCGTCGCGCCAGCGCGGGCGGTGCGACTGGGGGACAAGGTCCTTGATCACCTTGGCGAAATCGCCGTTGATCACCACCGCGTCGGCAGGGATCGTCTCCCCGCCGCAGACGACGCCGCACGCCTTCTTGCCCTCGAACAGCACCCGGTCGACGCTGGCGCCGAGGCGGATGTCGACGCCCATGCGGCGCGCCAGCCCCGCCATGGCCTCCGAGACGGCGCCGCAGCCGCCGACGGGGTGATAGACGCCGTGCTCGTATTCGAGGAACGACAGGATGGTGAACAGGCTCGGGCACCGGAACGGCGACATGCCGAGGTATTTGGTCTGGAACGCGAAGGCGAGGCGCACGCGCGGATCGGCGAAGTAGCGCTGAAGGTCCTTGTCGACGCTGCGCCCGGGATGAAGATGGGGCAGGGCGGCGATCATCGCCGGGGAGGCCATGCTGCGCAGGGTGTGGAACGCCTGCTCCAGCACCGGCTTGAAGAACTTCAGCTTGACCCGGTTGTCGGAGAAGAACTTTCGGACGTTCTTGGCGTCGTCCGGCGCGATGCGAGCGACCTCGGCCTCCAGGCGCGCCATGTCGTTGGTGGCCTGGATCGTGCCCGAGATCCCGCCATTCTCCTCGAAGACGAGGTGGTATTGCGGATCGAGACGTTCGAGCTTGACGTGGTCCTCCAGCCGCTCACCGCAGGACTCGAAGATGTCGGCGAGAATCTGTGGATAGAGGAAGAAGGTCGGTCCGATGTCGAAGCGGTACCCGCCCGGGGCCTCGACGGTCTTGGTCCGGCCGCCCACCGCCGGGTCCTTTTCGAGGAGCGTGACGTGGACGCCCGCCCGCGCCAGCAGCAGGGCCGTGGCGAGGCCGCCGGGACCGGCGCCGACGATGATGACCCGGCGTCCGGACAAAGTCCGCAAGCCATCCCGTGACTGCAGCAACGCTCACAACTCCCCATCGATCGCCTGGATCACGCCCCCTGGCCCGATCCGGCTTTACCACGCACACCGACCGGCACACGGGTGCAATCTTGAGCGTAGCGACCGGCAGGGCAAGAGCCACGGATTGTCGCGTGCCGGTGCGGGGGGTGATTCGGGGCTGCGCCCGTGGAAAATCGAGCGGAATGCCATCATCCCAACCGGTGCGCGGCGAGGTGGTGCAGGGCGAGCGCCCCGGCGGTGGCGACGTTGAGGGAATCGAAGCCGGGCGCCATGGCGATGCGGATGGTCCGGGCGCGGGCCATGAGCGCCTCGGGCAGGCCGGGGCCTTCCGTGCCGAGGAGCAGGAGGGCGCGGGGCGGCGGCGTCAGGTCGGACAGGGTCTCGCCCCCGGCGGGGCTGAGCGCCAGGGGCACGAGGCCGTGGTGGTGTGCGAAGGCCAGACAGGCGGCACCGTCGGGCAGGCGCCCGAACGGCACCGTGAGCGCCGCGCCGGCCGAGACCCGGATCGCCTTGCGGTAGAGGGGATCGCAGGTGTCGGCGTCGAGGAGCACCGCGTCGGCCCCGAAGGCGGCGGCGTTGCGGAACAGGCCGCCGACATTGTCGTGGTTGGTCAATCCGACGAGGCCGACGACGAGGGCCGGCGCCGGGGCGGGCGGCACCGCGAGGG
Organism: Methylobacterium sp. Leaf102; assembly: GCF_001422425.1. Taxonomy (NCBI): domain Bacteria; kingdom Pseudomonadati; phylum Pseudomonadota; class Alphaproteobacteria; order Hyphomicrobiales; family Methylobacteriaceae; genus Methylobacterium; species Methylobacterium sp. Leaf102. Next base: position 163,731 of record NZ_LMMX01000034.1, on the reverse strand, counting down.
CGCCCTCCAGGCCGCGCAGCCCCACCGCCAGAACGCCGCGATGGATCGGAAACCCCGTGATGGCGCTCATCACGGCCTTGTCGGCCACGTAGACCGGGACGGCATCGGGCAGAATGTCGGCCAAGCCCGACACCCGCTCCGGAGACAGCAGGATCGATTCCAGCGAGAACCGCGCCTTCTGCGAAACCATCACCCGAAGGGTGACGTCGCCCTCGACGATAAAGCGGCCCGCGCGCCCGACGAGATCGCGCTCGCGCATGGCCGTGTAGGGGGCGAGGCGCGCGTCGGCCGGGCTGTCGATGGGGATCGGGGTCACGGGCCGGGTCGGGGGTGCGGCCGGGTCAGGCGCTCGGCGGGCGGCCGCCCATGCGGATGGCGAGGGGGTCGGCCTCGGCCTTGGTCGGCACCTTCACCAGGGCCTCGCCGTCCAGCACGATCTCGCCGGCGACGGAGCAGGTGCATTTGAGGCGGGCGCGGCGGCGCTCGGGCACGAGTTCGGCCACCTCGACGGTGACCTGAACCGTGTCGCCGATCCGAACGGGCGCGCGAAAGTTCAGGGTCTGGCTGATGTAGATGGCGCCGGGGCCGGGCAGGCGGGTGCCGAGCACCGCCGAGATCAGGCCGGCGGTGTAGAGGCCGTGGGCGATGCGGGTGCCGAACGGCGTACGGGCCGCGAAGTGCTCGGACAGGTGGATCGGGTTGCGGTCGCCGGTGATCTCGGCGAAGCCCACCACGTCGGAGGACGAGATCTCCTTGTTGAGGGTCTCGGACAGGCCGACTTCGAGGTCCTCGAAGTACAGGACGCGCAGTTCTGGCATCATGGGCAGTTCCCCCGTCTCGTTCCGTTTGTGGCACGCATGCGTCGGCGGCACGTCCGGGGACGCGCGGCAGGTCACGCTCGCCTCGCACAGGCGCGCGGCCAAATCCAGTCTCGGACCGCCGCGCGGCCCGTATTCACCCGAACCGGTCGAGCCTTCACGGACACCGCGGCACGTGACGGAGACGACCCTGGGTCTGCCACGATGGCGCCGCACGGGTGGCTCTTCGTGCGCAAACTCTGCCGGACAGCGAACCGATCGACGAGGCCAGCATGGCGAAGCAGTTCCCCGCGATGGAGGACACGCATCAGCACTTCATCGCATCGCAGAAGATCTTCTTCACCGGCTCCGGGGCATTGGGCGCGCGCACCAACATCTCGCCCCGGCCGACCGAACACCTTCATGTGCTCGACCCGAACCATGTCGCCTATCTGGACCTGACCGGCAGCGGCAGCGAAACGGCCGCCCATGTGAGGGCCTACGGCCCGGTGACCCTCATGTTCTGCGCGTTCGACGGCCCGCCGTCGATTCTTCGGCTCTATGGAAAAGGCCGCGTCGCGTTCCGGGGGTCATCGGATTACGCGGGGTTTCTCGACCGCTTCTACGGAGGCGTGGAACTTCTCGGGGCCCGTCAGGTCGTGTCCCTCGCGATCGACCTCGTGCAGACGAGCTGCGGCTACGGCGTCCCGCTCTTCGCGTACGCGGGCGAACGCCCGGTTCTCGCGCGTTGGGCCGAGGCCAAGGGAGAAGCCGGGCTTCGTGCCTATCGCGCCGAGAAGAATGCAGTGAGCCTCGACGGCTTGCCGACGGGGTTTCGCGAACCCTGAGGCCTCTTCTCCGGAGGAGGAGGACGCCTGCGGCCCACGGGACCAGACCGACGTGTGCGCAGGCGGGATGGATGGACGCGGTGCGCCAGGGTACCGGGGAAAGAGCCGGGACAATTCGAAGGATTGACTTCACGCTTTCGTGATCCCCAGGGCCGAGGGTGTCGGGCATGACCGATTTCGACCCCTTCGCACCCCGGCATATCGGGTCGGCGCTCTCGGTGACGGGGCTCGTCGGCCTGATGGTGAGCGAAACGCCGAGGCCGGACATCCTCGTCCTCGCCTGCGCCTGCCTCGCCGGCTCCCTCGTCGCCTTCACGGTCGCGGCGTGCCGTTCGCAGCAGCCGCGGCGCACCGGTCGAACGCGCAGGCCCGCTGCGCCGAGGCCCATCACGGTCGATTGGGAAGCCGCCCCGATGGGCTGGCCGGCGCCCGGGCGGCCGCAGGGCGCACCGGTCCATCCGGCCCTGTCGTCTCGCGTGCGGACCCTGACCCCCGTCCTGCCGAAGCCGGCCCCGCCGCCGACGCCGCCGGGGATCTCTCCAACCCATCGGCGCGCGCTGAAGGACGTGCGCAACCGGCGCATCGCGCGCGGCCCCTGATCGGTCGCGCCGATCTCCGGCCCGCCCCGGTCCCTTCCATGATTCGAGATCTCCCACGATTCGAGATCTCCCATGGTTGGAGGTCTCCCGTAGTTAGAAGTCTCCGGGGAAGGGCGGCCGCCCCCTCGACAGGGCGCGGCGCATCGGCGAAGAGGCGCAGGATGAGATGAGGCGCGCGGAGGCTCGGCCTCGTCCTGTCCCGAACGCCGACCGACGCCTTCGGGGACGATGCTTCAGGGATGGCCCCGTGACCGAATCTCCCGTCCCGATCGACCCGGCCGCGTGATGAAGCCCGCGCCCACCCCCGCGCTCCGTCCCGTCGTCGCCCGGGTGGCGGCCCTGAATCTCGGGTTCTTCGGCATCGAGATCGCCGTGGCGCTCGCCATCGGCTCCATCGCCCTCATCGCCGACAGCCTCGATTTCCTCGAGGACGCGGCCATCAACCTGCTGATCTTCGCCGGAATCGGCTGGAGCGTCCGCAACCGTGCCCGCCTCGGCATGGTGCTGGCCGGCATCCTGGTGATTCCGGGCCTCGCCACGGCCTACGCGGCCTACGAGAAGTTTTCAGACCTGACCCCGCCGGCGCCCCTGGCGCTGACCCTGACGGGGCTCGCGGCTCTGGGCGTCAACCTCGTCTGCGCGGCGATGCTGGCGCGCCACCGCGACGGCGGCGGCAGCCTGACCCGGGCGGCCTACCTTTCGGCCCGCAACGACGCCTACGCCAACCTCGCCATCATCGCCGCCGGCCTCGTCACCGCCCTGACCCTGTCCCCCTGGCCCGACCTCGTCGCCGCCGCCGGCATCGCCGTCCTCAACGCGGATTCGGCCGGGGACATCCTCCGGGCGGCCCGCGCGGAATGGCGCGCGGCCAAAACGGTGGCTTGAGGCAGAACGGTCGCTCACGGGCGGTCGCGTGAAGACGGCTTCCTGAAAGTCCGAGGCTCCAGAACTCCATGCGCGTCTTTCCGATCTCGGATCTCCACCTCGAGCGTCGCCGCCTCGACGTGATCCCCCTGCCGCGCCCCGCCTTCGATGTCCTCGCCTGCGCCGGCGACCTGTGGGAGGGCCATCCCGAGCGGGGGCTGGCGGCCGTGGTGGCCCTGGCGCAGGGCCGGCCCATCGTGCTGGTGCCCGGCAACCACGAGCGCTACGCCCCCACGGGCGACGGTCGCACGGCGCCCCAGCTCCTCGCCGCCCTGGAGGCCGAGGTCGCGCGCCTGAACGAGGCGGGGCACACCATCCACCTGCTCCAGGGGGGCGCGTCCGTGATCCTCGACGGGGTGCGCTTCACCGGCACCACCCTGTGGACCGACTGGCGCCTCGCCGGGCGCTGGTGCGACGCCGGGACGCCGGACCGGCCAGCCGACCCCGTCGCCTACGCCGCCGCGCGCATGACCGACCCCGTCACCGGGTCCCGCGAGTTCCGCGGCGCCATCCGCAACGGCGACGGCTCGGTGTGGTCGCCGCGGGACGCCATGGCGGCGCATGAGCGCGAGCGGGCGGGGCTCGTCGCGGCCCTGTCGGTGCCGCATGACGGGCCGAGCGTGTGCGTGACCCACCACCCGGCCGGCACGGCGGCGGTGGATGCGTTTCGCGGGGCGCCCGGCGTGCCGTGGTGGCTGCCGGCCTTCTACGCCACCACGGTGCTGGACGACCTGCCCGACGCCGCACGCCCGGATGTGTGGATCTCGGGTCATTTCCACGCAGGCCACGATCTCAGGGTCGGGCGCACCCGTTGGGTCGCCAACCCGGTCGAGGGCGCCACGTTCTCGCCCGACACGATCCTGGAAATCGGCTGACCCGGAGATCGGCTGAAACCGGGGCGCGGCGCTGCGCGTACCCGATGATGCGTCTGTCAGCCGGAGCCCGCCCGTGAACGCCTTCATCGCCGTCGTCCTCGTCTGCGCCAACGGCATCCCCATCGAGGGCTGCACCGACGACAGGGCGAGCGAGGTCCGCAAGGTCCGCGTCGCCAACGAGCTCGGCTGCACCAACGGCTGGCAGGAGATCATCGCCCGCACGGACCTTCGCGACGAAGTCGGGAAGACCGCCTACCTCAAGACCGAGTGCCGCCGGGTGAAGGCGGAGCGGTGAGACGCGCGCCCTACTTGTCGTGCTTGATGTAGGCGAAGCGCGGGTCCGTCGGGGTGCCCTCGAGGGCGCCGCCCTCCGTGCCGGGCTGCCAGCCGACCACCTCCTCGATCTTGCGCGCCAGGGCGAAGTCCTTCTCGGTCACGCCCTTGGCGGCGTGGTTGGTCAGGCGCACCTCGACCCAGGCGTAGGAGGCCGTGAGGTCGGGATGGTGCCAGGCGGCCTCGGCGAGGTGCCCCACGGTGTTGATGACCATGAGCGTGCTCTTCCAGCTCGCGGTCTTGTAGGTGCGCTTGATCCAGCCGTCCTCGAGGCGCCAGGCCGGCAGCTCGCCGGCGAGGCGGGCCTCGATGGTGGCGTCGTCGAGGACGGGTTCGCGCGGTTCGGCCATGGTGGATCCTCCCGTGGCCCGGCGTCGGCCGGGCGCCTGGCGGCGACCCTGCGACGGGCGGGGCGCGGGTGCAAGGACGTCCGCGCGAGGACGCCCGTGAAAGGACGCCCGCGCAAACGCGCGGGCCGTTTCGCCTCAGCGCCGGCGCGGGCGCGCCGGTGGACGGCCGAACCGGGACATCCTATTGAGACTCTCAACAGAATAAGGGAGGGACCGCCGATGCTGTCACGGCGCGGATTGCTCGCGACGGCGGCATTGCTGCCCCTGGCCGCTCGCCCGGCCCGGGCCGCGCCCCCCAGGGTTTCCGTGGGCAGCCTGCCCTTCGGCACGGTGTCGTGGGAGGCCGCCGTGATCAAGGCCCGCGGCCTGGACACGGCCAACGGCTTCACCCTCGACGTGGTCAAGCTCGCCGGCAACGATGCCGCCCGCATCGCCTTCCAGGGCGGTCAGGTCGACACCATCGTGGGCGACCTGCTGTGGGCGGCCCGCCTCGGCAACGAGGGCCGCGCCATGCGGTTCTTTCCCTATTCCACCACCGAGGGGTCCCTGATGGTGCCGGGCAAGAGTCCCATCGCCACCCTCAAGGACCTCAAGGGCAAGCGCATCGGCGTCGCCGGCGGGCCGCTCGACAAGAACTGGCTCCTCCTCAAGGCCCAGGCCCGCGACACCGCCGGCCTCGACCTCGAGACCGAGGCCACCATCGCGTTCGGCGCGCCGCCCCTCCTGGCGCTCAAGCTCGAGCAGGGCGAACTCGACGCCGGCCTGCTGTACTGGACCTATTGCGCGCGCCTGGAGCCGAAGGGCTTCCGGCGCATCATCGGCTCCGACGACATCATGCGGGCCTTCGGCGCCACGGGCTCCATGGCGCTGATCGGCTACCTCCTGGCGGGCGAGACCGTCTCGGCCAAGCCCGAGGCGGTGGCGGGCTTCACCCGCGCATCGAAGGCGGCCAAGGACATGCTCGCCCAGGACGCCTCGGCGTGGGACGTGGTCCGCCCCCTCATGGCGGCCGAGGACGAGGCGACCTTCGAGGCCCTGAAGCGCGACTTCCTCGCCGGCATCCCGCGCCGGGCGCTCACCGCCGAACGCGCCGACGGCGAGCGTCTCTACGGCGTCCTGGCCCGGCTCGGGGGCGAGCGCCTCGTCGGCGCCGGCACCGCCCTGCCGCCGGACCTGTACTACGACGGCACGGCGAATGGCTGACGCACGCGACCGCGCGCCGGAGCCGCTCTGCGCCTCTCTGAGCCGGTTCGCTTCGGCGCCCCGACGCGAACCGACTCGGGTTCTCGACGCAGAACCGGTGCCCACTCCCGCGAAGCCTGCCTAGCACGATGAGATTCTAGCGACATGGGGACCGCCACCCGCCTCGTCTCGGTCCTCGTCCTGCTGGCCGGGTGGCAGGCGGCCGCCGTCGCGGCCGGCTCGCGGCTGCTGCCGGCGCCCCTCGCGATCCTGAGCTTCATCCAGAGCGAATCCGCCTCGGGCGACCTGTGGTCCAACGTCGGCATCACCCTCGCGCGGGTCGGGATCTCCTTCGTGCTCGCCATGGTGCTGGGCGTGCTGCTCGGCATCGCGCTGGGGCGGTCGCGGCGCCTCAACCTCGTCCTCGACACGCCGCTCCTCATCCTCCTCAACACCCCGGCGCTCGTCATCACCGTGCTGGCCTACATCTGGGTCGGCCTCAACGAGGGCGCGGCGGTGTTGGCCGTGGTGCTCAACAAGCTGCCGAACGTCGCCGTGATCCTGCGCGAGGGCGCGCGCGGCCTCGATCCGCAACTGGAGGAGATGGCCCGGACCTACCGGTTCGACCGGCGCACCTGGATCGCCCACGTGCTGGTGCCCCAACTCCAGCCCTTCGTGGTGGCGGCCGCCCGCTCCGGTCTGTCGCTGGCCTGGAAGATCGTCCTGGTGATCGAGCTGCTGGGACGGCCCAACGGGGTCGGCTTCGCCATCAACTACTACTTCGTCCAGAGCCTGAACGTGGCCGCCATCGTCGGCTACAGCATCGTGTTCATGAGCGTGATGATCGCCATCGACATTCTCGTCCTCCAGCGCCTCGAAGCCCATGTCCGACGCTGGCGCTGAGCCCATGTCCGCCGGCGGCGCCGGGCCCGCGGCCCTCACCGTCGACATCCGCTCCAAGATCTACGGCGCCGGCGGCCCCGAGCCCGTCGAGGCGGTGCGGGACTTGGGCTTCTCCCTTCACGCGCGCGAGATCACCTGCCTCATCGGCCCCTCGGGGGCGGGCAAGACCACGACCCTGCGCATCCTGCTCGGCCTCGACACCGCCTACGACGGCAGCGTGACGCCCGACCCGGAGACCGCCGGCATCGCCATGGTGTTCCAGGAGCCGCGCCTGCTGCCCTGGCGCACCGTCGAGCAGAACGTGCGCCTCGCCCTGCCGCGCACCGCGCGCGGCCGCGATCTCGATGCCCTGTTCGAGTCCCTCGGCCTGACCCCGTGGCGGCGTCGCTATCCCGGCGCCCTGTCCCTCGGCATGGCCCGGCGCGTCGCCCTGGCGCGGGCCTTGGCCCAGAGCCCGCGCATCCTCGTCCTCGACGAACCGTTCGTGTCCCTCGACGACGCCTCGGCGGCGGCCCTGCGCGGTCTGGTCGTCGACAGCGTCACCGGAACCGGCATGGGAGTCCTGATGGTGACCCACAACGTCGCCGAGGCCATCGCCATCGCCGACCGGCTCGTTCTGGTGTCGGCCCGACCGGCGCGCCGCGTCGCCACCGTGGCCCTGGACCGCCCGCGCGAAGCCCGCGACCGGCCCTGGGCGGACGCGACCCGGGCCGATCTGGCCGGCCGCTACCCCGGCATCATCGCCGTCTGAGCCGACAAGGGGCCCGCGGAGGCGTCGGCGTCCCCGGAAAAGCCGCCGCGCCTCCGATGCGGCGAGACAACGCATCGCCCGTGGACGTGACGGGTCGCGCGGGTTCCGCGGCTTTCCACCGATACGGCGATCGGAATACCCGCCTGCACTATCCTGCATGTCCCCGGGGCTACCGGCGGCGCCCGACCGAAGCCAAGGGCGCGTTCGGCCCGAATCCAGCCGGAATCGAGGACCACGCATGCATTCCGCATGTCCGCATGCGTTTCGCGCATAAGATCCCGTCCGCCCTATAAAAAGCTTTGGTAACAAGATCGCTGTTTTTGCACCGCAACATCGGTTGCGCCGCAGCATTAGGGGTCGATTCACCAAGGTCGTAGCATTACGACCTTTGGCCTAGCCTCAGGAAACCCTCACAAAGCGAGTTGACGGCCCCGGAATTTTTCTTAGAGTTCATTCAAGCTTCGGTTTCGAGGGGCGCCGCAAAGGGATAGCGGCCCTCGGCCAGGGGGATCGACCCGGGACCTCATGGTTCGGTTCGGCCCTCCGCCCGCTACGGAAGCGTTATCTGTCCCTGTCGCAAACAGCAGGTCGCATCGAAAACTCGCGCATCTCCGGATCTGCGAACGCTCGGTGTCAAGACTTGTCGGAGGAATGCATGAGAGCGGTTCACCTTCTCGCCCTGGGCGCCGGCCTGGTGGCCTCTAGCCCGGTCCTCGCCAACGAAGACGTCCTGAAGCGCACGGCCAACCCGGCCGAGCAGGTCCTTCAGACCGTCGATTACGGCAACACCCGCTATTCCAAGCTCGACCAGATCAACGCCAGCAACGTCAAGCAACTCCAGGTCGCCTGGACGTTCTCGACCGGCGTGCTGCGCGGCCACGAGGGCTCCCCGCTCGTCGTCGGCAACATGATGTACGTCCACACCCCCTTCCCGAACATCGTCTACGCCCTCGACCTCGACAAGGAAGGCGTGATCGTCTGGAAGTACGAGCCGAAGCAGGACCCGTCGGTCATCCCGGTCATGTGCTGTGACACGGTCAACCGTGGTCTCGCCTACGCCGATGGCAACATCATCCTGCACCAGGCCGACACCACCGTCGTCTCGCTCGACGCCAAGTCCGGCAAGGTGAACTGGTCCGTCGTCAACGGCGACCCCAAGAAGGGTGAGACCAACACCGCTACCGTTCTGCCCGTGAAGGACAAGATCATCGTCGGCATCTCCGGCGGCGAGTTCGGTGTGCAGTGCCACGTCACGGCCTACGATGCTAAGACCGGCAAGAAGGCCTGGCGCGGTTACTCCGTCGGTCCCGACGACCAGCTGATCGTCGATCCCGAGAAGACCACCTCGCTCGGCAAGCCGGTCGGCAAGGATTCCTCGCTGAAGAGCTGGGAAGGCGACCAGTGGAAGACCGGCGGCGGCTGCACCTGGGGCTGGTTCTCCTACGATCCGAAGCTGGACCTCGTTTACTACGGCTCGGGCAACCCCTCGACCTGGAACCCCAAGCAGCGTCCGGGCGACAACAAGTGGTCCATGACCATCTGGGCACGTAACCCGGATACCGGCATGACCAAGTGGGTCTACCAGATGACCCCGCACGACGAGTGGGACTACGACGGCATCAACGAGATGATCCTCACGGATCAGAAGGTCGACGGCAAGGATCGTCCGCTCCTCACCCACTTCGACCGTAACGGCTTCGGCTACACCCTCGATCGCGCCACCGGCGAGCTCCTTGTCGCCGAGAAGTTCGATCCGGTGGTGAACTGGGCCTCCAAGGTCGACATGGACAAGGGCTCGAAGACCTACGGTCGTCCGCTCGTCCAGGCCAAGTACTCCACCGAGCAGAACGGTGAGGATACCAACTCCAAGGGTATCTGCCCCGCCGCTCTCGGCACCAAGGACCAGCAGCCTGCGGCGTTCTCGCCGAAGACCCAGCTGTTCTACGTGCCCACCAACCACGTCTGCATGGACTACGAGCCGTTCCGGGTGTCCTACACCCCCGGTCAGCCCTACGTCGGCGCGACGCTGGCCATGTACCCGGCCCCCAACAGCCACGGCGGCATGGGCAACTTCATCGCCTGGGACAACATCGCGGGTAAGATCAAGTGGTCGAACTCCGAGCAGTTCTCGGTCTGGTCTGGCGCTCTTGCCACCGCCGGTGACGTGGTGTTCTACGGCACCCTCGAGGGCTACCTGAAGGCCGTCGACGCCAAGACCGGCAAGGAGCTCTACAAGTTCAAGACCCCGTCGGGCATCATCGGCAACGTGATGACCTACCAGCACAAGGGCAAGCAGTTCGTCGGCATCCTGTCGGGTGTCGGTGGCTGGGCCGGCATCGGCCTCGCGGCCGGCCTGACCGACCCGAACGCCGGTCTCGGCGCGGTGGGTGGCTACGCCGCCCTCTCGAACTACACCAACCTCGGCGGTCAGCTGACCGTGTTCGCGCTCCCGAACTAATCGGTCGCACGAAGCTTTGAAGGTTAGGGTGCCGGCGCGGGTTTCCGCGCCGGCATCTTTATGATTAGGTCATTATCAAGAACAATTCGAACATCGGTCGAACGGGCCGATGGATGCTCCTGGGAGAAACGTCGTTGCAGTACCAAAGCAAAGCCGCCATCCGTCCGCTCGTGGCCGCCCTCGTTCTCGCGCTCGCATCCACTGCTGCCGTCCAGGCGCAGGACGCCAAGCTGGCTGATGCCAAGACCGCGGACGCCAAGACCGCGGACGCCAAGCCCACCGATGCGGCCCTGGTCAACCAACTCGATCCCAATGCGCCCGAGAAGGACGCCAAGCTGCTCGACAAGTATCAGGCGGTGAAGGTCGAGGACGGCAAGTATTTCGACAAGGACGGCGCTCCGACCTATCACATCAGCAACGATGGCAAGAAGTTCGACTGGTACGCCTATTCCGGCTACCGCCGCTATCACGCCGAGTGCCACGTCTGCCACGGCCCCGACGCCATGGGCTCGACCTACGCGCCCGCCCTCAAGGACTCGCTCAAGCGCCTGTCGTACGAGGAGTTCATCGGCGTCATCGCCGGCGGCAAACAGGATGTCAGCGCGGCCGGCACCAACGTCATGCCTGCCTTCGGCGACAACAAGAACGTCATGTGCTACGCCGACGATCTCTACACCTACCTGAAGGCCCGTGCCTCCGGCGCCATGCCGCGCGTCCGCCCGACGGACAAGGAAGAGAAGCCCGAGGCCGCCAAGAAGGCCGAGAAGGAGTGCCTGGGCGGCTGATGACCCGCACAGGCTCGACCACCGGCCTCGTCCTCGCGCTCCTGCTCGCCGCAGCAGGGGCGCGACCCGCGTTGGCGCAATCGCTGCCCGACCTCGTCACCACGGACACCCTTCGGGTCTGTGGCGATCCGGGCAACATGCCGTTCTCCCAGCGCAAGGAGGACGGGTTCGAGAACCGCATCGCGGCGATCATCGCCGAGGAGCTGAAGGTCAAGGTCCGCTACTACTGGCTGACGCAGGGACCCGGCTTCGTGCGCAACACCCTGGGCACCGGCCTGTGCGACCTCATCATGGGGTCGGCGTCCGGCGGCGAACTCGTGCAGCACACCAACCCGTACTATCGCTCGGCCTACACCCTGGTCACCCGCAAGGGCGACCTCGACGGGGTGACGCGCCTCGACGATGCGCGCCTCAAGGGCAAGGCCATCGGCGTCATCGGCGGCACGCCCCCGGTGAACCGCATGGGTGAACTCGGCCTCGTCAGCACCATGAAGGCCTACGCGCCCTACCAGCTCGACCCGGCGCGCAAACACCAGACCATCGCGGCCGAGGTGATCGCGGATCTCGCCGAGAAGCGGATCGACGCGGCGATCCTGTGGGGGCCGGCCGCCGGCTGGCTGGCGAAACAGAGCGGCGTGCCCATGGCGGTGGTGCCGCTGCTGGAAGAGCCCGACCGGCCACCGCTCACCTTCCGCATCGCCCTCGGCGTGCGGATGGAGGAGAACGACTGGAAGCGCAGCCTCAACACCATCCTGCGCAAGCGTCGCACCGACATCGAGAAGGTCCTGCGGGACTTCGACGTGCCGCTGCTGGAGGAAGAGGGCAACAAGCTCCTCGCCCCGGCATCCCCTTGAGATGACGGACGCACGTCCGCCCCGGACCCGGCGATGGTGGCTCGCCGCCGCCGTCGTCGTGGGTCTCGGGACGGTCGCCGTCGTCGCAGACCGGCAGCAATGGACTCGCGTCGAGCCGGACCTCGTGCCGGTCTCGGACCGGGCCGACGCCGTCCTCGTCGAGAAGGCCGCGCGGCGCCTCACCCTCCTGCGGGAGGGACGGGTGCTCGCCACTTATCCGGTCTCCCTCGGCTTCGCGCCCGTCGGCCAGAAGGCCCGCGAGGGCGACGGGCGCACGCCGGAGGGGCTCTATGCGATCGCGTATCGCAACCCGCGCAGCGTCGCCCACCTGTCGCTCAAGGTGTCCTATCCGACGCCGGAGCAGGCGGCCGTGGCGGCGGCGGAGGGCCGGGAGCCCGGCGGCGACATCATGATCCACGGCCTGCTCAACGGCTTCTCGTGGTTCGGCCCCCTGCACCGCTTCGTCGACTGGACCAACGGCTGCGTCGGCGTGACCAATGGCGAGATGGCGGACATCTACGCCCGGGTCGATGTCGGCACGCCCGTGGAGATCCGCCCCTGATCAGACCGGCTCGATGCCCGTGGTGTCGAGCTTGGCGAGCGCCTGCGCCACGGTCTCGGGGCCGATGACCAGGTCGGGGGCGATCTCGGCCAGCGGCACGAGCACGAAGGCGCGCTCGCGGACGAACCGGTGCGGCAGGACCAAGCGGGCGTCGTCGATGGTGGCGCCGGCATAGTGCAGCACGTCGATGTCGATGACCCGCGGCCCCCAGCGGCGCTCGCGCACCCGGCCCATGGCGGTCTCGATGGCGAGGCCCGCCTCCAAGAGGTCGTGCGGCGACAGGTTCGTCTCCAGCCCCAAGGCCGCGTTGAGGAACCAATCCTGGTCGGTGTCGCCCCAGGGCGGGGTGCGGTAATCGGCCGAGCGGGCGGTGATGCGGATGCCCGGCGTCACGGCGAGGCGCGCCACCGCCTCGGCGAGGGTCGCGGCCTTGTCGCCTATGTTGGAGCCGAGGCCGAGATAGGCGGCGTTCACGACGCGTCTCCGGCCCGGTGGCGGACGATCTCGATGGCGACGCCCTCGATCACCGCCGGTACCGGCGCGCTCGGCTTGTCGACCCGCACGCTCACGGACCGGATGGGTTCGTGCGCCGACAGGATCTCAGCCGCGATGGCCTCGGCCAGAGCCTCGATGAGGGCGAAGCGCCGCTGGGTCGCGATCCGGGTGACGATCTCGGTGAGGTCCGCGTAGCTCACCGTGTGAGCGACCTCGTCGGAGCGGCCCGCCGGCGCCAGGTCGAGGCGGCATTCGAGGGAGATGTAGAAGCGCTGGCCGAGGCGCGCCTCCTCCTCGAGGAGCCCGTGATAGGCGAAGACCGCGATGCGCTGGACGAGGATGCGGTCGCCGGGATGGGACAGGGTCATCGCTCCGGCCTCATCACGGCATCCACCACCCGGAGGGCATCGACATGGGGCGCGACGTCGTGGACGCGCACGATCCCGGCGCCGAGGGTCGCGGCCAGAACGTGGCTCGCCAGCGAGCCGAACAGGCGGTCGACGGGCTTCGTCTCGGTGTTGTGCAGGCGCCCCAGCAGGGACTTTCGCGAGACGCCGACGAGGACGGGAAAGCCGAGGGCGACGATCTCGGGCAGCCGCCGCAGGGCGTCCAGGTGCTGCTCCCAGCTCTTGCCGAAGCCGATGCCCGGATCGAGGACGATGTCGGCGTCGCGGATGCCGGCCAGCCGAGCGATGGCGAGCGAGCGCTCGAAGAAGCGCAGCATGTCGGCGACGATGTCGATCCCGGGCTCGATGGTCTCGCGGTTGTGCATCACCATCACGGGCGCGCCGTGATCGGCGGCGACGTGGGCGATGTCGGGCTCGCGCTGCAGGCCCCAGACGTCGTTGACGATGCGCGCACCCGCCTCCAGGGCGACGCGGGCGGTGGCGGCCTTGTAGGTGTCGACGGAGATCGGCACGGGCAGGCGGGACGCGAGGTCGCGGATCACCGGCAGGATGCGGGCCTGCTCCTCCTCGGCCGAGACGGGGGTATGCCCCGGCCGGGTCGATTCCCCGCCGATGTCGATCAGCGCCGCCCCCTCGGCCACCAGGGTCTCGGCCTGGGCGCGGGCGGGCCCGGGATCGGCGAAGCGCCCCCCGTCGGAGAACGAATCCGGCGTGACGTTGAGGATGCCCATCACGAGCACGCGTTGCCCGAGATCGGGCAGCAGGGTCTGCAGCTTCGAGGGAGGAGGGGGCACGGGGGCTCTGTCGGATGGGATGACGGTTCGGACTGCTTTGGCGCGATTACGCCCGGGGAGCAACGCCTGCCCGGCCGGGCGGGCGGCGCCGTCAAGGCCCGGGGACGAGGAGGCGGGACACCTCGGCCGCGAGATCGCCGGATTCGAAGGGCTTGCGCAGCACCGGCAGGTCGGCCGGGATCGGGATCGCCTCGGCGTGACCCGTGAGGATGAGCACCGGCACGCCGGCCCATCGCGCGCGCACGATGGCGGCGAGCTCGACGCCGGTCATGCCCGGCATGGCCAGATCCGCCACCACGAGGTCGAAGCGGTCCCGTTCCAGCAGGGTCACGGCCGAGGGCCCGTCCGGCGCCTCGCTCTCGGCGTAGCCGAAGGTGGCGAGGAACGAGGCCGTCACGTGACGCACCTCGGGGTCGTCGTCCACCACGAGGATGCGTGCGGCCTGGACGGGCGCCGCCGGGGCCGGCTCGGGTGCGGCCTCCCCCACGATCTCGGCCTCGGTGCGGGGCAGCAGCAGTTCGACGCGGGTGCCCTCGCCGACCTCGCTGGCGATGCGCAGGCGCCCGGCCGATTGCTGGGCGAGGCCGAACACCATGGCGAGGCCGAGCCCCGTGCCCTGGCCGACGGCCTTGGTGGTGAAGAACGGCTCGCACACCCGTTGCAGGATCGCCGGCGGGATGCCGGTGCCGGTGTCCGCAACCTCGATGGCGGCGTAGTCGCCATCCGGCAGGTCGGGATCGTCCCGCAGGGCCAAAATCCGGGTCGAGACGGTGATGCTCCCCCCCTCCGGCATGGCGTCGCGGCTGTTGATGCACAGGTTGAGCACCGCGAGTTCGAGCTGATCGGGATCGACCCGGGCGGCGGGTGCGGCCGGGTCGAGCCGCAGGGTCAGCCCCACGAGGCCGCCGAGGCTCCCCCCCAGCAACTCGCCCATGCCGGCGATGACGTGGTTGAGGTCGACGGCCCGGGGCCGGAGGTCGCGCGAGCGGCTGAAGCCGAGGAGGCGCTTCGTCAGGGTCGCTCCGCGCTGGGCCGCCTGCGTCGCGTTGGTGACGAGGCGCAGCACGCGGGGCTGGTCCGCGATCTTGGGGGTCGCGAGTTCGAGGCTGCCGAGAATCGCCGTGAGGAGGTTGTTGAAGTCGTGGGCGATGCCGCCCGCGAGGGTGCCCAGCGCCTGCATCTTGTCCGACTGGCGCAGGCGCGCTTCGAGAAGCCGGTGCTCGGTCACGTCGCGCTCGATGGTGGCGAGATGCACCACCGCGCCCGAGGCGCCGCGGATCGGCACCCGGGCGACGTGGCTCCAGCGCTCCGCCCCCTCCGGCCCCTCGGTGATCTCGGTCTCCGTCGGCCGGCCCGCCGCGATGGCCTGGGCGTCGGCCTCCGCCGCCCCGTCGGTTTCGGTGCCGGCGTGGTCCGTGCTCGCGGGGTCGCCCCGGAGCGCCGCCTCCGTGCGCCCGAGGCACTCGGCGGTCGTTCGCCCGAGGCGCTCGGCCTTGCGGGCATTGAGGCGGACGAACCGGCCCTGTCCGTCCTTGAACGAGATCGCATCCTCGGAGTGATCCAGGAGGCCCATGAGCAGGGCGCGCTCCGTGGCGAGTTCGCGCCCGAGGCGGTGGCGCTCGTAGGCCTGGCGCACGGCGCCGCGCAGGAGATCGGCGTCCCAGGGCTTGGTGGCGTAGCCGGTGATGCCGCCCTGGTTGAGGGCACTGATGACGGCGCTCATGTCGGCGTAGCCCGTGAGCAGGATCGCCTGGGCGTCGTGCAGGCCGCGGGCCTGGGCCAGCATGGCGTCGCCGGTCATCCCCGGCATGCGCTGGTCCGACACGATGACGGCGATGTCGGGCTCGGCCGCCAGGATCTCCAGGGCCTCGGCCGGACGGCTGGTGGTCAGGACCCGGTACTCGTCCTCGAACAGGTCCTCGAGGGCGATGAGGATGTCGGGTTCGTCGTCGACGGCGAGGATCGTAGCTTTGGACATGCTCACCGCGCCTGCCGGGGGATGCCGATGATGAAACAGGCTCCGCCGCCCGGGGCGGCCTCGACCGTGAGCGTGCCGCTATGCGCCTGTACCACCGAGTAGGCAATCGCGAGACCGAGGCCGGTGCCCGCGCCGACAGGTTTCGTCGTGAAGAACGGCTCGAAGATCCGCTCGCGCAATGGTTCGGGAATGCCCGGCCCGGTATCCGAGATGCGGATCTCGTCGATCTCGTCGGTACTGGCGGTGAGGATCGTGATGGTGCCGGCCTCCGGCATGGCGTCGGCGGCGTTGCCGAGGATGTTCATCACCACCTGGTTGAGGAGCGCCGGGGTGCAGTGGATTTCCGGCCGGCCGGAAAAGTCGCGCACCACCCCGATCCGGTCGCCGAGCTTGTGCTGGATCAGGGCCAGCACCGTCTCGATGGCGTCGGGCACGTTGACGAGGGCGCGCTCGCCCTCGTCGAGGCGCGAGAATTTTCTGAGATTCAGGACGAGGTCCTGGATCCGGGTCAGGCCCATCCGCATGGCGCCGACGCGGTCGCCGCACTTCTTCAGGAGGCGCGGGGCGTCGGCCGGGGCGGGGTCCGCGGCCACTTCGGTCAGCAGGCGCTCCACGGTGCCCTGGTGGGCGAGGATGAAGGCGAGCGGGTTGTTGATCTCGTGGGCGATGCCGGCGACGAGTTCGCCCAGCGAGGCCATCTTGGCGGCCTGCACCAGCTTGGCCTGGGCATCCGTGAGCTTGCGGTTGGCGGTGGCGAGATCCGAATTCGCCTGCTCCAGGGCACCCGCGAGGGCGGCGCGGGCCTCCGCCGCCTCGGCCTCGGCCCGGGCCCGTTCCAGGGCGCGTTCGCGGGCGCCGAACTCGCCGGCGATGCGACGGTTGTCCTCCTCCAGGAGCTTGCGCCGCACCAGGCTGCGCACCCGCATCACCAGCACGTCGCCGTCGATCTTGGACACCACGTCGTCGGCACCGGCCGCGAAGGCCTGGACGAGGAAATCCTTGGCCGGCGTGCTGCCCGCGATGCCGACCACGTGGAAGGTGGGCGTGCCGGCCTCGCGGGCGGCGATGTCGGCGGCCCGGCGGGCGTCGACGGCCCGGCACAGGCCGAGGCCGTCATAGGCGGTGCCGAGGAGATCGATGGTGACGCAGTCGAAGGCGGCGCCGTCGGCGTCGAGGGCGGCGAGGGTGGCCTCGGCGGTGTCGGCGACGCTGACGAGGTGGCCCTCGTGGGCCAGCAGCCCGGCGAGGAAGGTGCGGTAGGTGGCGCTTCCGTCGACGACGAGGACGCGCCCGCGCCGGAACCCCGAGGCGCCGGGCGCCTCCGAGCCGCCGCCCAGGCGCTCGCGCAGGAGGGCGCGGATGCGCAGGATCAGGATGTCGCGGTCGGCGGACTTGGCCACGTAGGCGTCGGCGCCGCTCTCCAAACCCTGGCGCTCGCCGTCGCGCGCCCCCGTCAGCATGAGAAGCGGGAGGGCGCGGGTGCGCAGGGACAGGCGGAGCTGGCGGGCGAACTCGTCGCCGTTCATGCCGGGCAGGTGGTGGTCGGCCACCACGAGGTCGGGCAGGCGGGTGTTGAGATGGTCGAGGGCCGCTTCCGCGGTGGCGCAGCGCTCGACGGAGAAGCCGTGCCCTTCGAGCAGCAGCCGCAATTCGAGGGCCTGGGTCTCGGAATCCTCGACGAGCAGAAGGCGGGCCGGCTCGCTCACGGCATGCCCCCGCCGGCGACGATCCTGGCGAGATGGGAAGCCACCCGGTCCAGCGGCAGCACCGTGCCGGCGCCTCCCATCCGGATCGCGGCGGCCGGCATGCCGAATACCACCGCGGTGCTCTCGTCCTCCGCGATGGTGGCGCCCCCGGCACGGCGCATGTCGAGGAGCCCAACGGCGCCGTCCTCGCCCATGCCGGTCAGCAGCACGCCGACCCCGCGCGGACCGGCATGGCGGGCGAGGGAGCGGAACAGGGCGGTGGCGGCCGGGCGCTGCCCGCCCACGGGGTCGGCGTCGGTCAGGCGCAGGCCCCCGCCGGGCGCCAGTTCGAGGTGGCGGTCGCCGGGCGCGACGTAGACCCGGCCGGGGGCCGCGCGCTCGCCGTCGCGCGCCACGGCGACGGGCAGGGCGACGACGCCGTTCAGCCAGGCGGCGAAGCCTTCCATGAAGGCCGCACCCATGTGCTGGACCACGAGGACCGGCAGGGGGAAAGCTTCGGGCAGCGCCCCGATGACCCGGGCGAGGGCCGGAGGGCCGCCCGTGGACGCCGCGATGGCGACCACGCTCGGTGCCTCGGACGCGATGGCGGGGATCAGGGCACGCAGGTCGCGGGGCCGGCCCGCCCATTCCGCACCGATGGGCCGGCGGCGGATCACCGGCACGGCGGCCATGATGCGCAGCTGCGTGCAGATCTCCGTGGCCACGGTCTCGTAGCCCGCATGGGTGGTGGCCACCGGCTTCTCCACCACCGAGAGGGCGCCGGCCCGCAGGGCGTTCATGGAGATGCGCAGGGACGAATCCTCGATGGCGTCGGCCACCACCACGATGGGCGTCGGCCGCTCGGCCATGATCCGGCGGGTGGTCTCCAGGCCGTCGATGCCCGGCAGGCGGATGTCCATGGAAATGACGTCGGGCCGGGCGGACGCGAGGGTGGCGAGCGCCTCCTCGCCCGAGGCGACGGCGGCCACGACCTCGAGGCGCGGATCGCGCCCGACGATGTGGATGAGGAGCTGGCGCACGACGAGGGAATCCTCGACGAGCATCACCCGCACGCGGGGCGTGTCGGGGGTCGCGGGTCCGGTCACAGCAATTGCCCGATGGTCTCGAGGAGACGGCGCTGGTCGAAGCTCTGCTTGGTCAGGTAGGCGTCGGCCCCGAGGTCGAGGCCGCGCGCCACGTCCTCGGGATCGCCCCGCGAGGTCATCAGGATGACCGGCAGGCGCGCGACGGATTCCTCCGCCCGGATGGCCTTCAGCAGGCCGAACCCGTCGAGGCGCGGCATCTCGACATCGGCCAGCACCAGCCGGATGGGCTCGATCCCGGCGCGCAGGCGCTCGATGGCGTCCTGCCCGTCGACGCAGACGACGACGCGGTAACCGGCCGCTTCCAAGATGCCCTTCTCCAGGGTGCGGGTGGTGATGGAATCGTCGACGACCAGGATGGTCGCCGGGGTTGCGGCGATGTTGTTCGCGAGGTTGTTCGAACGTGAGGCCGAACCGATCGTTCCGCGCTCCGCCCCGGGGAGGAGCGCGGCATCCGGTCCGGCCTGAAATCCGGCCTCCGCCGCCCGGGCGACGAGGCCGTCCGGTTCGAGGACGAGGACGGGGCGGTCGCCCAGGATCACCGTGCCGGAGACGAGGCGCGGGTCGGCGCCGATGGGCGGCGCCGGCAGGACGAGGTGGGTGCGGACCTCGCGCAGGGTCTCGACGACGAGGACCACGCGCCGCCCCCCGGCCCGCAGGACGACGGCGGCCCCCGCCTCGGGCGGCCGGCCGCCGGGACGACCGAGCAGATCGGCCAGCGCCAGGACCGGCAGGGTGGCGCCTGCGCCGCCCTCCGACACGACCCTGAGGACCGGCCGGCCCATGGCCCGGTCGAGGTCGCGCGGATCGAACCGGATCACCCGCTCCACGGCGGCGCTCGGCACGGCGTAGGTCGCCTGCCCCGCTTCGACGAGGAGCATCGCACGCCGCGCCGCCTGCAGGGGCAGGGTCATGGCGAGCTCGGTGCCCCAGGGCGCTCGGGGACTCAGGCGGACCTGGCCGCCGAGGCGGCGGACGGCGTCGGCCACCACGGACAGGCCGATGCCGCGCCCCGACAGGGTGTCGACCTCGGTCGCCGTCGAGAGCCCCGCCTCGAACACCAGGGCGAGGAGTGCGTCGGGATCGTCCTCCGTCGCCGCCAGCCCCCGCCGCCGCGCGGCCTCGGCGATGGCGCGCAGATCCGGCCCGCGCCCGTCGTCGTGGACCGTGACGACGAGACGCCCGGTCCGGACGGCGACGTCGAGGCCGATGGCGAGGGCCGGCGGCTTGCCGCTGCGGGCGCGCGCCTCCGGGGCTTCGGCCCCGTGGCTCAGGGCGTTGCGCAGGGCATGCAGCACCGGATCCTTGAGGGCCTGGAGCATCGAGCGCTCCACCGGAAGATCGAGGCCGGTGGTCTGGACGGCGATCTCCTGCCCGCCCTCGCGGGCGAGTTCGCGCAGGGCGCGGGGAAACCCGCCGAACACCGTCTCGGCCGGCACGAGGGCGAGGCGCTCGGCGTGCTCGGCCACCCGGGCCGCGGCCGCCTCGACGGCGGAGGCGACGGTGAGGCGCACCCGCGACAGGTCGGCGGCCTCGCGGGCCAGGGCGAGCAGACCGGTCTCGAGGTCGCGCAGGGACGTCGCGGCCGTCGCCGTCCCGCGCAACCGCTCGGCCATGAGGCCGAGGTCGCCCGCCCGCCGGGTCAATCTGGCGAGCCCCTCGGCCAGGACCACCTCGCCCCCGAGGGCACTCGCGAGCTCGTGACTCGCCCGGGTCAGGGCATCGATGGCCTCGGCCGGGACGCGCAGCAGCGCGCCGGCCTCGGGCGCCGGCTCGGGCGCGGTCAGCGCAGGGGCGGCGGGTGGAACGGCCGGCGGCGCTTCGGCCGGCCGGAGCGCCGGATCCGGCGCGGCTGCCACGGGGGATCCGGGGTCGAGGCAGCGGTCGAGGGCCTGCAGCGCATCGTCCGGCATCGGCGCGCCGACCCCGTCGGTAAGGCCGCCGACATAGGCCTCGATCCGGTCGAGCGCGAGCTGGACCGCGGCCTCCGCACCCCGGTCGAGGGTGCCGCCGCCTTCGACGATGCGGTCGAACAGGGTCTCCAACCGATGGGCCACGGCCTCCACCGCCGGCAGGTCGACGGCCCGCGACGCCCCCTTCAGGCTGTGCGCCCGGCGGAACACGTCGTTCCAGTCGCGGGACTCCGCCGCCCCGGCCAGGGCCGCGCGGATGGCGTCGATATGCTCGCGATGTTCGACCTCGAAGGCCGCGAGGAGGAGTTGGCGAATGTCCATCCGGTTCGGCTCGCCGCTCAGGCCCGCTTCCGCAGGTGCGAACGCACGTGCGGAAGCGGGCCCGGGCCCTTCGGGAAGCGGGTTCGTTTCATGGCCTCGGCCTCCCGCGTCTCAGAGTGCCTCACAAAACTCCCGGTCATCATCGGTTCTCGCCTCGAATACGGCGTTGCAGCGGGAGTTTTGTGAGAGACACTCAGTGCCGGTAGCGCTCGGCCAGGGTCATCAGGGCCTGGGCCAGCTCGGTGAGATTGGCCGAGGCGGCCTCGACCTCGCGGGTGCCGGCTGCCGTCTGCTGGCTCGCCTGGCGGATGTTCTGGAGGGCGCCCATCACCTGCTCGATGCCGAGCTGCTGCTGGTTGGTCGAGGCGACGATCTGCTGGAAGGTCTGGACGCTCTCCTCGACCCTCGCGGTGATCTCCTCGATGGTCCTCTGGGTGGTGTCCGAGCGGGCCTTGCCGGCGGCGGCGCGCTTGACCGCCTCCTCGGTCAGCATCACCGAGGTGTTGATGCCGCGCTGGATCTCGCCCAGGATCGTGCGGACCTGCCCCGTCGCCGCCTTGGCCTGATCGGCGAGCAGCTTCATCTCCGAGGCGACGACGGCGAAGCTCCGCCCGCTGTCGCCCGCCGCCGCCGCCTCGATGGCGGCGTTCAGCGCCAGGAGGTGGGTGCGCTCCGAGATGTCGTTGACGGTGGTGATGATGTCGCCGATGGCCTGGGTCTTCTCGGACAGGGCGACGATGTTGCCCGCCACCGCCTCGGCCTGCTCGCGGATCGCCTCCATGGCCTTGGCGGTGTCGGCCACCGCGCGCAGGCCCGCCCGCGAGGTCTGGGCGGTGGATTGCGCCGTGGCGATGACCTCGCCGGCGCGCTTGCCGATCTGGGCGCCCGAATGGGTGATCTCGTCGACGGTGGCGGCGGTCTCCTGGACGGCGGCGAACTGCTCCTCGACGGAGGCCGCCTGCTCCTGGGCCGAGGCGCGGATCTCCGCCGCCGCCGCGTTGAGATCCGCAGTCGCGGCGCGGTTGGTGCGCGCCAGATCGGCGAGCCCGGCCACCATGCCGTTGAGGGTGCGCCCGAGCCGGGCGATCTCGTCGTCGCCCTTCGTCGCCAGGGTGCCGGACAGGTCGCCGCCGCCGACGCGTTCGGCGAATTGCATCACGTCCTCCAAGGGCTTGACCACGCCCCGCCGGATGAGGGCGGTGATGAGAATGCTGAGCAGCACGCTGGCGGCCAGGGTCAGGATGACGGACCACAGGCTGCGGTCGTAGATTTCCGCGGCGCGCTGCTGGCCGGCGGCGATCCCGGCGTCGAGGGCCTCGCGGGTGCGCTCGATGTCGGCCAGGAGCACCTCCTGCATCCGGTTGATCGGCTCGTTGCGCGCCTCGATGGCCTCGGCGTCCCTGGCCGCGATGGCGGTGAATTGCGGCTCGCTGACCGCGCGCAACTGCCGGAAGTCGCCGGCCGCCGCCTCGGCGGTCTCGGCGAGTTTCTTCCAGGCCGCGGCGCGCGCCGGAGCCGGCGCCGTGGCGGAATACCCGTTGGCCGTCCGGACCACCTCGCCGAAGAGCGCATCGGCCTCCTGGCCCATGCGCCGCCAGGTCTCGACGATCTGGATCAGCTCCGCCTCCGGGCGGTTGCGCATGAGCGCCGCCATCACGGCGTTGCGCCGCAAGAGCCCCATGTCGCGGGCCTTGTTGCCGAGGTCGTCGAGCTGGCGCGCCACCGTCAGGTCCCGCTTGACGATGGTGTTCATGTTGTCGCGCACGGCGCTGATCTGGTCGAGGGCGTAGAGGCCCAGCGCCACGATCACCACGGTGATGGCGACGAAGCCGAGGAGGATGCGTTTTCCGATGGAGATCGACACAGGCTGGCTCAAGGCTCCACGAAACCGACGCACACCGGGCAGGTGGCGCCGGAGTGCCTTCCGGAACGCCCGATCACCGTCGGCTCTCGTTCCGAGCGCGACGGTGCGGCGGGCGTTCTCCGAGGGACACTCAGGACAGGTAGCGCCTGAGGAGGCGCGGCAGATCGACGGCGACGAAGCCGTCGCCCCCATGGGTTCCCGCCGGGGCATAGCCCGAAACCGCCCCGGGACCCAATCCCGCGACGGCCGGATCGAGGAGGCTTTCGGTGGCGTTCGGAAGGTCCGGGTCGGACGCCGCGATGGCGACGACGCCTTCCACCCGGTCCACGGCCAGGGCCACGGCCGCCGCACCACCGCGCAGGACCACGATATGACCGGCTCCGGGCTCGGCGGCACCGGGGCGTCCCAGCGCACGCGCAAGCCCGAGCAGGCTCACCACCCGGCCCGACAGGGCGACGACGCCGAGGAGGGCATCGGGCGCGTCCGGCACCGCCGTGACGGGGCGAGCGGGCAGGACCTGGGCGACCTGGGCGAGGGGCAGGCCGTAGCGATCCTCGCCGCACGCGCACACGAGGAACGAGCGCAGGGTCACCCGCTGCCCCGCGGCCCGATCCCGCCCCGCGAGGGCGCGCGTGCGGGCCTCCCGCAGGGCCCGTCGGCGGGCGGCTTCGGCGGCTCCGTTCATGGGGTGACGTTCATGGCGGACGTTCTTGGGATGGCCTTCATTCGGCAAGATCCTCCAGGGTGGAACGCGCCAGGGCCGCGCTCTGCGCCAGTTCCCGCGGGCCGATCCCGTCGGCTTCGGCGAGATGCGCCACGGCCGGCAGGGTCTCGCCGAGGCGGATGGCATTGTCGAGGAAACGGCAGCCCTCCGCCGGCCGCGTCATGGCGATCAGAAGCAGGCCGAGCTGATAATGCGCCATGACGAAGCCGGGATCGAGGTAGAGAGCCCGTCGCAGCGCCGCTTCGGCCTCCGCGTCGCGCCCGAGGGTCCGGGCGAGGAGCCCATCGTAATAGTGCAGGACCGCCGCCATCGGAGCGGCACGAAGGGCCGCCCGGACCCTGCGCCAAGCCTGGCCGGTCTCGCCGGCATCGCTCAGGGTGCGGATCCGAGTGAGATCGTCGTCGAGGGTCACCGGTGGAGCGATGTCGTTCCGAGGAGAAGCGTCCCGCCCCGCCCCGTCCGCATCTGCCCCCACCTCCAGCGTCCCACCGGTCGGGCAGACCGGCAACGGGTCCGACACGCTCCGAAGATCGGTTGCGCTCGCCCCTTCGCCGATCCAGGGAAGGGTGGGTTCCCACGGGGCGGAGGGGACGGGCGGCTGCACCATCACCGGCTCGCCGGCCCCCCGGGGGCGATAGGCCACGGTGCCGGGCAGGTTCACCGGTTCGAGGGTCTGGGCGAAGGCGGGATTGGGCTCGGCGTGGCCGATGAGAAGCCAACCGTCCGGCAGCAGGCGCCGCCCGAGACCGCGCACGATCCCCAGCACGATTTCGGCCTCGAAGTAGATCAGCACGTTGCGGCACAGGATCAGATCGAAGTCGGCGAGGTGCGGCGGCGCGGTGCCGTCGACGAGCTCCATCAGGTTGCGGCGCTCGAAGCGGACCATCCGGCGGTAGTCGGTGCGCAGGGTGTAGGTTCCCTCCCGGCCCGGACCCGGCAGGACCGGGCCGGACGTGAAGTAGCGCAGCCGCTCCTCGGGCGGCAGGGTTCGAAGGGCCCAGCGGCCGTAGAGGCCGGCCTGCGCCGTCGCCAGGGCCGCGGTGCTGATGTCGCTGCCGGTGATGGCGATGCGCCAATCGGGCAGGGCGGGACCGAGGAGCTCGTGGAGGAGAATCGCGAGGGAATACGGCTCGGCCCCCGTCGAGCAGCCGGCGCTCCAGATCTTCAGGGAACGCTCATGCGCCCGCGCCGCGATCAGGCCGGGCAGAATGGTGCCGCGCAGGGCGGCGAACTGCTCGGCGTAGCGGAAGAAGAAGGTCTCGCCGATGGTGATCTCGGCCTCGAGGGCCGCCCATTCGGCCTCGCCCAGGGCCCTGTCGTTCAACAGAGCCGCGTAGGCGGCGCAGTCCGGCAGGCCGTTGGCCTTGAACCGCTTGCGCAGGCGATCCAGCAGGAGGTCGTCCTTGTCGGCGTAGTAGTGGTGGCCGGTTCGCGCGATGATCCGAGCCTTGAGGGCCGGGAAGGCCGGGTCGGATTGCGGGCCGAACCGGTCGGGCCGCTTCATGCAGGGATCCGCCCGAATGCGGCGAGGCGTCCGGCCGCGGCGCGGGTGAGGTCGTCCAGGCGCTGGCGCTCTTCGGCGGTGAGCAGACGGGCCAGGTCCAGGACATGCACCATGCGGTCGCCGAGGGTGATCTCGGCCGTGACGCAGCCGTTGAGGGTGCGGGTCTCGGCCACGGGCTGGATCGCCGTGCTCGGAACGACGACGAGATCCTCGACCCGATCCACCAGGAAGGCCGCGGTCGCGTCCGCCGCGAGGACGAGGTGGCTATAGGGGTCGTCCGCTTCCGCGCCGTCCCGGGCCGGGAGGCCGAGGAGACGGGCGAGATCGACCACCGGCACAGGCACGCCGCCGAGGTCGAGGAAGCCCGCCAGTGGACCGCCCGTCGCCGGGGGTGCATGCAGGTCCGGCAGAGGCAGCACCTCGCGCACGGAGGTCCGCACCAGGGCGCAGGGACTTCCGGCGACGTCGAGGAGGAGCAGGGCCGTTGTGGTCGACAGGGAATTTTCCGATGATGGCATCGCGGGCGGGGCGAGGTTCGACGCGCTGGCATTCAGCACGTCTCAGATAGGACGGCCAGGGCCGGGCGGGCAAACACTTCAGGCCCAAGGTCGTGTGTTTTCGAGGTCCCCATGCCCCCGAACGCCACCGGCCTGGAGCCGCGCTCTTTTCCGCCGAACCGGCATCCACTTCGGCGGAGAGCGCCCTAGATGGATCGTGCGTCGGACGGGGACGCGCTCCCACACAGGACAGGATCTCGCATGCGACGGTTGACGCGCCTCACCCTCATGGTGACCCTCGCCCTCGGCCCCCGCGTCGCCTTCGCGGAGACGCCTGGTGCGGATTGGCTCACGCCGGCACAGACCAAGCAGGCCCTGAAGGCCGCCGGCTATTCGGAGATCATCAAACTAGAAGCCGACGATGGCCATTGGGACGGCGAGGGCATCAAGAACGGGCGCCGGATGAAGTTCGATGCCGATCCGAGGACCGGCGCCGTCCTGGGCGAAGTTCCCGCCGAGTAGATCCGCGTTGACCCTGAGGGGCGGATCGGCTACGACACGCGACACGAAATTCGATCCGTCGGTTTGGCGGGTGAAGAGATCAGACGGTCATTCCGATGCGTGCCATCCTCATCGTAACGAAAGCGCCACCGACGGGGCGGTCCTGATACCAGGGACCGCGATCCGGATGGTGGCGCATGCAGGGTCCTTCGGGGCCCTTTTTTGTTGCCGCGACGAGAGACGACACGGATTTCAGAACAGAGTTCGAGGAGCAGGACGATGGGCGGCGAGGTCATGACTGGGGCCGAAATGGTCATCCGGGCGTTTCAGGATCAGGGTGTCGACACCCTGTTCGGATATCCCGGCGGCGCGGTGCTGCCGATCTACGACGCGCTCTACCATCAGGACACCCTGAAGCACGTTCTCGTGCGCCACGAGCAGGGCGCGGTCCACGCGGCGGAAGGTTACGCACGCTCGTCCGGCAAAGTCGGGTGCGTCCTCGTCACCTCGGGACCGGGCGCCACCAACATCATCACCGGCCTCACCGACGCCCTGCTCGACTCGATCCCGCTGGTCTGCATCACCGGACAGGTGCCGACGCACCTCATCGGCACCGATGCGTTCCAGGAGTGCGACACGGTTGGCATCACGCGCCACTGCACGAAGCACAACTATCTGGTCAAATCCATCGCCGACCTGCCGCGCATCCTGCACGAAGCGTTCTACGTCGCCTCGCACGGGCGGCCGGGCCCCGTCGTCGTCGATCTGCCGAAGGACATCCAGTTCGCCAGCGGACTCTACGAGCGTCCGACCCAGAACGGCCACAAGACCTACAAGCCGGCGTTCAAGGGTGACGCAGGCCAGATCCAGGCGGCCGTCGAGCTGATGGCGAACGCGCGCCGGCCGATCCTCTATACCGGCGGCGGCGTCATCAACGCCGGCCCGCACGCCTCGACCCTGCTGCGCGAACTCGCGGCCGAGACCGGATTTCCCGTGACCTCGACCCTGATGGGTCTCGGTGCCTTCCCGGCCTCGGACGAGAACTTCCTCGGCATGCTCGGCATGCACGGGACCTACGAGGCCAACCTCGCCATGCACGAGTGCGACGTGATGGTCTGCGTCGGTGCCCGCTTCGACGACCGGATCACCGGGCGCCTGGATGCGTTCTCGCCGTTCTCCAAGAAGATCCACATCGACATCGATGCCTCCTCGATCAACAAGGTCGTCAAAGTCGATGTCGGGATCGTCGGCGATTGCGGCTCGGTGCTGGAAGACATGCTCGCCGCCTGGAAGGCCCTGCCGACCCGGCCGGACCCGGAGCGCTTCGACGCCTGGATGGGCAAGATCCGCACCTGGAAGGCGCGCGACTGCCTCGCCTACTGGCCGTCGGGCACGATCATCAAGCCGCAATACGCTGTCCAGCGCCTCTACGAGGCCTGCAAGGGCCGCGAGACCTACGTCACCACCGAGGTCGGCCAGCACCAGATGTGGGCGGCGCAGTACTTCAAGTTCGAGGAGCCGAACCGCTGGATGACCTCGGGCGGCCTTGGCACCATGGGCTACGGCCTGCCCGCCGCCATCGGGACGCAGCTCGCCCATCCGGACGGGCTCGTCATCGACATCGCCGGCGAGGCGTCGATCCTGATGAACATCCAGGAGATGTCCACGGCGGTGCAGTATCGCCTGCCGGTCAAGATCTTCATCCTGAACAACGAGTACATGGGCATGGTGCGCCAGTGGCAGGAGCTGCTGCACGGCTCGCGCTACTCGCAGAGCTACTCCGAGAGCCTGCCGGACTTCGTCAAGCTGGCGGAAGCCTACGGGGCCAAGGGCATCCGCTGCGAGAAGCCCGGCGACCTCGACGCGGCGATCCAGGAGATGCTGGACTACGACGGCCCGGTGATCTTCGACTGCGTCGTCGACAAGAAGGAAAACTGCTTCCCCATGATCCCGTCGGGCAAGGCGCACAACGAGATGATCCTGTCGGATTACCTCGGTGAGACCGGCGCCGAGATCGGCGACATCATCTCGGAAGAGGGCAAGATGCTGGTCTGACCCGCATCCCGCCGGGCGTCTCCCGTGCCCCGTTCCCTAGCGCGGGACGCCGAGGCGGCGCGCGTTGGACAGGCGGCTGCGCCAGCCCGGCGCGGCCGGACGCGGAGCCGGCCGGTCGGACCGAGAGGTGAACGCCGCTCGCTTGGCCGGGGCGAGTCCTTCGCATTTGCGAAGCAGCGCGAAGAACTCGATCTCGCCGGGCTGCGTCGGCGTGAACTCGGCGAAGGCGAACGGCACCAGACCGATGGCGATCACCTCGCCGAGGACGGACACGAAGCTGTCGGGGGTGAAGACACTGCAATGCACATCGATCGTGCCGCCCGCCTCGTAGATACGCCGCGCATGCTCCAGGCCGGCCTCGGGCCCGTGTCCCGTGAACAGGGGGAAGCGGGTCTCGCGTCCCGCCCAGACGGCCTTGGCATCCACCTGCACCGCGCGGGAAAAATGCTCGTAGACCTGGGCCGGGCTCGGCCCCGTGGGGCGGGTGAGGGAGGCGCCGACGAGGTCGCCGACGGTGGTGAGCGTGCGGCCGCGATCGAAGGTGAAGCGCATATCCGGGACGGCCAGGAACAGGAGGCCATCCTCGTGCAGGGCCTCGGCGCAATCCCTCAGCCAACCGACGGGGTCGGGCAGATGCTCGATGACGTGCGAGGCGACGATGTAGTCCACGGGACCACGGTCTCCGAGGGCTTGGGCGAGGGTCTGGCGGTCGAGGACGAGATCGACCTCCACCAGGGCGCCGCGGGCCCGCGGGCCGGCGGCGGCATGGCCGGCGTATTTCCGGGCGAGGTCGTCCGTCGAAAGATGGTCGGCGTAGAGGATGTCGCCGTCGCCGCGGTGCACGAGGGGCCGGTCGAGGGGACCGAGTTCGACGCCGGTCCGGCCGTGGGGCCTCACGGCGGCGAGCGTGCGCTGGCGACTGTCCATGGCGGCGCGGTATCATGACGTCTGGAACGGGTCCAGCATGGACCCGGATGGGCGAAGAAGCGAAGAGTTGGAACTGGGGCAAGCCATGAATGCGATGAACACCCACTACCCCGACGCCGGCCGGGTCGAGCCCATCAACCGGCACACCCTCGCGGTCATCGTCGACAACGAGCCCGGCGTGCTCGCCCGCATCTCGGGCATGTTCTCGGGTCGCGGCTACAACATCGAGAGCCTGACCGTCTCGGAGACCGAGGTCGCGCGCCACATCTCGCGCATCACCATCGTCACCACGGGCACCGATGCGGTGATCCAGCAGATCAAGTCGCAGCTCGACCGCCTCGTCCCCGTGCACCGCGTGGTCGACCTGACGCTTCAGGGCCAGTCCCTCGAGCGCGAACTCTGCCTCGTGAAGGTGGCCGGGACCGGCGAGCACCGCACGGAATCCCTGACCCTCGCGGCCGCCTTCGGGGCCAAGACCCTCGACGCGACCCTGAATTCCTTCGTGTTCGAGGTCACCGGCACCACCGAGGAAATCGACCGCTTCATCGGCCTGATGACGGTGATCGGCCTCGTCGAGATTTCGCGCACGGGCATCGCCGCCATGGGACGCGGGTCGGAGGCGATGTGAGGCTTTTCTCTCGACGGTGGTACTGTCCTGCCTCCGGAGGAAGGGGCTCTCGTCATGAAGGCCAAGCTCAACCGGACAGGGGATGAGTTCGTGATCCGGATTCCCGCGAAGGTGGGTCGCGAGAACGGATTGAGCGATGGGCAGATCGTAGAGATCAGCCCACGCGGCCGTGTCCCCACACTCGACGAGATGTTGGCGGAGATGGATCGTCTCGGCCCGACCAATCGGCCGGAGCTCGTTGATTGGGGGCCGGACGTCGGCACGGAGATCATCCATGACGATTGGAGCCGCTGAAGCGGCCCTGCCGGATGCCCGGGATCTCGTCTGGGTCGACCTGCGCCCGACTCTGGGCCGCGAGCAATCCGGTGTGCGGCCGGCGCTCGTTCTCACCAACCGGGGCTTCCACCAGCGAAACGCCACCGCGATCATCTGTGCGGTGACGTCGAATGTGGCTCCCTGGCCGACCAAAGTCATCCTGCCGGACGGACTCGCCGTGAGCGGCGCCGTGTTGTGCGATCAGATCCGTTGCGTGGATCGCACGATGCGTGGCTTCCGACCGATCGGGAAAGTCCCCGCGGATGTCCTGAAGGATGTCCGAGGCACGGTCGCAAACCTTCTTGGTCTGCACCTCGATCTCTGAATGCGTGGAAACGAACATCGGCATGACCACCCTCTACTACGCCCCCGGCGCCTGCTCGCTGGCCTCGCACATCGCCCTGGAGGAAACCGGCACGCCGTTCGAGACCGTGCGGCTCGATCTGGCCAAGGGCGATCAGCGTGCGGCGGAGTACCTCGCCGTCAACGAGCGCGGGCGCGTGCCGGCCCTCGTGCAGGGGGGCTTGCAAGGGGGCTTGCAGGAGAGCTTGCAGGAGGGCTGGGTGCTGACCGAGAACACGGCGATCCTGCGCCACGTCGCGCGCCTCCATCCGGAGGCGGGCCTATGGCCGGAGGATTCGCGCGATCAGGCACGCGCCGACGAGTGGCTCGCATGGCTCTCGACGAACCATCACATCGCCTATGCCCATGTCCGGCGGCCGGAGCGCTACACCGCCGACGAGGACGCGTTTCCGGCCATCGCGGCCAAGGGCGCCGATACGTGTGGCGACCTGTTCACCATGACGGACGTTAAGCTCTCGAACGGCGGCTGGGCTCTGGGGGACCGCTACAGCGTGGTCGATCCCTACCTGCTGCTGTTCTGGACCTGGGGCCGTGGCCCGGCCCTCGGCTTCGACATGGCGGAGCGCTTTCCCCACTGGACGGCGCATGCCCGCGCCATGGCGGCGCGCCCCGCCGTGCGGGCCGTCTTTGCCCGCGAAGGTCTGCGCCTACCCACGTAAAGGGCTGCGCCTGCCAGCGTAAAGGGCTGCGCCTGCCCGCGTAAAGGGCTGCGCCTGCCCGCGTAAGGCCCGTAGAACGCCGCTCGGATGACGATTCCCCTTTCGTCAAGGGAATCGTCTCGCTAAAAGCTGCCCGGATCGCACGGCCGCGCGGATGCTGTTTCAGATGAGGGCGCCGGAGCGCACTCATGCTCAATCGAGAGAAAAGAGAAGGTACCGCCATGCGGGTCTATTACGATCGTGACGCCGACCTGAACCTGATCAAGGGCAAGAAGGTCGTCATCGTCGGCTACGGCAGCCAGGGCCATGCCCACGCGCTCAACCTGCGCGATTCCGGCGTGCAGGGCATCGTCATCGCGCTGCGCGAGGGCTCGGCCACCGCCAAGAAGGCGGAGCACGAGGGCTTCACGGTGATGAACGTCGCCGACGCCGCCAAGCAGGCCGACGTCGTCATGATGCTCACCCCGGACGAACTCCAGGGCGACATCTACAAGGAGTCCCTGGAGCCGAACATGAAGCAGGGCGCCGCCCTCCTGTTCGCCCACGGCCTCAACGTGCACTTCAACCTCATCGAGCCGCGCAAGGACCTCGACGTGCTCATGGTCGCCCCCAAGGGCCCCGGCCACACCGTGCGCGGCGAGTACCTCAAGGGTGGCGGCGTGCCGACCCTGATCGCCATCGCGCAGGACGCCTCCGGCAACGCCCACGACCTCGGCCTGTCCTACGCTTCGGCCAATGGCGGCGGCCGCGCCGGCATCATCG
This sequence comes from Methylobacterium sp. Leaf102, assembly GCF_001422425.1. Taxonomy (NCBI): domain Bacteria; kingdom Pseudomonadati; phylum Pseudomonadota; class Alphaproteobacteria; order Hyphomicrobiales; family Methylobacteriaceae; genus Methylobacterium; species Methylobacterium sp. Leaf102. The sequence continues at coordinate 132,015 of NZ_LMMX01000034.1, read as the reverse complement.
AGACCACCTTCAAGGAAGAGTGCGAGACCGACCTGTTCGGCGAGCAGGCCGTCCTCTGCGGCGGCCTCGTCGAGCTGATCAAGGCCGGCTTCGAGACCCTGGTCGAGGGCGGCTACGCTCCCGAGATGGCCTATTTCGAGTGCCTCCACGAGGTGAAGCTCATCGTTGACCTCATCTACGAGGGCGGCATCGCCAACATGAACTACTCGATCTCCAACACCGCCGAGTACGGCGAGTACGTCACCGGCCCGCGCATCGTGACGCCGGAGACCAAGGCCGAGATGAAGCGCGTCCTCAACGACATCCAGTCGGGCAAGTTCACCCGCGACTGGATGCTGGAGAACAAGGTCGGCCAGACCTCGTTCAAGGCCACCCGCGCCAAGCTCGCTGCCCACCCCATCGAGGAAGTCGGCGCCAAGCTGCGCGGCATGATGCCGTGGATCTCCGAGAAGGCCCTCGTCGACAAGGCCAAGAACTGATTCTTTTCGGGATGGCGCAGCCGTGCTCTGCTCGGCTGCGCCCCATGTATGAAGCCGGCGTCGCGACAGCGGCGCCGGCTTTTTCGTGCGCGAAACCCTCCCCCCTTCGTGGGGGAGGGTGGTCGCGGAGCGACCGGGAGAGGAGCAGCGCCACGTTCGCCATCGTAGCCCCCCTCGTCCGACCCGCTTCGCGGGCCACCTTCTCCCGCGGAGGGGAGAAGGGCGCGCCCCGCTGTTGTGATCTACCGAAAATCCCGGCAATCATCTCCGCAACGGCCGCCCACCTCGAGAGCGGCCGACACACGGAGGACACCCATGGCATCGCTCTACTACGACGCGCATCGCGCGCTTCAGGAAGAGTACAACACCGTCAAGCTCGCCGAGCGCCTCGACACCGGCTGGGTGCATGACGGGATCGGCAAGGACGAGGCCGCCTTCATCAACAGCCGGGACATGTTCTTCCTATCCACCGTCGATCCGGACGGCATGCCCACCGTTTCCTACAAGGGCGGCAGCCCTGGCTTCGTGAAGGTGCTGGACGACAACACCCTCGTCTTCCCGGGCTTCGACGGAAACGGCATGTGGTACTCGATGGGCAACATCGAGGGTCAGTCCAAGGTCGGCCTGCTGTTCATCGACTTCGAGACCCCGCATCGGGTCCGCGTCCAGGGTCATGCCCGGATGCTGCGCGACGACCCCCTGATGGCCGAGTACACCGAGGCCAAGTATCTCGTGCGGGTCGAGGTCACCAAGGCGTGGGTCAACTGCCCGCGCTACATCCACAAGTACCAGAAGGTGGCACAGAACAAGTACGTGCCGACGCCCGACAAGGAGACGCCGCTGGCGCTCTGGAAGCGCCTCGACATGGTGGCCGACGTGATCCCCGAGGAAGACAAGGCGCGCGTCGCCAAGGAAGGCCAGATCGAGTTGCCGGAATACGAAGCCCGGGTGGCGCGCGGCGAGAGCTGAACCACTCAGGAGAACGCCCCGTGGACCGACCGGTAGGGGTCCACGGGGCGTATCTGGGGGCAGGCTCGCGTGAATGCCCGGGACGGCGGCGATCCCCATGGATGACGTCGGGTCCGGGCGTTCCCGCTGTGTGGATCGTCAGGCGCCGCCGCGGTAGCAGCGGATCTCGGCCTCGGCCTGCGCCCGGCGGAGCTCGGCGACCTTGTCGTCGAAGACCTTGGTCGACTTGAACTCGTTGGCGCGCTGACCGATGCCCTGACGCATGGACAGCACGGTACTGGCCTGGACGTAACGGTCGTAGGGCAGGATCGACGCCAGGGCATCGAGGGAGCACGAGCAGCGCGACAGGGATTCGCGGGACTGCCCGTTCGCCGCCATGCAGCCGAAGATGTAATCGGCCCGGGTCTCGGTCGGATAGTCGTTCTCAAGCTCCGCCGCCTGCAACGGACCGGCGAGGCCGGCGACGAGAAGGGCGGGGAGGGCGAGACGCTCAACCAGCGTTCGGAACATAGGTCAGGTTCTCTTCCAGGAGTTCGCCACCCTCGGCGTTCTTCGACTGCGCCTCGATGGAGACGAGTTCGCCGGGCACGGAATCGGACGTCACGAAAGTATAGCGGATGTTCTCCATCCCGCGCATGCGCTCCTTCATCCGATCGTCCAGAAAAGGCTGCGTCTCGATGCGCCAAGCGGACACGGTCCGCCCCTTGTAGTCGATGGTGGTCGGCGTCACCGTCGCGTTGTCGCGAAGGCCCTTGCGGATGGCATTCTTGATGTAGCGGGGGTTGGCCGAAAGCACCCGTGCCATGTCGATGAGGTGATGCTCCAGGAACAGGGTCATCACGGGGTTGCCCGGCATGTTCTCGAACGGGCCGGCGGGAAAACGGTTGGCACCCGAGAACATCTCGACCCGGATATCACGGCTGTCCGCGCTCTTTCCGGCCTCGACGCCCAGCTTGATCGTATCGTCCAGGGGCGGCCCGAACGGGCCCTTCGAGATCCCGCTGCGGCGGATGTAGCCGTAAGTGAGCTTCGTGCCGGGGGGCACGTTCTGCATCTGCGGTCGCTCGAACAGCAGGTCGGAGGCGTTCGGAGCGCCCGTGCTGGCCTTGGCGACGGCTGGAGCCTCGGTCGGGGGCGTGCTCTGGGCCAGGGCGGAGGTGGCCGCCAGCATCAGCAGTGCGGCAAGGGTCGCAGACTTCAAAGGGACACGTCCTCGTTGAGCGGCGTACGCACGTTGGGCTGCACGTTACTGCCGATGGTCCGGTAGGTGTAGTCGGGCGGGGTCTCGGCCGCTTCTTCCGTGGCGAGATCACGCACCTTGGCGTGGAGCGGCGAGAGCGAGCAGGCCGGGTCGGTGGCGGCGGCGTCGCCGGCGAGCGCCAACGCCTGGCAGCGGCAGCCGCCCCAATCCTTCTCGCGCCGGTCGCACGAGCGACAGGGCTCCTGCATCCAGTCGGTGCCGCGATAGGCGGTGAAGGCCGGCGAGTTCGCCCAGATGTCGCCGAGCGAGTGGTCGGTGACGTACCAGAACTCGAGCTGCTTGATGGTCTCGGCGGCGTGGCACGGCAGCACCTTGCCGGCCGGCGTCACGTTCATGAGCTTGCGTCCCCAGCCGCCGGCGCAGGCCTTGGGGTACTTCGCGTAGTAGTCCGGCACCACGAGGTCGATGACGAGCTGGCCCTTGAGGCGCTCGCGCGCCGCCTCGACGATGCGGATCGAGCGATCGACCTCGGCCTTGTTCGGCATCAGGGCGGCGCGGTTGACGTAGGCCCAGCCGTAATACTGGGTGTGGGCCACTTCCAGGCGCTTGGCCCCGAGCTTCACGGCGAGATCGATGAAGCCCTCGACCTCGTGGATGTTGCCGCGATGGATGACGGAATTGAGCGTCAGCGGCAGGCCGAGCTGGGTCACCCGCTCGGCGAACGCCATTTTCTGCGGCTGCGCGTTCTTCAACCCGCCGATTTTTTCTGCATTGGCCGCATCGACCCCTTGCACCGACAGCTGCACGTGGTCGAGGCCGACGTCGTAGAGGGCGTCGAGCTTGGCCAGGGCTCCGCCGACGCCGGACGTGATGAGGTTCGAGTACAGGCCGAGCTTCGCGCAGGTCTGAGTGATCTCGACGATGTCGTTGCGGGCCGTCGGCTCGCCGCCGGAGAGGTGGACGTGGAGTACGCCCAAAGCCGCCGCCTCCGTCAGCACGCGCTGCCACATCGCCGTGTCGAGTTCGCCCGAGCGCCGGTCGAGTTCGAGCGGGTTCGAGCAGTACGGACAGCGCAGGGGGCAGCGATGCGTCAGTTCGGCCAGGAGCCCGACGGGCGCCGGCAGGACGGGGGCGGTCGGCGTGATCGCGTTCATCGCTCAAGAACCCGTTTGGTGGCGAGATCGTTCAGCATGACGAGGATATCGGCCTCGATCACCGCGCGGTCGGCGGTGAATTTCTCCGCCAGCAGGCCGGCGATGTCGCGCACGGTGCGGGTCCCATCGACGAATTCGAGCACCGCCACGGCGTTGGCATCGAGGTCGAAGGTGCGCTCGGGGGCGAGCAGCACGTGCTCGCCGCGCACGGTGTCGTGGCGCAGGCGCACGCCGCGCGGCAGGCGCGGCACGTCGTGCGGACCCAGCGTGCCGGTACCGGCCGCCTGCGCGGTCACGGTCTCGGGGACGAGACCGGTGCCGGGGGTCCAGGCGTCGGGCGGGGTGAGGCCTGGGGCGACATAGGCGAAATACAGGGCGTCGAGCTGCGTCCACAGAACGTTGCACTTGAAGGTCAGCGCCGCCATTGCCTGTCGCTGCAACTCGGGGGTGGTGGCGTGCTTCTGCACGTAGTCGAGGGCGAAGTCGGCGTCGCGGGGCGCTTGGGTGAGGCGCTTATCGAAGTAGGCCAGGGTGTCCTTGGTGATGAAGTCGTAGTTCTTCAGCATTCCGGCGACGCGCTCGGAAATGATGGTCGGCGAGAACATCTCGGTGAGCGAGGAGGCGATGGCCTCCAGCAGCGAGCGCTCCTTCACGAAGTGGACGTAGGCGTCCACGGAGAACCGGGTCGCCGAGAGGATGCCTTCGGTCGATTCCACATAGGCTCGCGAAAAACCGACGCCCTCGGCGAGCTTGAGCCAACGCTCGATGCCGCCGTCACCGGGCGCATCACCGTCGTGATCGACGATGCGCTGGCGCCAGATCCGGCGAAGACTCGCATCTTCCATCCGCGCCAGCACGGCCGCGTCCTTGATGGGGATCATGGCTTGGTAATAGTAGCGGTTGAGCGCCCAGGCACGGACCTGATCCTTGTTCAACTCGCCGTCGTGCAGCAGGCGGTGGAACGGATGCAGGTTGTGGTAGCGCTTCGCGCCGATGTCGCGCAGGGCCGCCGCGAGTTCCTCGGGGCTCAGGAGGCGCTGGGTCTCATCGGCGACGGGCGTGGGGAAAGGCGCGGTCATGGGCGTTGTCCGGCTCCAACGGTGGGCGTTTCCTGGGCGCTTCTTCTAGATGGTGTCGTGATCCCTCTCAGGCCAACGACACCACGAACGCAATTATATTGCGCACCACATAGGTGCTGGGGCAGTAAATTGCCAGCGTGTCCCACCTGACAATCGGTGCGACCGGGTCCGGTGCAGGCCGCCGCGGGCCGTCAGAGGGACAGGCTCAGACCGTCGTGGGCCACGGTCCAGCCCTCGGCTTCGACGGAGGCGCGCTCGGCCGAATCCTCGACCAGCACCGGATTGGTGTTGTTGATGTGCACGAAGACGCGATGGCCAATTTCGATGTCGGCGAGCGCCGCGATGGAGCCGTTCTCGCCCGTCATTGGCACATGGCCCATGCGCCATCCGGTCTTGGTGCCGACGCCGGCGCGGATCATGTCGTCGTCGAGCAGAACGGTGCCGTCGAACAACAGGGCCTCGACGCCCGCGATCTGGGCCTTGAGGCGGTCGGTGACGCGGGCGCAGCCGGGAATGTAGGCGAGCCGCTTGCCCCCCGCCTCGATCATCGCGCCGACGGTGGTCTCGGTCTCGGCGCCGAGGTCCACGGTCTCCCCCTCGAGCCAGAGGGGCACCTTGCCGGGCACGGAGAACAGGGTGACGGTGAGCCCGGGCACCGGCTCGAAGGCCGCATCGAGGCCGATGGATTCGCGCGCGACGACCCCGTCGGCCATCACGTCGAACACCCGGTTGGCGTTCACCGAATCGAGGATGCCGGCCGTCCCGTAGAGGGTGAAGGGCTGGCCCTCGCGCAGGGTCAGCAGGCCGGCGACGTGATCGACGTCGCCGTTGGTGAGCAGCACGGCATGGATCGGCGAGTGGCGCAAGCCCTCGCGCGGGTGCAGCACCGGAGTGTCGAACAGCTGCTGGCGAATATCGGGGGAGGCGTTCACCAGGAGCCAGCGATCCCCATCGGGGGACACGGCGATGCTCGACTGGGTCCGCGGCCTCACGCGGGTGGAATCCTCGCGGGCGAGGGAGCAGATGGGGCAGCGGCAATTCCACTGGGGAAGGCCGCCGCCCGCGGCGGAGCCGAGGATCACGACATGCATGGCTGAACCGACGCTGTCCCGCTCCTCAGGCTCGCTCCGACAACCTTAGTTGAAGGTATCGATCTCAGCCGACTCGTAGCTCGTGACTTCCATGCCAACGCAGATCTCGGAAACGACGGGGGCAGCCCAGGTCATGGTGTTTCTCCAGAGTTTCTTTTGAACAGCAGCGCCCCGATCGACCTTAAGAAGATCGTAAGACACTGACGGCGCAGTGGTTTCTGTCGCGGGAGCTATATCGACAATTCCGCCCGGCAGGGCAAGCGTTAAATTGCCGGTTTCTCCCGCTATCCTCTCAGAAAGCGCTTACTCGGCGCGCCCTCAGTGCCGGAAATCCTGTCCTTTGAGGTCCAGCATGAAGCCGCGTCCGCGGACCGTCACGATGACCGGGCCGCCCAAGCGAACGAAGTCCGACAGCTTGGTGCGCAGGTAACCCACGTAGACATCGACGACATTCAGCGACAGGCCACCCTGGCCCGCCCAGAGCTTGTCGAAGATGTCGCCGCGCGACACCGGCTGGTTGGCCTTGTCCATGAGGAGCGCCAGGAGCTCGGCCTCGCGCGGGGTGAGGCGCGCCGTCGCATCCGCGAAGCCGACCTGCCGGATGTTGAGGTCGAGGACGAGGCGGCCGGCGGTGACGATGGTGCGGGGCTCGTCGGATTCCTTGCGGCGCAGGAGATGCGTCTGCAGGCGGGCGAGGAGCTCGTCGAACACGAACGGCTTGACGATGTAGTCGTCGGCGCCCAGCGCCAGGCCTTCGGCGCGGTCGCGGACCTCGTCGCGGGCCGACAGGAACAGGATCGGACCGGGGTAGCCGCCTTCGCGGAGCGAGCGGCAGACATCGTGGCCCGAGCCGTCCGGCAGGGTGATGTCGAGGACGACGGCCTCTGGCGCCGAGTCGCGCGCCGCGATGAGGGCATCGTCGACGCAGCCGGCGACCCCCACGGAGAACCCTTCCGCCTCGAGGCCACGCGCGAGCATGGCGCGAATGTCGCTGTCATCCTCGACGATCAAGACCCGCGTCATGCCGTGGTTTCCTTCTCTGTCCGATGGGAGGCCGACGCTGCTTCGTCGGAAACGGGAAGTGCGAGGGCGACCTGCGCCCCGCGATCCTGAGGCCCGGCCCCCAAGCGGATCGCACCATCATGCCGCTCCACGACCCAGCGCGCCAGGGCCAGGCCGATGCCGAACCCGCTCTCGCCGGACGGGCTTTCGCGACGGAAGCGCTCGAACAGGGCGTCGCCCGTCTCCGGAAAGCCGGGGCCGTCATCCGTGACGGTGACGGTCGCCACGCCGTCGAGGGAAACCGAAAGCGCGAGGGTGACGCGGGTCAAGCCGCGGGCATGCCGCAGCGCGTTGTCGACCAGGCTTTCCAGAACCTGACGGAGCCATTCCCGGTCGGCCAGGAGAACCGCATCGGTGGCGATGGGTTCCAGGACGAGGCCGACGCGGCGGCGGGCCGCCTCGGAGGCCATGCCCTCGACGGCGTCGGCGAGGATCGCCGAGGCGAGGACCGGCCGCCGGTCGAGCTCGATCTGACCGGATTCCGACCGGGCCACCCGGAGCAGATCCTCGACCCGGCGCTGAAGCCGCAGGGCACGCTTGCGGATGGTGGAGAACACCGGCGCGTAGTCGATGCCGGGGCGTCCGGCCGATCGGGCAGCGATGTCGCATTCGCCCAGGATCACGGTGAGCGGCGTGCGCAGCTCGTGGCTGACATCGGCGAAGAACCGCCGGCGCGAACGGTCCACGGCCTCCAGGCGCGCGTTGGCGGCGCGCAGGTCCGTGGTGCGGGCCGCGACCGTATCCTCCAGGGCGGCCCGGTCGGCGGCGAGACGTCCCTCGCGCCGGGCGAGCCGGGCGGCCATGCGGTTGAAGTTCGCGACGAGCAGGCCGAGCTCGTCCCGGGTCGCCACGGACAGGCGGGTGTCGAGTTCGCCCCGGCCGACGGCGCTCGCCGCCTGACGCACCGCCGCGATGCGCGCGAGCGTCGGGCGCGTCACCGCCCGGTACAGTCCGAACACGATGGCCAGCGCCGCCGCCACCGCCGCCAGGGACGCCACCCGCAGGGTCGCGGACAGGTCGCGCGCGGCATCCGACCCCGCGATCATCGAACGGCGCTCCACTTCGATGAGGAAGGAGAGGGGCTGGCCGGTCATGGCGCCGAAGCCGTTGAGGGCGCCGCGGATCGCGCCCTTGCGCTGCTCGTCCTCGGACCGGCGCAGAATCTGGGCGACCTGCCGGTCGAGGACGGCACGAGCCGAGCGGAGCTGCGCCAGGGGGCGCGAACGGGCGGCGTACTGCGTCCGGTCGAGGGGATCGTCGCTGACCGCGATGCTGCGTCCCAGGGCCTCGTCGACGGCGACCAGGGCGCGATCGACGTTGGTACGGGCAACCGACAGGCCTTCCGGCTGCGCGTCCGGATTGCTCACCGCCTCCAGGGCGGCGAGACCGTACTGGGTCATGCGGCCCGACAATTCGACCAGGAGTTCGAGACGCCCCTGTGCCGCCAGGGTCCGGTCGATGGTGCGCTCCGCCGCCCCGATCGACCACAACACGCCGAGGGCCGCCAGGACGACGAGCAGGGCCGTGCTGCCGAGGAGAAGGGCGAACCGAACCTTCAGCGAGCGCATTGTTCGGCCAATTCTTACCACTTCCTCCCATGCACGACAGATGATCCGCAGGTCATCGTCGGGTATGGCGGATGTCTAGGCGCAGAAAGCCAGTTTTCGCAAGTGCAGCGGCTCAGCCGGCGAGGGACGGGGTTCGCGACGCGATCACAGATCGCGCGGAACGGTCCCCCGTACGGCGCAGCGCCAGCGGTTCACCTGCCATTCCGGATGCTCCGCCTGCCATTTGGCCAGCGCGCTCTGGGAGTTGCGCAGACACACGGCTGGGCTGCGGGCCTCGAACGAGAGATCGATCCGGTCCTCGCGGCAACGTGTCGGCTCGGACAGGAGACAGATCGAGAGCAGGATGAGCATCGGCTGCGCCTTGGAATGCGTCGGACTGGACGCGCGGGCCAGCACGATGATGCTTCCCGGCGGGACGGAAAGGTCGCCCGCACGGGAGATTTACGCAATATAGTAGCCCTCGTTCCGGGGCTGAACGACTGTCGCAGCCGCCGTCAGGCGGCCGATACCCAGAGCTCCCCCTTGCCCAGGGTCGCGAGATCGCCCGAGTACCGGGTGAGCGCCCCGGCGGCGAGGTCGGCGTGGGCCGGGCTCAGGGGCCGCAGCGACCGGGCGAGGAGGCGCAGGAACACGAGGTCGTGGGTCCCGGTCTCGACGAAGCTCGGGCTGAGGGCACCGACGCCGCCCGTGAGGATCGTGCCGCGGCGCATGCCGAAGCCCGGGTGGTCGCCCACGGAGGTCGCCGCGATGGTGCCGGCGATCATCCGCGAGCCCGCATGGGCCCCGGCCGCCCCGACGAGGATGAGGCCGCGCCGCATGCGGTCTCCGAGGTGATCCCCCGCCGCGCCCTTGATGATCAGGGTGGCGCCGTCGAGACCGGCCTTGGCGGCGTAGACCGCCCCGCCGGCATGGTCGCCCGCATCTCCCTCGATGGTGATGGTGCCGCCGGTGGCCCCCGACCCCGCGAACGGACCGGCCGAGCCGGTGACCGTGACAGTGCCGTTCCGCATGCCCGCGCCGAGGCGCTGACCGACATCGCCGACGACCCGGATGCTGCCGCCGTCCAGCGAAGCGCCGACCCGGTCGAGGCGCGACGAGCCACCCTCGATGACGAGATCCTCGGAGCCGTCGAGGCTGATGGTGAAGCAGTCGCCGAGGGTCAGGCCCCGGCGGCTGGTGCCGACGGGGAGCTTCGCCGCCTCGGTCTCGCTGAGTCCGCTGAGGGAGAGGGGGGTGACGTGCAGGAAATCGAGCCGCTCCGGCGGCTCCTGGCGCAGGGTGAGGGTGCTCATACCGCTCCAGCCTCGCTCGCCGGCTCCTTCGAGAGCAGGTCCTTCAGGTGGTAGTGATGGCGGCCGAGATTGCCGCCGTAATTGCCGGCCGTGACCGCCACGAGCCCGTGGGCCGCGCCGGCCTCGGTGGCCGCATGCAGGGCTGCGCGCATGGATTCGGCGACCCCGTGCGAGGTCAGGGCGTCGATGACGATCTCCAGCACCACGCCGACGTCGGCCGAGAGTTCGGTGCCGGCCCGACCCTTCAGGGTTGGGCAATAGGCGTCGTTGGTCGAGGCCATCATGCCCTTGGTGCGTGCGCCGACCTTCGAGCCCGAGCGGACGATGCCGCCGGGGAAGGGCAGGATCGCGCCCGAGACCGTGCGGGCAGCATCGACGGCGATCTCGGCGACCTTCAGGGTCTCGGCGTGGTTGCGGCCGAGGAACAGCAGGTTGCCGCCGCCGACCGCCCCGTCCACGGCGCGGACGAAGTCCTCGCACAGGAACTCGCCGTCCATGACCGGGATGCGCCAGTAGCGGCGTGACTGGCCGGTGATGGGATCGGGCAGGCGCTTGGCCACGGCGAACCCGTCGCCGAAGTAGCGGATGGCGCCGCCGAGTTTTATTTTCGTGGGGCCGTCGACGCCGGCGTAGCAGGCGGTGCCCGGGCAGGTGAGGATGCACTGGCCGACGCGCTTGAGGAGCTGGTCCTTCAGGCCGTTCGGTTCGAAGCCGAACAGCAGGACGCGCACGCCGGGGCGCCCGTCCGGCGTCTCCTCGGGCGACAGTTCGCAATCAATGCCGGCCTCGGCGCCACAGCCGATCACGGACGTGGCGAACCCCGTCATGGTGACGGCGGCGATCATCGCCCACTTCGCCGTATCGTTGGTGATGATGATCGCCGTGCCGGCGACGTCGAACGCCTCGGCGAAGGTGTCGATCACCGGGATCCCGTTGAGGGTGAGTTCCGTCATGTCAGCCACCGGTCCTCACGCGACGCCCATCCTTCAAGCCGGACATGTCCTTCAAGCCAGACATGCGACCTCCTCGAACACGTCCGCCTTCGGGAAGGCCTCGTCCGGCACCTCGAAGGAGCTCAGGCCCGCGCCGAAGCGGTCCTGCAGGTAGGTCTCCGAGCGGGCGACCATGGCCTTGTCGGACTCGACGGTGAGTTCGAGGGTGTGCCCGGAGGTCCAGGCCACGACCTCGCCGTCCTCGACGATGGTCACCCCGTCCTTGAGCACGTACTTCGCCCGGGCGAACATCGCCGTGCGATCCCGATCGTCGCGATAGATGGCGACGTCGGCCCGAGCGCCCTCGCGCAGGTGGCCGCGATCCGTCAGCCCGAGGAGCTTGGCCGGGCCCGAGCGGGTGAGCTGCGCGATCTCGGAGAAGCTGTACTCGCGCTCGATGGCGCACAGGCCCGAGCGCTCGCCAATGACTTTATGGAGGCCGGCGATCTCGCGGTCGCGCTTCTCCTTGTCCATCAGCAAATGGATGATGTGCGGGTAATCCGTGAACGGACCGCCATTGGGATGGTCCGTCGTCAGGATCGTGCGCTCCGGCTCCTTGGAGAGCAGCATGAGCTCCAGGCCGATGGCCCATTGCAGGGAGCTGACGGCGCCGCGCGGCTTGTAGAGGAACGGCACGACGCCGCCGCCTTCCGCGTCCCCCGCCGTGAGGATCCATTTCTTCGGATTGGCACCCTTGCGGCCCGCGAACTGGCGCAGGATGTCGAGCGAGATGGTCACGGTCTGGCCGAAGGCGACTTGGCCGACGTCGAAGGTGGCGTTGGGGTGCTTCTCCATCGCCTCGGTGATGCGCTCGGCCGCCGAGCGGAATCCACCGGTGGCCGGATTCTCGGGATCGGCGACGCCGTAGGCGTAGAACTGGGCGTGGGCGAAGTGGATGCGCCGGCCTTCCGCCGCTTCGAGGGTATCCACGAACGACTCGTCGGCGCCCGGAATGCCGAGGTTGTTGCAATGGACGTGCAGCGGGTGCGGCACGCCGATCTCCTCGACCGCATCGAGCAGGGCCGTCATGATCTTGCGCGTGGACAGGCCGTAGACGGGAATCTCCTCGTCGAGGCTGAGCTTCAGCATCCCGTCCTTGAAGGCCGAGGCGCCGCCCGCGTTGATGCACTTGACGCCCAGCCCCCGCGAGGTGGCGACCGCAAGCGCGACGAGGTCGCGCACCGCCGCCTTGCCCTCGCGCTGGCGCAGGAGCTGGAGCAGGTGGTCGTCGTTGCCCATCACCGTGAGGGCGCCGCGATCGAGCAGCGGAATGTCGGCGAGTTCGAGCTGGGTCGAGAGGGCGCTCGCCGGCGGCATCGCCGGCTCGACCGCGATGGTGTAGCCCATCCGCGCATAGTTCGCGCCGATCCAGGCGGCCGAGCCGCCCGCATGCGCGAAGGGATGGCCCTCGGGGGCCGCCTCGCTGGTGTAGAGCTCCGGCAGGAGCAGGCGGCTCATCACCACGTTGCCGCCGGCTATGTGCGAATGGACCTCGACGCCGCCGGCCATCACCACGCAACCCGTGGCGTCGATGGTCTGGTCGGGCGTGCGCTCGGAGGCGGCGACGACCCGGCCGTTCTCGATCCAGACGTCGCCGACGGCGTCGCGTCCGGCCGTCGGATCGACGACCCGTCCCCCCTGGATGCGGATCAGCATGAGGCGGCCTTCATCTCTACGAGTCGGTCCTGGATGGCGCCGAGCACGCCAGCGGCCGTCAGTTCGGCCGACGGGCCCGTGGGCGGCGCGTACGTGACGGTGGCCCGCCGGTCGTTCCACAGGGCACCGCCGGCGCTCTCGCCCGGCACGCCGACGGCGATGACGATCTCGGCGGCGTCGCCCGTGGCCTCGGGGCTGCCCTCGCCGACGATGGCGATGGCGGGCAGGGTGCCCAGCCAGTCCGGCCGGGGCGCCGGGAGAGAGGCGAGCCACAGGGCGGCATCGGCCTCGCCGGCGGCGATCTGGCGGGCGCTGTCGAAGCGCCAGGGATCGTGCTCGGGCACGTGGCGGCCGAACCCGACGCGGGGGGCCTGGCCAGTGGTCCAGGCCGCGAGCTGGAGGAGGGCACGGCCCTGGAACGGGTCGGAGACGGGCAGGGCGAAGAAGCGCGTGACCTCGTTGAGGTCCTTGACCATGCCCTGGAGCATCTCGACGCCGAGTTCGCCGAGCTCGGCCGCGTCGTACAGGACGACGCCGTACTGGGCGGCGGCGAGACGCTTGGCGAGATCGCCATAGGCGGTCTCACCCGCGAGATGCCCCTTCAGGTAGGCGCGCAGATGCGCGACGGAGACCGCGAGACCACCGGCCTCGGCCGGGTAGGCCACGTGCCGGGTCGCGCCGTTGCCTGGACCGCCCAGGGACAGGAGGGTGCGCTCGGCCCCGGCGGCGCGTCCCCGCGTCGGCGCGGATTCGGCGATCTCCCCGACGATGGGCCGGTCCCACGGCGCGTTGCCGACGATGAGGACCGCATCCGCCCGGCCCGTGGTCTCGGCCGGCGTGGTCAGCATCCCGCCGGTCCGGCTCATGGAGCCCAGTTCGGCGTAGAGGCTCGTGCCCGCCAAGGGATCGACGGAAGCGCCGATGGCATCGGCGAGATGATAGGCCGCCCGCACGGCGCTCAGCTCGGCACAGAGGCCCGCCACGATGGGCGTGCGCGCCGCAGCGAGGAGGGTCGCGGCGGCTTCCACCGCTGCGTCCGCATCCGTCGCACCACCCTTCACCCAGGCCGCCATACTTTGCACCTTGGAAAATCGAGAGCCCGGCACACACCACGAAAACAGGGGTCGCGCACGGCGGGACTGAGCCAGTCCAGAACGATCGGGCGGCACGTTTGCATCGGGGCGACGCCCCAAGCAAGTCCCGGGGCCGACTCCGAACCGATTGAGGCTGGAATTTTTTGGCTTGCCCGAACCTTGACTTGCCCCAGCACCGAAACTTCCGACGGACTCCGCGCGATGCAGGCCGGAGGATGGATGCGCTCGCGGCGCTTGCGAGGCGTCCGCGCTCCGTGGGAGAAGCCCGCTGCCGGGCAATCCGCTCCGCAGCGACGCGATTGACCGAGCCGTATGATGCGGCCCGCAGGATCGAGAGGGATCGACGTGACACAGATCCCGGATGGGGCAGGGGACGGGGCAGGGGACGACGTGGAGACGCGGGGCGTGCGGGTGCACGCGCCGGGCCGCCTGCATTTCGGCTTCCTCGACCTGCACGGCGGGCTCGGTCGACGCTTCGGCAGCCTCGGCCTCGCCCTCGACGCCCCGGCCGTCACCCTCACGGCGCGCGCAGCGACCAGCCTGACGGTGACGGGCCCGGAAGCCGCGCGGGCGCACGGCTACGCCCTGGCGGCGGCCGGACATCTCGGGATCGAGGGCCACGCGGCGCTGACCGTCGAGGAGACGATGCCCGCCCATGCGGGCTTCGGTTCCGGCACGCAGCTGGCGCTGGCCGTCGCGGCGGCCCTGGCCCGCCTCGCCCGCCGGGCCTTCGCGCCGGAGGCCTTCGCCGACGCCCTCGACCGGGGCAACCGCTCCGGCGTCGGCCTGGCGGCGTTCACGCAAGGGGGACTCATCGTCGACGGGGGCCGCGACGGCCTCGGCACGCCCCCACCCGTGATCGCGCGGCTCGACTATCCGGAGGCCTGGCGCGTCGTCCTCATCCTCGACACCGGCATGACCGGCGTCCACGGCACCCACGAGACCGAGGCCTTTCGCGATCTGCCGCGCTTTCCCGAGGCTCAGGCCGCCGAAATCTGCCGCCTCGTCCTCATGCAGGTGCTGCCCGCCGCCGCCACCGCCGAGCCCGAAGGATTCGGCGCCGGCATCACCCGGATCCAGCGCCTCATCGGCGACCATTTCGCCCCCCACCAGGGGGGGCGCTACGCCAGCCCCGCCGTGGCCGAGGCGCTCTCCGCCGTCGCGGCGCAGGGGATCAGCGGCTATGGGCAGAGTTCGTGGGGGCCGACGGGCTTCGCCCTGGTGCCGTCGGAGGACGTGGCCCGAAGGCTGGTCGCGTCCCTGGAGCGGCCCGGCCCCCTGCGCTTCCTCATCGCGCGCGGCCGCAACACCGGCGCCACGGTGACGCCGCTTTAAGGCGGGCGGCCTACTTCGATCCTTGACCGGCGTCGCATCGACCGGCTTTGACATTTCACCACCCCGGCGCACGCTCGGGGCAAGTCTTCTGGAACTGACTGCGACCGCACGGAGGGAAACCCGCCATGGCCCGCTCGATCCTGCACATGATCACGCCCCTCAAGCACATGAGCCCGTTCGACGTGAACATGGCCGTCGATGCCGGGTTCGAGACCATCGCGACCTACACGGGCGCGAGCCTGCCCGACGTCACGTCCCTGGTGCAGGATTCGATCTTTTCGCGCTCGCCCCAGGACGGGACGCGCACGGGCATCTTCATCGCCGGCAAGAACGCCGAGGAGGCCCTCGACATGGTCGACCGGGCCAAGAAGGCCCTGGTGCCGCCGTTCGCCAACCACATCTTCGCCGACCCGGCCGGCTCCTTTACCACTGGGGCGGCCATGGTCGCCGAGGTGACCCGCGCCCTGAAGGCGAAGTTCGACACGGAGCTCGCCGGCAAGCGCATCGTGATCTTCGGCGGGGCCGGCGTCGTCGCCTACGTGGCGGCGGTGATCGGGGCGCTCAACGGGGCCGAGACCACCATCGTCGGCCATGACGGCGAGGAGCGCGTCAGCAAGATCGCCCACACCATGCGCTGGCGCTTCGGCGTCGAGGTCGGGTCCGTGGACGGGTCCACCGTGGAGGCCCGGCGCGCCGCCATCACGAAGGCCGACGTGATCCTCTCGGCCGGCCCCGCCGGGGTCTCGATCCTCACGGCGGAGGATCTCGAATCCGCGCCGAACCTCCTCGTGGCCTCCGACGTCAACGCCGTCCCCCCGGCCGGCATCGCCGGGATCGACGTCAACGCCGTCGACGTGCCCCTGCCGGTGGGCAAGGGCGTCGGCATCGGCGCGCTGGCGGTGGGCAACGTGAAGTACCAGACCCAGTCGCGCCTGTTCCGCCGCATGCTCGAGGCCAAGGAGCCCCTCTGCCTCGATTTTCGCGATGCCTACACGGTGGCCGTCGAGGTCGCGGGCTAACCGGTTCGGCCCGTCCCCATCGGCGAGGCGCGCGCCCTGTCCGGTCCCGCAGGCGCTGCAACGGTCGACACGCTCCTCGTCGCCGCCCAATCCGGTCGTGCCCTCGCTCAGGCGGCGCGACGGGCGGGGTTTCGCCCGCTGGTCCTCGACCTGTTCGGCGACGACGACACCCTCGACCTCGCCGAGCACCACCGCCGCGCCTCGGGCCGGTTCGGCGACGGGCGCCTCGGCGGGCGGGACGTGAGCGCGGACCTCGATGCCCTGTCCGCCCTGGCCGACCGGCCACCGGTCGGGCTCGTCCTCGGCAGCGGTTTCGAGGGTACGCCCGATCTCATGGCCGCCCTCGCGGCGCGGTTCCGCCTCCTCGGCGCAGCGCCCGACACGGTCGCGCGCCTCAAGGACCCGCTCGGCTTCGCGGGCCTGTGCGCCCGCCTCGGCGTGCCCCATCCCGCCGTCACCCGCGATCCCGTGCCCGACCGGGCCGGATGGCTCCTGAAGCGGGCCGGCGGCTCGGGCGGCACCCATATCCGGGCGGCGACCGCCGGGCCGGCGCCACCCGGCGCCTATTTCCAGGCCCGCGTACCGGGCCGGGCCCATGCCCTGGCCTTCCTGGCGGACGGCCGGAACATCGCAATCGTCGGCGTCACGGAACAGTGGAGCGCGCCCACGCCCCTGCGCCCGTTCCGCTATGCCGGCGCCGTGGAGCGTGCGCGCCACGAGGGGCCGGCCCTCGCCCCGCGCATGGTCGACCGGATCGCCGAGGCGGTCGAACGCATCGTCTCGGAAACCGGGCTGCGGGGCCTCGCCAGCGCCGACCTGCTCGTGTCCGATGAACACTGGTGGCTCACCGAGATCAACCCGCGCCCCGGCGCCACCCTCGACGTCCTCGACCGGCGCCCGACGCCGCTGCTCGCCCATCACATCGCGGCGAGCCTCGGCCGCCTGCCTGCCGTGGAGGAAGCGCCGGTGGATGCGGCGGCCACGGAAATCTGTTACGCGGCCACCGGCTACGCGCCGATGCCGCCGCTCGACTGGCCGGATTTCGTGCGCGATCGCCCAAGATCCGGCAGCACGGTGGCGCGCGACGCGCCCCTGTGTACCCTGTTCGCAACGGGGACGGACTCGGCCGCCACGAGAGAGATGTTGCGAGGCCGGGCTGCCCGATTGCGGACCCTGCTCGATCTGACGGAGGAACACCCATGACCACGCGTCCGACCGCGCCCAAAAGCCCCTATCCGAGCGTCAATGCGCTCACCGCTCCCCTGGTCGAGCGCCTCGTCGCCGATGCCGGCCTGCTGCGCCTCGCCGTGACCACGCAGGACGGCGCCCGCATGGTCGATGCCGGCGCCTCCGTGCGCGGCTCCATCGAGGCCGGACGCCGCATCGCCGAGATCTGCCTCGGCGGCCTCGGCACCGTCACCATCGCGCCGTCCGGCCCCGTCGCGGCCTGGCCCTACTCCGTGGTGGTGCACTCGTCCGATCCGGTCATCGCCTGCCTCGGCAGCCAGTATGCGGGCTGGTCGCTCGCCGACGAGACCGGGGATTCCGGCTTCTTCGCCCTCGGCTCCGGCCCAGGCCGCGCCGTCGCCGTGGTGGAGGACCTCTACGCCGAGCTCGGCTACAAGGACACCGCCACCCAGACCGCCCTGGTGCTCGAAGCCGCCGGCGGCCCGCCGGCCTCCGTGATCGCCAAGGTGGCCGAGGCCACGGGCCTCAGCCCGGCGCAGCTCACCTTCATCTACGCCCCGACCCAGAGTCTCGCGGGCGCGACCCAGGTGGTCGCCCGCGTCCTCGAAGTGGCCCTGCACAAGGCTCACACCGTCGGGTTCGACCTGCACAAGATCGTCGACGGCCTCGGCTCGGCGCCGCTGTCGCCCCAGCACCCGGACTTCATCCAGGCCATGGGCCGCACCAACGACGCCATCATCTACGGCGGCCGGGTTCACCTCTACGTCGAGGCCGACGAAGCGGACGCCCGCCAACTCGCCGAGCAGCTGCCGTCGACCACCTCCGCCGACCACGGCGCGCCCTTCGCCGACATCTTCGGCCGGGTGAACGGCGATTTCTACAAGATCGACGGGGCCCTGTTCAGCCCGGCCGAGGTCATCGTCACCTCCGTCACCACGGGCAAGAGTTTTCGCGGCGGCCGGCTGATGCCGGAGCTGGTGGAAGCCTCGTTCGGCTGACGTGGATCACGGGGGCAGGGCGCCTGCCCCCTCTCCCCGCCGGGCGGGGAGAGGGCCGCATGGACCCCGGCGGCCAGCGACGCCGCCAGCCGAAGCGAGGGTGAGGGGGTGTCTCCGGACGAGACTCCTTCGCCGACGCCCCCTCACCCTCGGCTGCCGCCTCGCCGTGACGACGACAGGATCGGCACGGCCCTCTCCCCGCAAGCGGGGCGAGGGGACTGCGCGGCAGCCCGGCCGGATCAATCCGGATATCGTGTGAGAACAAGACAATGCGGATCGGGCTCGCGGCCGACAACGGCAATTGGCACAAGGCGCGCTTGAAGGCCGCCCTGGAGCATCTCGGTGCGGAGCCGGTGCTGTTCTCCCTGGCCGACGTCGCCATTCGGACGGGCGGACGGGAGCCCCTGCGGGTGCCGGGTTTTCCCGACGCCCTGCCGGACGGCGTCCTGCTGCGGACCGTGGCCGGCGGCACCTTCGAGGCCACCACCATGCGGCTGGGCGTGCTCCACGCCCTCGTCGCCTCGGGCACCACCGTGTGGAACTCGCCCGCTTCCATCGAGCGCTCCGTCGACAAGGCGATGACGAGCCTGCTCATCGACCGCGCCGGCCTGCCGACGCCCGACACCTTCGTGGTCTCCAAGCGCGCGGCGGCGGCCGAGATCGTGGCCCGCGAGGCCGGTCCCGGCCGGCCCCTGGTGCTGAAGCCCCTGTTCGGCTCGCAAGGGGAGGGGCTCCAGCTCATCGAGACCCCCGACGATCTGCCGGGCGAGGACGCGGTGTCCCGGGTCTACTATCTCCAGCGCTACGTCGCCCGCAGCGACGGCCTGTGGCGCGACTACCGGGTGTTCGTCTGCGAGGGCCGCGCCATCGCGGCGATGATCCGCGAGGGCGACGGCTGGATCACCAATGTCCACCGCGGGGGGCGGCCGCTGCCCTGGACCATGCCGCCCGCGGCGGCCGAACTCGCCGAGCGTGCCGCGGCGGCAGTGGGGGTCGACTACACGGGAATCGATCTCGTCGAGGACGGGGAGGGCGGCTTTCTCGTCCTCGAGGTCAACTCGATGCCGGCCTGGTCGGGCCTGCAGAAGGTCGTCGAGGTCGACATCGCGCTCGCGGTCGCGCGCGGCTTCCTCGCCGCCGTGCGGACGGCGCGGCCCCCGCGCCTCGTCTCGGCCCTGGGATGAGGGCTCCGGGAATAGGGCCGCGCGCATGACCCGCCTCACGGCCATCGGCGAAGCCTACCGGGCGAGCTGCCTCGCCGAGCTCGACGCCCTGAAACCCGGCAACGTCCATGCCTTCGCCGACGGCCATCGCATGGCCACCCGCGATTTCGTCATCAGTGCCGAGGTCTCGGCCCCGCATCTGGCACGAACCGGCACGCGGGTGGGACCACGGGTCCGCACCGCCATGGAGGCGACCCTGGCGGCGGTGGGCCAGAACACCAATCTGGGAATCCTGCTCCTCTGCGCGCCCCTGGCGCTGGCGGCCGAGGCCGGCACGCCGCTGCGCGCCGCCCTGGCCGGGGTGCTCGACGGCCTCGACGGACGGGACGCGGAGGAAGTCTACGCCGCCATCCGGCTGGCCAATCCCGGCGGCCTCGGCACGGCCGAGCGCCACGACGTGACCGGCTCCGGGACCCCGCCCGCCCTGCTGACGGGCATGGCGGAGGCGGCCCCGCGCGACGCCATCGCCCGCGCGTACGTCACCGGGTTCGCCGATCTCTTCGACATCGGCCTGCCGGCCCTGGCGGCGACGCGGGCACGGGGGCTGTCGGCGCCGTGGACCACGACGGCCGTCTTCCTCGCCTACCTCGCCGGCGTGCCGGACAGTCACGTGGCGCGCAAGCACGGCCTGCCCGTCGCCGAGGCCCTGCGCGCGGAGGCCGTGGATCTCCTCGACCTCGATCTCGCGGTCCTGCCCGTGGACGCCCTGATGGCGAAGGACCGAGCCTGGAAGGCGGCCGGACTCAACCCCGGCACCAGCGCCGATTTCACCGTGGCGACCCTGTTCCTCGATCATCTGCTCGTCTGACCTGCGCCGACGAAACACTGACTGCGGATTCACCAACGTCAGCGTTTGTTCCGGCCCAGATCAAATAATTTGCCGGAAACCACGCTTCGCGCAGGGTTGTTCCGGGCAAACGCCCAGAGTAGGGTCCGCGCCGCGATCCGGGCTAACCGGTCCGCCCTTTCGGGGGCTGGACGCCGTGAACAAGGATAGCTTTCGGCCGCGCTCGTCTTCGAGGGCGGTCACGTCTTTTCAAGACTCCTGGGAGAAACCCCACATGGCGAAGATCAACAAGGTTCTGGTCGGCGAGGCTCTCGTCGGCGATGGCAACGAGGTCGCCCACATCGATCTCATCATCGGACCGCGCGGTTCGCCGGCCGAGACGGCTTTCTGCAACGGCCTCGTGAACAACAAGCACGGCTTCACCAGCCTGCTCGCGGTCATCGCGCCGAACCTGCCCTGCAAGCCGAACACCCTGATGTTCAACAAGGTCACCATCAACGACGCCCGTCAGGCCGTCCAGATGTTCGGCCCCGCCCAGCACGGCGTCGCCAAGGCAGTGCAGGACGCCGTCGCCGAGGGCATCATCCCCGCCGACGAGGCCGACGACCTGTTCATCCTGGTCGGCGTGTTCATTCACTGGGAAGCGGCCGACGACGCCAAGATCCAGAAGTACAACTACGACGCCGTCAAGCTGTCCATCCAGCGCGCCGTCAAGGGCGAGCCCACCGCCGCTCAGGCCACCGAGCAGCGCAACTCGGCTTCGCACCCCTTCGCGTCGAACGCTTAGATTGGGGGCAGTCCTGGGCAGAGTGAGCCTCCGCCCGCACCGCGGGGCCTGATCCAGCGACTGGCATCCATCTTCCTCGGACGATGAACTCTTCGGATGGGGCGGCTTCGGCCGCCCCTTCTTTTTGCACTACGCCCCGAGCGAACCATCGTGGATCGCGGAGGCGACGAGGGCGCCGGCGACGCCGATCCCCGCCAGGGCCGCCACATCCGCCGGGCCGCGTACGCCCCCCGCCGCATAGAGGCGGGTCGCCGGGCTCGAAGCCCGCAGGGCGGCGAGCCGGTCGAGATCCGGCCCGGCCCCGGCACCGACCCGGCCCAGGGTCATCACGATCACGTCGCGCGGCCAGTGGGCCGGTTCGTCGTGAAGCGCATCCGGCCCGAGCCGCTCGCTCCCCCGCGTGTCGAGGGAGAACACGGCCCGCCCGCCGAGCGCCCGCACCAAGCCGGCATCCGTCTGGCTCTCGCTGCCGATCACCGGCCGCCCGAGGCCGGTGGCAAGAAACGCGTCCACCCCGGCGGCGTGCGAGAAGCCCGCATCGACCCAGAGCCGCGCATCCGGGCAGGCGCACCGGATCGCCTCCAGGCTCGCCCGGTCGGGCGGGGTGCCGTCGATGATCGCATCGAGGTCGGCGACGTAGAGGCGGGTCGCGCGCACCGCTGCCATGAGTCCGCGCGCCACGGCCCCGGGCGACGATTCCTTTGCCAACGGCGTCACGATCGGGGCATAGGAGGCGCGCTCGCCGGCCCGTGCCCGCACCACCTGCCCGTGGCGCAGGTCGATCACCGGAATGATCTCGAATCCGTCCGCCATCCCGCTCTCCGTTCCCAGGCCCGCCTCCGTGTCAGCAGCATCCGCCCCCGCACAAACGCCCGTCATCGGCTGGGATCTCGGCGGGGTCCATGTCAAGGCGGCCCTCGTGTGCGGCGGCCGGGTTGAGACCGTGGTGCAGGCGCCGTGCCGCCTGTGGCGCGGCCTGCCGGCCCTCGACGAGACGTTCGCCCAGCTCCCCGACTGGGCGCGGGCTCCCGCCGACCACGTCGTCACCATGACGGGCGAACTCACCGACTGTTTTTCGGATCGGGCCGACGGCGTGGCGCAACTCGCCGGCTGGGCCGCCGCCCATCTCAAAGGGTCCGTACGGATCTACGGCGGCCGCGCCGGTCTCCTCGCGCCGGAATACGCCCGCACGGCCGCCGCCGACATCGCGTCGGCCAACTGGCACGCCACGGCCGCCCTGGTCGGCCGGCACCACGCCCACGCGCTCCTCGTGGATATCGGCTCCACCACCGCCGACCTGATCCCCGTCGTCGGGGGGACGCCGGCGGCATCGGGCTACAGCGATGCCGAGCGCCTGGAGACGGGCGAACTCGTCTACACGGGGGTGGTGCGCTCCCACCTCATCGCGCTTTGCGACCATGCCCCGTTCCGGGGCCGACGCACCCGGCTCATGGCCGAGACCTTCGCCACGATGGCGGATGTCTACCGCATCACCGGCGACCTGCCCGACGACGCCGATCAGCAGCAGAGCGCCGACGGCAAGGGCAAATCCCTGGCCGAGAGCGAGATCCGGCTGGCCCGCATCATCGGCCGCGACCACGGCGAGGGCGATCCCGCGGACTGGCGGGCGCTCGCCGCCCACTTCGCGGAGGCGCAGCTGCGCCCGCTCCACGATGCGGCGGCGCTGCTGCTGTCGCGCAGCGACCTGCCGGCGGACGCCCCCCTGGTGATCTGCGGCGCCGGGCGGTTCGTCGCCGAGCGTCTGGCGACCCGCCTCGGCCGTCCGGCCGTGGCGCTCACCGACCTCATCGCCGACCGGCTTCCTGCGACGGGGGCCGATTGGGCCTCCACCTGCGGCCCGGCCGTGGCCGTGGCCCTCCTCGTCCGATAACGCCTCACCCCCGGAGATCCCCATGAGCGCCACCCACCGCCTCGCCCGCATCCTCGCCGCCCGTTCGGGCGAGGACATCGAACTCGCCTTCGCGACGCAGGACGGCCAGACCCTCAAGGTCCTGGCGACGCCCGATCAGATCGATCGGCTCGTGGACGAACTCGAGGACATCCTGAATTCGCCGACGGGTCCGGAGGCCGACGAGCCGCCGGCCGTCGCGTAGCGGCGCGTCAGCGCCCCGTGCGCACCCGGGTCCAGGCCCGGGTGACGAAGCGCTGGGTCCGGTCGTCCCAGGCGGTGTTGACGAACAGGCGCTGCAGGGTGGCGTCGTCCGGGTAGATGCCGGGATTGCCCAGGATCTCCGCCTTGACGAACTTCTTCGCGGCCGCGTTGCCGCTGGCATAGGAGACGAAGTTGGTGTTGGCCGCCGCCACCTCGGGCCGCATCATGTAGTCGATGAAGGCGTGGGCCTCCGCCGCATGGGGGGCGTCCTTGGGGATCGCGAACGCGTCGAACCACATGAGCGACCCCTCGCGCGGCACGTAATAGGCGATTTCGACGTCGTTCTTGGCCTCTTCGGCGCGCTTCTTGGCCTGCATCACGTCGCCGGAATAGCCCACCGCGAAGCACAGGTCGCCGTTGGCGAGGCCGTTGATGTATTCCGACGAGTGGAACTTGCGCACGGCGCCGCGCACCTTGAACAGGGCGTCGGTGACCTGGGTGATGTCGTCCCAGCGCCGGGTGTCGGGCTTGAGGCCGTAGGCCGGCAGCAGGCTCGGGATCAGATCCTCGGGCGAATCGAGGAGCATGACCCCGCAATCCTTGAGCTTGTTCAGCAGGCCGCCGTTGAGGACGAGATTCCAGGTGTTGAGGGGCTGGGCCGCACCGAGGCGTTCGCGCACGAGGCCGAGATTCACCCCGATCCCGGTGGTGCCCCACATGTAGTCGACGGCGTAGGCGTTGCCGGGATCGTAGGCGGCGAGCCGTCCCGTGATCTCGGGCCAGGCGTGGACGAGGTTCGGGATCTTGGCCTTGTCGAGGGGCTGGAACACCCCCGCCCGGATCAGGCGCTGCAGGAACGGGCCCGACGGCACCACGAGGTCGTATCCGGAGCGGCCGGCCAGCAGCTTGGTCTCGAGAATCTCGTTGTTGTCGTAGGTGTCGTACACGACCTTGATGCCCGTCTCCTTCGTGAAGGCATCGAGCATCTTCGGGTCGATGTAGTCCGACCAGTTGTAGATGTTGATCACGCGCTCGGGGGCGGCGGTCTGCGCGCGCGCAGGACCGCCCCAGCCCGCCGCCAGGGCCATCAGCGCCCCGGCGACGAGGCTGCGGCGGGTGCGCGCGCGGATCACGCGGCGGCCTTGACGGCGACGACGACGATCTCGACGAGGTATTCGGGGCCGGCGAGGCGGGCTTCCACCGTGGCACGGGCCGGCTTGTCGTCGGGCGAGACCCAGGGCTCCCAGGCCGCGTTCATCTCCGCGAAGGTCGCGATGTCGGAGAGGTAGATCGTCGCCTGCAGGATGCGGCTCTTGTCGCTGCCGGCGAGCGCCAGGAGCCGGTCGATATTGGCGAGGATCTCCTGGGTCTGCGCGGTGACGCCGGCGCCGACAGTGGTGTTGGCCGTCTGGCCGGCGAGATACACCATGTCGCCGTAGGTGACCGCCTGGCTCATGCGCGGGCCGGATTCGAAGCGCTGGATCGTCATGCTGAGCGAGATGCCTTGGCTGCCGGCCCATCCATCGCGGGCCACGGGCCTGCGTTGTGCCGCGTCCCGGGGGCGACCGTAAAGGGGGCGACGGCCTCCGCACGGTCGCGTTGCGACAATCTTGCCACTCCCGGCGCAACCAGTGCTGCGGTGCGGCGTTTCATGATCACAGAACGGCCAAGTCTGGGCGTCGGCGTATCGAGGATCACACCATGGGTATCATCTGGACCATCATCATCGGCTTCGTCGCCGGTGTCGTCGCGAAGTTCATCATGCCGGGCGACAAGGAGCCCGCGGGCTTCATCATGACGACGATCCTCGGCATCGTCGGCGCCTTCGTCGCCACCTTCCTCGGCCAAGCGCTGGGCTGGTACGGCCCGAACCAGGGCGCAGGGTTCATCGGCGCCGTCGTCGGTGCCATCGTGGTGCTCGCCATCTACGGCTTCATCGCCGGCCGCCGCACCACCAACACGTTCTGATATCCGATCCTTTCGGGCCGGAACGTGGAAGGGGCGCCCTCGGGCGCCCCTTTCTTCGTTCAGGCAGTGTGGCTCAGCTGCTTGACCGGGCAATGGCCCGTGGCCCCACGGATGGCGAGGCCGGCGCCGATGATGAGGGCGGCGAGGCTCAGGAACTTGTTCGGGCGCGGCTGGGCCGCGGCGGCGGCGATGCCGAGGCCGAGGACAACGGACACGGCCCGCTCGGTGGTGGTCAGGTTGGCTTCACCTTCGAAGAGGCTCGGGATCATCGGATCGGACATTCTGGAACGTGCTCCTGCGACGTGCTCATGGTGCGTCGCGAGGCGAACGCCGTGTGAGGGCTGGCGTTCCGCGCGAAGCGAATCGCCGTGCCCCGCCCACCCCCGTGCAGGACGCCGCGCCTCCGCGACGGCGCACACCTCCGCGACGGCGATTGTCTCACGCATGCGGCGGCCGGTTCACACGCCTTGATTGCGTCGACCTTGCCGAATTCCCGCCCTACGCCCACAACGTCTCCGCCGCCGGAGAACGCGGCAGGGGAGCGATTTCGATGAAGATCCTGGGCTTGTCCGTCGCGGTGCTGTGCGCCGCGGGCGTCGGCGCGTGCGGAAGCATCACGCGTGGCACCACCGAGAAGATGGCCTTCCTCTCCGAGCCTTCGGGGGCGGCGATGACCACCACCAAGGGCTATGCCTGCCCGGCGACCCCATGCTCCCTCGACGTGGAGCGTTCGGACGAGTTCGACGTCACCTTCGTCAAGCCGGGTTACCGGCCGGCGATGGTCCCCGTGCGGACCAAGGTGGCGGGCGCCGGAGCCGCCGGCATGGCCGGCAACCTCCTGGCCGGCGGCCTCATCGGCGTCGGTGTCGATGCCTATACGGGCGCGGCCATGGACCATACGCCCAACCCCGTCAGCGCGACGCTGGTGCCCGACGCCCTTCCGAGCGCGGAGCGGGTCCGCCGCAGGCGCGGGCAGCCGGGAGTCTGATCCGGGATCGGCCGGCGCAGACGAAAAAGGGCGCGGCTCCCGCTGAAGCCGCACCCTTCGTTCGGTGACCGGATGCGCCGTGGCGCACCCGGGCGACGCTCGTTTACGCGTCCTGGCGCGGGGCGCGGGCGCGGTCCTGCTCGGCGTTGCGCTCGGCCTTGAGCTTCTCGGTGAGGTCCTCGCCGGTCTCCTGGTCGACGACCTTCATGGACAGGCGGATCTTGCCGCGATCGTCCGCGCCGAGGAACTTCACCTTCACCTTCTGGCCGTCCTTGACCACGTCGGTCACCTTGGCGACTCGGCTAGCGGCGAGCTCCGAGATGTGGACGAGGCCGTCCTTGGCGCCGAAGAAGTTTACGAAGGCGCCGAACTCCATGCACTTCACGACGGTGCCGTCGTAGATCATGCCGACTTCGGCTTCCGCCACGATCGACCGGATCCAGTTGTAGGCCGCCTTGATGGCCTTGCCGTCGGCGGAGGCGATCTTCACCGTACCCGTGTCGTCGATGTTGATCTTGGCACCGGTCTTCTCGACGATCTCGCGGATCACCTTGCCGCCGGTGCCGATCACTTCCCGGATCTTGTCGGTGGGGATCTGCATGGTCTCGATGCGCGGCGCGTACTCGCCGAGCTCGGGACGGGCATCGGTCAGGGCCTTGGACATCTCGCCCAGGATGTGGACGCGGCCTTCCTGCGCCTGATGCAGGGCGACCTTCATGATCTCCTCGGTGATGCCCGCGATCTTGATGTCCATCTGCAGCGAGGTGATGCCGGCTTCCGTGCCCGCCACCTTGAAGTCCATGTCGCCCAAGTGATCCTCGTCGCCGAGGATGTCGGACAGCACGGCGTAGCGCTCACCCTCGAGGATGAGGCCCATGGCGATGCCCGCCACCGGACGGCGGAGCGGCACGCCGGCATCCATCAGCGACAGCGAGGCGCCGCAGACGGAGGCCATGGAGGACGAGCCGTTGGACTCGGTGATCTCGGACACGACGCGGATCGTGTACGGGAACTCGTGGGCCGGGGGCAGGATCGGGTGGATGGCGCGCCAGGCGAGCTTGCCGTGGCCGATCTCGCGGCGGCCCGGGGAGCCCATGCGGCCGGTCTCGCCCACCGAGTAGGGAGGGAAGTTGTAGTGCAGCAGGAAGGTCTCCTTGTAGGTGCCTTCCAGCGCGTCGATGAACTGCTCGTCCTCGCCGGTGCCGAGGGTGGCGACCACGAGGGCCTGGGTCTCGCCGCGGGTGAACAGCGACGAACCGTGGGCGCGGGGCAGCACGCCGACCTGGGACTCGATGGGGCGCACGGTGCGCACGTCGCGTCCGTCGATGCGCGAGCCGGTGTCGAGGATGTTCCAGCGCACGACCTTCGACTGCGCTTCCTTGAACGCGGCCTTGACCTTCTCGGGCGCGAACTTCTGCTCGCCGTCCGCCGGGCACAGGGCGGCGATCACTTTCGCCTTCACGGCGTCGACGGCGGCGTAGCGCTCCTGCTTGATGGTGTTCTTGTAGGCCTCGCGCAGCTCGGCCTCGCAGACGCCGAGCACGGCGGCCTCGACATCGCCGTTCTCGGGCGCCGAGAAGTTGCGCGGCTCCTTGGCGGCCTTCTCGGCGAGGCGCACGATGGCCTCGATGACCGGCTGGAAGTGCTTGTGGCCGAACATCACGGCGCCGAGCAGAACCTCTTCGCTCAGCTCCTTGGCCTCGGACTCGACCATCAGGACGGCGTCGGTGGTGCCGGCGACGACGAGGTCGAGGGAGAAGGCCTCGAGATCGGCCACCAGGGGGTTCAGGCTGTACTGGCCGTTGGCGTAGCCGACGCGGGCGGCGCCGATGGGGCCCATGAACGGCACGCCCGAGAGCGTGAGCGCCGCGGACGCCGCCACCATGGCGAGGATGTCGGGATCGTTCTCGAGGTCGTGGGTCAGGACGGTGACCACCACCTGGGTGTCGTTGCGCCAGCCCTCGACGAAGAGGGGGCGGATCGGGCGGTCGATGAGGCGGGAGACCAGGGTCTCCTTCTCGGAGGGCCGGCCCTCGCGCTTGAAGTAGCCGCCGGGAATGCGGCCGGCGGCGTAGGCACGCTCCTGGTAGTTCACGGTGAGCGGCAGGAAGTCGATACCGGCCTTGGGCTCCTTGCCCGAAACGACGGTGGCGAGCACCGAGGTCTCGCCGTACGTCGCCATCACGGCGCCGTCGGCCTGGCGGGCGACCTTGCCCGTCTCGAGGACGAGCTTGCGGTCGCCCCACATCAGCTCTTCGCGTTGTACGTCGAACATTCTTTTGTCCTTGCCATCATGCGGTCGGGCGGACCCGGCGCCGCCAGGGGCAAGATGGCGAGGGGCTTTCTCGGTGTCCGAAAAGCCCCTCGCGATCCTGTCCCCGGCCGGCACGCCTTCAAGTCACCCGGGTTTCGGGGGGCCGGACCCATTCCGGCATCCCGATCTATGGAAACGCGGCCCCGGGCCGGGCCCGGAACCGCGTGGAGAACGCCGGCTTAGCGGCGGATGCCGAGTCGCTCGATGAGGCTGCGGTAGCGGGCCTCGTCCTTGCCCTTAACGTAGTCGAGCAGCGAGCGGCGCTGCGAAACCATCTTCAGGAGGCCGCGGCGGGAATGGTTGTCCTTGCCGTGGGTCTTGAAGTGGCCGGTGAGGTTGGTGATCCGCTCGGTGAGGATCGCCACCTGGACCTCCGGAGATCCGGTGTCCTTGCCGCCGTTCGCGTATTCCTTGATGAGCGCGGTCTTGCGCTCTGCCGTGATCGACATCGCTATCCCTTTCGGTGGGTTTTTCGGATCGTGCGGGCCCCGGCGAACCAGGGGGCCGCGAACACTTGCGGGAGGCCGGTGCCGGGATGTCGTCCAGCACGGTCAGTCCACAAGCAGCTTGTGCCCCGGCCCCGTTCACACGGGTCGAAGCGCGCGCAACATACACGAAAGCGCAGGCCGTGCCACCCCTCGCCATACCCCCTGGATTCCCGACCCTGGCAGGCCACCCCGTGCAGGATGCCATCGTGGCCGCGTCGGGGTTGCGTCGCGCCGTTCCGGCGAGGGGATTCGGCCGCCTGCGCGATGAATACCGAACGAGGATGCCGCCCCCAATCCCCTCATGGGAACCGCCCGCCAACAAGCCCGTTGACTGCCAGATTGGATCTGTTCTAATTCTCAACTGCAGGCAGCCACGCTGCCGATTTCGATCAGGAGCGACGGTCATGGCGAACGCCAAGTGTGAGAGCTGCAAGTTCTTCGACGAGCACAAGGTCAATGGCGCGGCTGCGGCCGCCGACGAGGGCCTGTGCCGGTTTAACCCCCCGGTGAGCCAGCCGGAGCCGCAGGGTCACGGCCTGTGGCCGGTGGTGGGCGCCGCCGATTGGTGCGGTCACTTCACCCCCGAGATGAGCGCGGCCGAGTAATACCTGACCTTGATGAGCCTGACTCATCGAGGCCTGTCCGCGCGACGGCGCGGCGGCGGTCGTCCGCCGGACCTCAGTGAGACCGACCTATGGGTCGGTCTCACTGAAAATTAATATAAGCGACCGACTCGGCACGAGAACGAAGAAGGGCCAGCCGCGAGGCTGGCCCTTCTTCGTTGACGCGCCTCAGGCCGCGCGTCGGCCGAGGCTCCGGATATCCTGCGCGAGGGCGTCGACCCGTTTGGGGTCGGAATCCCAGGCGAACATGAACCGGGCGCCCCCGCCGATGAAGGTGTAGAAGCGCCAGCCCCTGTCGCGCAGCGCCTCCAAACGGTCGGCGGGCGCCCTGAGAAACACCGCGTTGGCCTCGACGGGGAACATCGCGGACCAGTCGGGCAGGCCGGACACCGCGGCGGCCAACCGCTGGGCGCAGGCATTGGCGTGCCGGGCATGGACGAGCCAGGCGCCGCCTTCGAGCATCCCGACCCAGGGCGCGGAGAGGAACCGCATCTTCGAGGCGAGCTGCCCCGCCTGCTTGCAGCGATAACCGAAATCCTCGGCCAGCACCGGATCGAAGAACAGGATCGCCTCGCCGGCGGCCATGCCGTTCTTGGTGCCGCCGAAGCACAGGAGATCGACGCCTGCCCGCCAGGTCATGTCGGCCGGTGCGCAGCCGAGGCTCGCGCAGGCGTTGGAGAAGCGCGCCCCGTCCATGTGGAGGCGCAGGCCGAGATCCCGGCAGGTGGCCGACAGGGCGCGGATCTCGGGAAGCGTGTAGACCTGCCCCGTCTCGGTGGGCTGCGTGATGGTCACCACCCGGACCTTCGGGAAGTGGATGTCCGAGCGGCCGGTGGCGAGCGCACGCACGGCGGCCGGGGTGAGCTTGCCGTTCTCCGTGGGGGCGACGAGAAGCTTCGAGCCGTTCGAGAAGAATTCCGGCGCCCCGCACTCGTCGGTCTCGACATGGGCCGAGGCCGCGCAGATGACGCTGTGATACGACTGGCACAGGGAGGCCAGGGCCAGGGCGTTGGCGGCGGTGCCGTTGAAGGCGAAGAACACCTGGGCATCGGGCTTGTCGAACAGGGTCCGAAACGCGTCCGCCGCGCGGGCCGTCCAGGGGTCCTCGCCATAGGCCGGCATCGAGCCGGCATTGGCGGCCTGCGTCGCCGCCCAGGCTTCCGGGCAGATGCCAGCGTAGTTGTCGCTCGCGAATTGCTGGGGCGACGCGGAGGGTGGATCGAGGGGCATCGCTGGATTCGCCTATCGTCGTTGAGGCCGCAGGGTGAGCGGGACGACGACGTGTGGCAAAACCCGTTTGTTGCCGGTCCGGCCACATCCCCTCCCGGATCGGGAGAGCGCCACCTTGCCCGGGAGCAGGTTGGCGTCAGGCGTCGGCCCGACTCTTGATGCGGATCGGAATTTAACAGAGCCGCGACCGCCCCACAACCTGGGCGGGACCTTCCGGCCTGCCCTCGGCCGAACAGCAGAACGGGCCCCGCAGGACCCGTTCGATCGTCTCGTGTTGGTTGCGCTGCCCGGGTGACCGGGCGGACGCCTCAGATGGAGCGGCGGTTCGGCGCACCGGAATAGCGGCGACGGAGGTACGACACGAGCTTGGGCAGGAGGAAAGCGACGAGCAGCTTGCGCATGGGAACTCCGGGTTGGCCGCGCGGGCGCGGCATTTCGCAGGACCAATGCGCGTGAGACGGCTCCCGTTCCGTGGTTCGAGCCTAAAGCTCCAGGGTCAGGGTCACCGGCGCATGGTCGGAGGGACGTTCCCACCCACGCGCGTGCCGAGCCACGGTGAGATCGCGCACGGTTCCGGCGAGGTCGGGCGAGACCCAGGCGTGGTCGAGGCGCCGCCCCTTGTTCGCCGCGGCCCAATCGGGCGAGCGATAGCTCCACCACGTGTAGATCTTCTCGGGCTCGGGCACGAGCAGGCGGGCCGTGTCGATCCAGCCCGCCTCGCCCCGCAGGGTCTCGAAGGCTTCCGTCTCGATGGGTGTGTGGCTCACCACGTCGAGGAGTTGCTTGTGCGACCACACGTCGTGTTCGAGGGGCGCGACGTTGAGGTCGCCGACCAGGATCGCCGGACCGGACGGGCGCCGCCCGCCCCAGGCCCGCAGTTCGGCGAGGAAATCGAGCTTGTGGGCGAACTTCGGATTGAGGGCCCGGTCGGGCACGTCGCCGCCGGCCGGCACGTAGAAATCGTGCAGGACGATTCCCGCGGCCTTGCCGGCCTCCGGCCCCAGCGCCGCCGAGATGTGGCGCGCATCCGCGCGGTCGCAGAAGGCCATGCAGTCGCGGGTGATCAGGGGAAACCGCGACAGGATCGCGACGCCGTTGTAGCCCTTCTGCCCGGCGAAGACAGCGTTCTCGTAGCCCGACCCGCGTAGGGCCTTGAGGGGGAAGGCGTCATCGGGACACTTCGTCTCCTGCAGGCACAGGACATCGGGCTGCACTTCGGCGAGGAAGCGCAGGACGAGGTCGATGCGCAGGCGCACCGAGTTGATGTTCCAGGTGGTGACGGTGAGGCGCAACGATCGATCCGCTCGCGTGAGGCCGGAAAAGGTTTAAAGGAACCTGCGCGCGACGGCGCGGCGGCTTCGCCATAGCCCGAAACCGCCCCGGCCGTCGCCGTGGAAATGCCGCGCCCGGCCGCGATTCCCATCGGGATCGGGGAGGGCGCGCGATTCAGGGGTCGTCGTTACCGTGTCGCGCATCCGCTCCACGCTGTTCAATCTGTACTGGGCCGGCTGGACCGCGCTCTTCCTCGTGCCCCTGGTGGTGCTGGCCGCGCTCGGCTCGCCCACGGGCCCGATCCGTGCGGCGACGCGCCTGTGGTCGCGCGGGATCCTGTTCGGGTTGGCGCGCATCGTCCGCCTCACCTACGTGGAGGAGGGGCGCGCGCGCATCCCGGCCGAACCCTGCCTCATCGTCGCCAATCATCAGTCGGCCTGGGAAACCCTGGCCTTCCTCACCCTGGTGCCCAACGTGGCCATCGTGGCCAAGCGCGAGCTCGTGGCGATCCCCATCGTCGGCTGGTTCCTACGGCGCTCGCCGATGATCATCATCGACCGGGCCAACGGCACCCAGGCCCTGCGCGTGATGATCGACGAGAGCCGCGCGGCCATCGCGCAGGGGCGCTCGGTGCTGATGTTCCCCGAGGGCACCCGCGGGGGCATCGACGATCCGGTGCAGTTCAAGCGCGGCGTCGAGCTGCTCTACGCCAAGCTCGGCCTGCCCGTGCTGCCCGTGGCGGTGAATTCCGGCCTATACTGGCCCCATGGCGGCTCACGCCACCATCCCGGGGCCGTCACCGTGAGCTACCTCCCGGTCCTGCCCGCGGGACTCTCCGGTGCGGCGTTCATGGAGGGCACGCAAGGGGCGATCGATGCGGAGTTGAATCGGTGGAGGGAGGCGGACAGGTCGGTTGCCGAGAGCGACACAAGTCCTTCCGCAGGATAGGAGGAGCGGAGGCCGCGCATCGCTGTCCTCTAGGCAAGCGATCAAATGTCCTACGCCCTCAAAACTCCCTTGGTGTCTGCACCATCCGGTTCCCTAATCCGCCAAATTGAGTGCCCGACTGTCTACTACACTCCTCCTAAGATTATAGAGCTTGAGAAGATGCCACTAGACATCGCAAAGCTCATGGTCAATATTTGGCAAAATTCAGTTCACGCCGGAAGAAATATCGATATTTATGTTCTGAAAAACGTTTTTGTCTCGAACGAAGGATTGGTTTTCGACGAGAACGCACACCTTATTGCCTGCACGCGAACACTTCATTCCGACGAACAAATCGACTCCTCGGCCGAAGCGGTCCGGTCGATCCGAGATCGCGAAGGCGTCCGTGCCATCCGGAAAGCCGTCCTGGCGAAAAGCCGGGGTGCGGAGAACTACGGGCATTTCCTGATCGAGATGCTGACGCGGGCTTGGTTCGCGCGAACCTACCTCGCTCTGACAGATTGGCCCGTTCTCATTCACGAAAGCACAGCTGCAATCCGAAAGGTCGCGATTCAGGCGATTCAGCAGGCAGGATACGACCGCGATCAGATTCTGACCTGCGGTCAGGAACCAGTCTTTCTAAAGGAATTGATCTACGTCGACGGCCTTGCTTCCCATTCTCAGTATATCTCGCCCTACGTCATGCAATGTCTCGATGCCGTTGCAGACGATGTCCAAGCGGGAACGGCCAGCATGATCTATGTGCCACGTAGACCCGCACCGACGCGGGATTTCGTCAACGAAAGGCAGATCTCAGCGGCCCTGGTCGCCAA
Source organism: Methylobacterium sp. Leaf102 (assembly GCF_001422425.1). NCBI lineage: Bacteria > Pseudomonadati > Pseudomonadota > Alphaproteobacteria > Hyphomicrobiales > Methylobacteriaceae > Methylobacterium > Methylobacterium sp. Leaf102. Next base: position 98,285 of record NZ_LMMX01000034.1, on the reverse strand, counting down.
TGGTTTCTCTGAGGTCACGACGGCATCGCTCGATTTCCGTGATCAGATCGCCGCGTTCAAGGGCGCCAGCACCGTTGTGGGCTCCATGGGCGCGGCGTTGACGAACCTAGTCTTCTGCAGGCCCGGCACGGACGTGTTCGTGTTTATGCCGAGTAGCGCGGCGGAAGTCCTGTTCTGGATGATCTCCCAGATCAGGCGACTCAACTACTGTGAGATCCGAACCAAGGAGACTGGCCCTCAGACTGGGCCCCTCCCGTGGGACAGGGCGCTCGATATTCCTCCAAGGCAGCTCGCCAGAATTGTCGCCGGCAAGGACAGGGGCCTCCTCGAACGTTTCGGATGGCACCCGCCGCATGGCATAGGGGACGTCATGCGCCAGATCGTCCGTAGACGGTTCGTCGGTGGAGCAGCTTGAAACGCTGGCTCGACGCTGTTCAGCCACATCCGTCTCGGTTAGCGGTCCCTGGGATCGCTCGATTCGCGAACGCGACATCGTGGAGGAAGTGGCTTCCGCGTTCGCGACAGGGCGCCGGCTCGGGCACTTCATTGATGACGGCCGGCGATCTGCGCTCCTCACTGCGCCCGGATCTGCTTCTCCATCGCCTTGTCCTCGGACCGGCCGTAATTGATGAAGAACGCCGTGCCCTCGACGCTGCGGCCCTTCTGCAGATTCGAGAGCTGCACGATGGTCTGGTAGCCCTGGGGATCGGTGATCCGCCACTGGCTCAGGGTCTTCACCTCGGCATCGAAGAACAGCTGGATCTTCGAGGTGCCGCCGAGCGTCGAGCGGTCCTCCATCGAGATGCGGACGCCGCCCGGATCGTTCGAGACGTCCGAGACCGTGAGGTCGCGGGCGAGGTCGATCTTCTCCCGCAGAAGGAATTTCAGCGGGGTCTGCGAGATAAAGTACAGGTCCTGCGTGCCGAGCTTGCGGTCCTTCACGGCCACGGACGTGCCGTCGGCGACCACTTCCAGGGGGGAGGGCTGGTCGTAGTCGAAGCGCAGGCGGCCGGGCTTCGCCAGCGTCAGCTTGCCGCCGATGCGCCGCCCGTCGGCGCCGATCTGCACGAAGGTGCCGGTGAGGGTGGTGATGCCGTTGAAGTAGGCGTTGGCCTGCGCGAGCACGGCTGCGGCATCGGCCTCCTGCGCCAGCGGCGCACCGACGGCGGCCACCCTGGCGGGCTCGGAGGCCTTGGGGGGGAGCTTGGGGGTCACGATCTTGTCGCCCGCCACCGTCTTGGACTCCTTCGCCGGCGTGTCCTTGGCTGGCTTTGCCGCCTGCGGTGCGGGCTTCTTCGGAGCGGCCGGGGCGGGAGCGGGCGGGGCCGGCGGCTCGACCGGCGCCGGGGCGGGCTCCTCCTTGCGGCCGAACAGGCCGTCGAGGAACGAGCCTTGGGCCGCGGCAGGTTGGGGCTGAACGAGGACAGCCGCCAGGACGAGCAGCGGGCCGGCGGCGAGGCGGTGACGGCGGCCGATCATCTGACGGTCTCCTGAAGGCGGTTCGAACGGGGAGGGCTCCGCTTAGAGTCCGCCCCTGTGGCGATTATGCGACGCATCCGGGCTGCGCTCCTCCCCAGAGGGAGGGGACGGACTCAGTCGTCGTAATCCATCATCGACGACGGACCGGGGCCGCCTTCCATGAGGATCTCGCGCTTGCCGGCATGGTTGGCCGGGCCGACGATGCCCTCGATCTCCATGCGCTCCATGATCGAGGCGGCGCGGTTGTAGCCGATCTGCAGGCGGCGCTGGATGTAGGACGTGGACGCCTTCTTGTCGCGCATCACCACCTGCACGGCCTGATCGTAGAGTTCGGCGCCCGGATCGATGCCGCCGGTGGCGGCGAAGGCGCCGCCGTCGAAGATCGGCACGTCGAGGTCCTCGGCCTCGAGGGCCTGGGATTTCTCGGCCTTGTCGGCTTTGGAGCCCTTGGCGGGCTTCTCGTCCGGGGGCGAATCGTCGGTGGTCACGGCCTCGAGGTAGGACGGCCGGCCCTGGCGCTTGAGATGAGCGACGACGCTCTCGACTTCCGAATCCGAGCAGAACGGCCCGTGCACGCGCGTCGTGCGCCCGCCGCCGGCCATGAACAGCATGTCGCCCTGGCCGAGCAGCTGCTCGGCGCCCATCTCGCCGAGGATCGTGCGGCTGTCGATCTTGCTCGTCNGTGCGCCCGCCGCCGGCCATGAACAGCATGTCGCCCTGGCCGAGCAGCTGCTCGGCGCCCATCTCGCCGAGGATCGTGCGGCTGTCGATCTTGCTCGTCACCTGGAAGGAGATCCGGGTCGGGAAGTTCGCCTTGATGGTGCCGGTGATGACGTCGACCGACGGGCGCTGCGTCGCCATGATGAGGTGGATGCCGGCTGCGCGTGCCATCTGGGCGAGGCGCTGGATCGCCACCGCGTCGTCGGTCGCCGGCTCGGTTCGCGCGAGCGTGACCGTGGGTACCTGCCGCGCGGCANCTTGATGGTGCCGGTGATGACGTCGACCGACGGGCGCTGCGTCGCCATGATGAGGTGGATGCCGGCTGCGCGTGCCATCTGGGCGAGGCGCTGGATCGCRCCCTCGATGTCTTTCCCCGCCACCATCATCAGGTCGGCCATCTCGTCGACGACGATGACGATGTAGGGCAGGGCCGAGAGGTCCATCTCCTCGGTCTCGTAGACGGCCTGTCCGGTCTCGCGGTTGAAGCCCGTGTGGATCTCGCGGGTGATGATCTCGCCCTTGGCCCGCGCTTCGGCCATGCGGGCGTTGTAGCCGTCGATGTTGCGCACGGCGATCTTGGACATCTTCTTGTAGCGCTCCTCCATCTCGCGCACGGCCCACTTCAAGGCGATGACCGCCTTCTTCGGGTCCGTGACCACGGGCGAGAGCAGGTGCGGGATGCCGTCGTAGACCGACAGTTCGAGCATCTTCGGATCGACCATGATCAGGCGGCACTCCTCGGGCTTGAGCCGATAGAGCAGGCTGAGGATCATGGTGTTGATGGCCACCGACTTGCCGGAGCCGGTGGTGCCGGCCACCAGCAGGTGCGGCATCCGGGCGAGGTCGGCGATGATCGGCTCGCCGCCGATGTTCTTGCCGAGGCACAAGGCGAGCTTGTGCTTGCTCAGGCCGAAATCGGCCGAGGCGAGGAGCTCGCGCAGGTATACGGTCTCGCGGGTGTCGTTGGGCAGCTCGATGCCGATGACGTTGCGGCCGGGCACCACGGCGACGCGGGCCGAGACGGCGGACATGGACCGGGCGATGTCGTCCGAGAGCGAGATCACGCGGCTCGACTTGGTGCCGGGCGCCGGCTCCAATTCGTAGAGGGTCACGACGGGGCCGGGCCGTACGGCCAAAATGTCGCCGCGCACGCCGAAATCCTGCACGGTCTGCTGGAGGTTCAGGGCGTTCTGCTCCAGCACGTCGGCATCGACCTCCTCGGTCCCGCTCGGGTCGGGCTCGGCCAGGAGTTCGAGGGAGGGATGCTCGTAATCCTCGTTCTCCACGAGCGACAGGGAGATGTGCCGCCCGGCGGCGATGAGGGTCTGGCGCTCGGGCAGGATGGCGCGCGGGATGTTGAGGACCGGAACGGGAGGGGCGACCGCCGCGGCCAGTTCGGGCTCGGGCTGGGCCCGAAGCTCGGACGCAGCCTGCGCCTCAGGCGCAACCTGCGGCGCAAGGGTTCCTTCGGCTGCCGGCGTTTCGACCACGGGCTCGGGGGCAGGCGCGCCCTTGGGCGTGCGCAGCAGGACCGTCCGCGCCGGGATCGCCGCCGGAACGAAGGCCGACTCGGTGAAGATCACGGGTTCGGCGAAAGGCTTGGGGTCGGGGAAAGGCTTGGGATCGGGGAAGGGCTGGGATTCCGCGAAGGACCGGGGCAACGCCACTAGCTCGGCACGGGCGTCCGGCAGGGCCGGGACGATCGCGGCGAGCGGGAGCGGGGCAGGGGAGGGGGCCACCGGGGGGCGGGCCGAGCGGATGGCCGCGCGGGCGGCCATGGCGCTCAGCACGGGCGAACGCGGGGCGGCGGCGGCCACCCGCGCGACGGCGCACGCCGCGTTGTCCTGACCGTCGGCGGGGGCCGGAGGCCTGTCGAACTGCAGCAGGCGGTCGAGGCCGTAGACCGGCGCCGGGCGCAGGAGCGCGAGATCGGCGGGCGCGGGGACGACGGTGTCCGGAGCCGGCGCGACCTCCGCCAGCGGCGGGACGACATCGGCAATCGGCGCGACGCCGGCCGAATCCGCCTGGATCTCCGACCACGCGTCGAGGGCCGCGGAATCGCGGTTGTCGAACCAGGCGTGCACCTCGGACCAGTCCGGAACCTCGGACCAGTCGCGATCCTCGGCCATGGGATCGGCCATGGGATCGGCCGCCGGGGCGTCGGCACGCGTCTCGGCGATGACCGACAGCTCCAGGACGGGCCCCTCCAAGACGGGCCCCTCCAAGACGGGCCCCTCCAAGACGGGCGCGTCCAGTACGGGCGCCTCCACCACGGGGGCCTCGACGGCGGGGCTGGCCTGCCGGCGGTCGGGGCTGCGGAAGAACCGGACGCCCTCCGGCACCACGAAGGGCTGGCGCCACAGGGGCTCGGCGGTGGCCGCCGCCGCCTCGCGGGTCGCCTGCTCGATGGCTTCGAGTTCGGCGGCCGCGCGCGCGGCGGCTTCGGCGGCGCGCTCGGCTTCGGCGCGGGTCCGGATCTCCTCGGCGGCGGCCTCGGCCTGGGCCAGGACGGCGCGCTCGGCATCCAGCGCGCGCTGGCGGCGCTCCTGCAGCACCGGATCGGGCGTGCGGGTGTAGCGCACGGCCGGGGCGGGGGCGGTGGTGGCCTGGACCGGGCGGGCCTCGTCGGCCTCCGGCACGATGGCGGCGGGCCGGCGCGGGGCGCGGATGAGGACGCGGGGTCCGGCCTCGCCGTCGCCGAGACCGTCCTCGGGCCGGGCGAAGGGGGCCGCGCGCGCCGGGATCATGTCGAGGGTGGCGCGGTCGTCGAAGACGTGGTCGGGCCAGCCCTGCACGGCGGGCGGGGTGCGGTAGGCCGCTTCCCGTCCGACGAGGGCGTGCGGACTCGTCATCCAGCTCGGCGCCGGCCGGGTCGCCGCCACGGTGTAGTCAGGGCGCTGCGGCGGCCCGGCGAGCCGGCGGGTGAGGGTGGCCCGCAGGTTCATGAGCCGATGCGCAAGGGCGCCTATGGACAGTCCGAGGCGGTCGCCGCCACGGACGGGGCGAGAGGGATCACGATGGGAGTAGGGGAGCCGTCCCGATGCGCGCATGATTGGCCGGATTTACTCGAAGCGGGTCCGCTGCCGGGAGGGGCGCGGTTCACCCACGAGTTAGGACCATCGTCGTTAACAGACGCTTGCGCCACCGGCCGACGGCCGTTGGAGGGACGGGGCGGATCGGACTAGGATGGCTCACCAGATCCCTACGGCCCCTCCCCTACGGACCCCCAGCCCCTTGACCGCTCCCCCGGCCCAGACCAGCCCCGCCCCGACTTGCGCCGCCCAGCCCTTCCGCTCGCTCTACACCCACGGCTTCGCCCGGGCCGCGGCCTGCACCGGGCGCAGCCACCCGGGCGATCCGGCGGCCAATGCCGCGGCCGTCCTGGCACTCGCGCGGGACTGCGACGGTCACGGCGCGGCGCTGGCGGTGTTTCCCGAACTCTGCCTGTCCGGCTACGCCATCGAGGACCTGCTCCTGCAGGCCACGATCCAGGGGGCCGTGGAGGCGGCCGTGGAGGCGGTGCGGGCGGGCTCTGAGGGGCTGGCCACGGTACTGGTGGTCGGCGCCCCCCTGCGGGCCGGCCACCGGCTCTACAATTGCGCCCTCGCCATCCACCGGGGCCGGGTGCTCGGGGTGGTGCCGAAGAGCTACCTGCCGAACTATCGGGAATTCTACGAGAAGCGCCATTTCGCGTCCGGGGCCGGCATCACCGGGCAGACGATCCGGATCGGCGGCCAGACCGTTCCGTTCGGCACCGATCTGCTGTTCGAAGCCGACGACGTGCCGGGATTCGTGCTCGGCATCGAGGTGTGCGAGGACCTGTGGGTGCCCGCCTCCCCCGGCATGGATCTGGCGCTGGCCGGCGCCACGGTGCTGGCCAACCCATCGGGCAGCCCCATCACCGTGGGCCGCGCGGAATCCCGCGCGCTGCTGACGCGCGCCGCCTCCATGCGGGGCCTGTGCGCCTACGTCTACGCTGCGGCGGGGATGGGAGAATCCACCACAGACCTGTCGTGGGACGGCCAGACCAGCATCGACGAACTGGGCGAGCGCCTCGCCGAGGGCGCGCGCTTCGCCGACACCCCCGTCGTCACCCTCGCCGACATCGACCTCGACCGGCTCGCCCAGGAGCGGCTCCAGACCGGAAGCTTCGACGACAACGCCCGGGCCCGCGGGTCGGCCTGTCGCCGCGTCGGGTTCCGCCTCGATCCGCCCAGGGGCGACCTCGGCTTGAAGCGACGGGTCGAGCGATTTCCGTTCGTCCCGGCCGATCCGGCCCGCCTCGCCCAGGATTGCTACGAGGCCTACAACATCCAGGTCGCGGGCCTCGCCCAGCGCCTGGCGGCGACGGGCACGAAGCGCGCCGTCATCGGCGTCTCGGGCGGCCTCGATTCGACCCACGCCCTCATCGTCGTGGCCCAGGCCTTCGACCGCCTCGGCCTGCCGCGCTCGAACATCCTGGCCTATACCCTGCCGGGCTTCGCCACCTCGGACGAGACCAAGGCCAACGCCCACGCCCTGATGGCGGCCCTCGGCACCACCGCCCGGGAAATCGACATCCGCGACACGGCGACGAAGATGCTCGCCGACATGGACCACCCGTTCGGGCGCGGCGAGCCCGTCTACGACGTCACCTTCGAGAACGTGCAGGCGGGCCTGCGCACGGATTACCTGTTCCGGCTGGCCAACCAGCAGGGCGGCATCGTCATCGGCACGGGCGACCTGTCGGAACTGGCCCTCGGGTGGTGCACCTACGGCGTCGGCGACCAGATGAGCCATTACGGCGTCAATGCCGGCGTGCCCAAGACCCTGATCCAGCACCTGATCCGCTGGGTGGTCGGCACGGGACAGTTCGACGGAGACGTGGGCGCGACCCTGGAGGCGATCCTCGGCACCGAGATCTCGCCGGAACTCGTGCCGGTGGATGCGGGTGCCCGGCCGCAGAGCACGCAGGATGTGATCGGCCCCTACGCCCTGCAGGATTTCAACCTGTTCCATATCCTGCGGTACGGCTTCCGGCCCTCGAAGATCGCCTTCCTGGCGCTCCACGCCTGGGGCGACGCGCGCGCGGGGGCCTGGCCGCCAGACTTTCCGCGCGGCGAGCGCCGGGCCTACGCGCTGCCCGAGATCCGCGGCTGGCTCGCCTTGTTCCTGAAACGCTTCTTCGGCTTCAGCCAGTTCAAGCGCTCGGCCCTGCCGAACGGGCCGAAGGTCTCGGCCGGGGGCGCCCTGTCGCCGCGTGGCGACTGGCGGGCGCCCTCCGACGGCTCGGCCCGAGCGTGGCTGGACGAGTTGGAGCGCAACGTCCCCGAGCGCTGAGCCCGAGACCGAAAGGGCCGCCGGACCGGGAGCCGACACAAACCCGTCCGATTGTCCGGCTACGTCTCCCGGTGGGTGGGCGAATCGGAGGTTGACCGATGCAGAACTACAACGTTTTCTGCCTCAGGACCGTCGAGGGCCTCTGCTGCGCCGTGCCCGAGAGCCGCGCGGTGCCGCACTTCCTCGGCGGCGGGCACTGGTCGTTCGGGGGCAAGATCGCGGATCTCGGCGCGGCCCCCATCGAGTTCGACGACCGGGCGGCGGAGACGGCCGTGCGATTCAACGGATTCTACCTGTTCCAGACCATGGACAGCCGCTTCCACTGAGACGCGATCGAGTCGCCGATCCCGGCGATCATTCCTTAAGGGGCGCGTGTCAGGATCCGTCATCGCGAGCGGTGAACGGAGATCGCGCCCCATGTCGGAGCATCGCAGGGAAGTACGGCAGAGGACGTTCCTCAAGGGCCGGATCCTGTTCAACAAGGGTGCGTCGAGCATGGATTGCCTCGTGCGCGACATGTCGGCGTCCGGCGCGCGCCTAGCCCTCAGCGAAACCACCACCCTTCCCGAATCCTTCGACCTCTACATCCCGCAGAAGGACAGGACCTACCGCTCGACCCTGGCCTGGCGCCGGGCCGACGGCGTCGGCATCACCTTTCTGGACGAGGCCGTGCCGGCGCCCATGCCGGCTCCCGCCGAGGATCCCGGCTCCATGCTGATGCTGATGCGCCGGGTCGGCGAACTCGAAGCCGAGAACGCGGCCCTGCGCCGCCTGCTCATGGGCGCGGCGGCCGGTCCGGCCGAGGGCACCGTCAACGCCGGCTGACGCCGGCCCGAGCGGTCCCCCGGGATCCGGGGTGTGCAAGCGCTATGCCGTCTCCAACGCCGCCCGGATGCGCGCCGCGTGATCGGCCAGAACACCTTGATCGGCCATGCCGCCCGTGTGGCGCCCGAGCGCCACGCCGTCGAAGCGCGGCAGGATGTGGACGTGGAGGTGGAACACCGTCTGGCCGCCGGCCGGTTCGTTGTACTGGAACACGGTCAGGCCGTCGGCGGCGAAGGCCGCCTTCACCGCGCGGGCGACGCGCTGGACCGTCACCGCCACCGCCGCCAGCGAAGCCGGGTCGGCATCGAGCAGGCCACGGGCTGGGGCTTTCGGGATCACCAGGGTGTGGCCGTCGCCCTGGGGCATCACGTCCATGAAAGCGAGGGTGTGGTCATCCTCGTAGACCTTCTGCGCCGGGATCTCCCCGCGCAGGATCTTGGCGAAGATGTTCTGAGGGTCATAGGCTGCGGTCACGGTCGCTCGCTCCGGTCGGGTCGTTTCGGGCGCCACGATGCACAGGCGTCCCCCGCGCGTCTACCGACCGAACCTTGGCCTTGCCCCATGCGTTGCAGGGTTCGACGCCTGGGCTTTCCCCGGCTTTTTCCGGACGAGACCCACATGGCCCACGAAAGCACGAGCGCCATCTACACCGCCGCCGGCGCCAACCTCGCCATCGCGGCGGCGAAGTTCGTCGGCGCGTTCTTCACCGGCTCCTCGGCGATGCTGGCAGAGGGCGTCCATTCGATGGTGGACACCACCAACCAGATCCTGCTCCTCGTCGGGATGAAGCGGGCCAAGCGCCCGGCCGATGCCCTGCATCCGTTCGGCTACGGCCGCGAGATCTACTTCTACGCGTTCATCGTCGCGCTGTTCATCTTCCTCGGCGGCGGCGCCTTCGCGGTCTACGAGGGCATCCACAAGCTGCATTATCCCGAGCCGGTCTCGGACGCGCACGTGTTCGGACACACGATCCCGGGCCTGTGGGTCAATGTCGGCATCCTGGGCTTCGCGGTTCTGGCCGAGGGCTATTCCTGCGCCGTCGCCCTGAAGTCGTTCTGGGCCGAGAAGGGCAGCCGCCCGCCGCTCACGGCCATCCGCCGCAGCAAGGACCCGGCCCTGTTCACGGTGCTCGTCGAGGATGTCGCCGCTCTCATGGGCCTCGTGGTGGCCCTCTCGGGCGTGATCCTGGCGCACGTGCTCGAGATGCCCGACCTCGACGGTTGGGCCTCCATCGCCATCGGGGCGATCCTCATCGGCATGGCGGGCTTCCTGATGATCGAGACCCATGGCCTGCTCATCGGCGAGGCGGCGGACCCCGCCCTCGTCGCGGCCATCCGCGAGGTGGTGCGCACGGAGCCGGGCGTCCACAACGTCAACGCCGTACTGACCCAGCACATGGGGCCGTCCGACATCCTGGTGAACGTCAGCCTCGACATGGACGACACCCTGAGCGCCGGCAACATCGAGGCGATGGTCGGCCGCCTGGAAGGCAAGCTGAAGGCGCGGAGCCCCGACGTCACCCGGGTGTTCATCGAGATCCAGTCGAAGGACACGGCGCCGGCCTACCCGGCGGCGGCACCCGCCGGGGCCTGAGGCGCCGGCGCGGCGAGCGCCTGCGCGATCGCCCCATCGAGATCGGCAGGCTTGGTCTTCGGGGCGTAGCGGGCGATCACGCGCCCGTCGCGCCCGACGAGGAACTTCGTGAAGTTCCACTTGATGCCGGTGAGCCCGAGGAGGCCCGGCTTCTCCCGCTTCAGATGGGCGAAGACCGGATCGGTGGTAGAGCCGTTGACCGCCACCTTGGCGAGAACCGGAAACGTGACGTCGTAGGTCAGGCTGCAGAACCGGGCGATCTCGGCGGCGTCCCCGGGCTCCTGGGCGCCGAACTGGTTGCAGGGAAACCCCAGCACCACGAGGCCGGCGTCGCGGTGCCGGCGCCACATCTCCTCCAGTCCTGCATACTGCCCGGTGAAACCGCATTGCGAGGCGGTGTTGACGACGAGGAGCACCCGGCCGCGATGCTGCGCCAGCGGATACGGCGTGCCGTCGGCGGCGCGTGGAACGAGATCGTACAGGCTGGTCATCGGGTCCCCTCGGGGGTGGATCTGGCGCCGGCGGGTCTGATCCCCGTCGGGCTCACGCGGGCTCCTCGGGCGGCCGCTCCGCCCCGTCGCGCCGGAACGGCGTCAGGGTGTCGAGGACGTCGGCCGCCTCGACCACGTGCGCGCGCTCGCGCGCGAGATAGTCGGCCACGGCGCGGCGCAGGGCCGGGTCGGCGATGTCGTGGGCCGAGTGCATGAGCACCGGCCGATAGCCGCGCGCGAGCTTGTGCTCGCCCTGCGCCCCGGCCTCGACCCGCTTCAGGCCATGGGCGATGGCGTAGTCGATGGCCTGATAGTAGCAGACCTCGAAATGCAGGAACGGATGATCCTCGACGCAGCCCCAGTTGCGGCCGTAGAGGGCGACGTCGCCGATGAAGTTGATGGCGCCCGCGATGATCTCCCCCTCGCGGCGGGCGAGGATCAGCAGCACTCGCTCGGGCATCCGTTCACCGACGAGATCGAAGAACTTCCGGTTGAGGTAGGGCCGGCCCCATTTGCGTGCACCGGTGTCGGAATAGAAGGCGTAGAACGCGTCCCAGTGCTCCGCCTTCAGATCGGCCCCGGTGACGTGCTCGATGGTAATGCCGCGGCTGAGGGCATCCCGGCGCTCGCGCCGGATCGCCTTGCGCTTGCGGGACGCCAGAGCCCCGAGGAAATCCTCGAAGCTCGCATACCCGGCATTGTCCCAGTGGAATTGCTGGTCGACGCGCTGGAGGAAGCCGAGCTCCCCGGCCTGCGCCCATTCCCGCTCCTGCATGAAGGTGACGTGGATCGAGGACGCCTTGGTCTCCGCCCGCAGGGCGCGCAGGCCGGCCACCAGGGCGGAGGCCGCCTCGTTCACGTCCTGCCCCGGAGCGATGAGGAAGCGCGCGCCGGTCACCGGCGTGAACGGCACGCTGACCTGAAGCTTCGGGTAGTAGGCGCCCCCGGCCCGCTCGTAGGCGTCGGCCCAGCCGTGATCGAACACGTACTCGCCCTGGCTGTGGGATTTCAGGTAGCACGGCGCCACCCCGACGAGGCGCCCCTCGCGCTCGACCGCCACGTGGAGCGGCAGCCAGCCGGTGTGGCGCGAGACGCAGCCCGAATCCTCCAGGGCCGACAGGAAGGCGTGGGAGGTGAACGGGTTGTGGGTCTCGTCGCCGGCCGACAGGGTCTCGGGCGAGGTCGCGCACGCATCCCACTCGGCCGCCGCGATCTGGCCGAGGCCCTGGACCGCACGCACCTGCAACGTGGTCACGGTTTCGGCCGGGGCGTCGGGTGCTGCGTCGGGCGTGTCCATGAGGAGGCAATCTAGGCCCCGCCGGCGGAGGGGCCAAGGGCGAGCGGAGCCGCGCACCGTCGCAGGGATGTCCGTCGTCACCGACGTCCGGCGTTGGTCGCTCGCAAGGTTGGTGGGGCTTGCAAGGACGGATCCGCAAGCTCACGATGACGCGGTACGTGCCTTCGGAAGGGGCAGACGATGGGATTGATGGACGTTCATGCCGGGCAGACGCATCCGTCCCGCACGCCGCCGGACGATTTCGCCCAAGACGTCCTGATCGAGATGGCCAATCTCGACGAACAGGACACCAACATTCCTGGCACGATCTTCATCTCGACGGCACTGGGCGCGCATGGCCCTCGGGTTAAGTGGTATCCCGATCGCGCGGGCAGAACTCTGCCCTGCCTCATCGTCTCCATCGGCCCGGACCCGCAGCCCCGCGACGACTTTTTACCCGGCACCCTTTCGCGTGCTGCGCTTCCGCGCGTGATCGCATGGGTGCGCCTCAACCACGTTGCCCTGCTCAACTTCTGGAACAACGGTGCGTCGTGGAATCGCCGCGAGGTTTCCGCCTTCCTGGATGGGCTGAAGCCGCTGGCGCGGTAGTCCGCCGACGAGGACTTCTCGGGGCGGGAGTCTTCCCAGGGCAGACGCCGCTCAGGGCAGAAACCCCTCGAACACCATCTGGTCGGCATGCGCTTGCGCGTGACGCCGCTGGTCGGGTGTCCGCACGGTCCAGGTCATCACCGGGCGTCCGCCGAGCAGCCGGCAGAGATGGGTCGGCGCGCAGGGGAGGTCGTCCACCCGCCAGGACAGGAAGTCCGGCTCGGTCTCGCCGAAATGCAGCAGGTCCGACAGGGCGCGGCGCAGGCTCGGGGGCAGGGCGGCGTAGGCCGGGTCGTCCTGGCGGGTCTCGCCGACAATGCCGCGCGGGATGCCGGGCGCGCGGTCGCGCAGGGCCGCCACGAGCTGCGGATCGAACGACTTGACCGCCACGGGGCCCGCATAGGCGGCTGCGAGTTCGGCGACGCGCTCGAGGAGGCGCATGTCGCCGTCGTAGCGCGACTTCACCTCGATCACGAGGGGCGTACGCCCGGCGATGGCGGCGAGGAAGTCGGGCAGGGTCGGGATGCGCTCGGACGAGCCGGCGACCGCGAGATCGCGCAAAGCCGCGGCCGACAGGCTCGCAACCGGGTCCGGAATCCCGGTCAGGCGGCCGAGCCCGGCATCGTGAAAAACCATCGCCTCGCCGTCGGCGCTGCGCTGCACGTCGCACTCGATGGCGTAGCCGCCGTGAATCGCAGCGCTCGCCGCCGCGATCGTGTTCTCCGGCACACCGGCCCCCCGGTCGTGCAGGCCGCGATGGGCGATGGGCCGGGCGGTGAGCCAGGCCGGTGCGTTGACGCTCAACTCAAACGCTCACTTGACCTCGAACATCGCCTCGACCTCGACGGCCGCGTCGAGGGGGAGTTCGGCCACGCCCACGGTGGCGCGGGCGTGGCGGCCCCGGTCGCCCAGCACCTCGACCATGAGATCGGAGGCGCCGTTCATGATGCCGGCGAGGCCGGAAAAGCTCGGCACCGCGTTGATGAAGCCGCCGAGCCGCACGCATTGCACCACGCCGTGGTCGAGGTCGCCCACGGCCGCCTGAACCTGGGCCAGGACGTTGATGGCGCACAGGCGCGCGGCCGCGATGCCGTTCTCAACCGAGACCTCGGCGCCGAGCTTGCCGAGATGGGCCGGGTCGAGTTTGCCGTCGGGCCCGAAGCAGATCTGCCCCGAGATCACCACGAGGTTGCCGGTGCGGACGAACGGCACGTAGTTCGCCACGGGGGCCGCCGCCTTCGGCAGGGTGAGGCCCATGGCCTCCAGGCGTTCCTTGGCCGTGCTCATGCGCGTCGCATCTCCTGAGAAACCGTTCCGAGGGGCTCTGACCATGTCCGCGCGTGGCACGCAAGGCACCTCCGCGAACGGCGTAGCGGGCCGTCATGTCGGAGGTGTGAACCCCTCCCGTCATTGACAGAATTGGGCTTTTCTCTAGTAATCGCGCGCGTGCCGCCCCCTTGCCGAGGCGGCACTTTCATTTGGTGCGGTCGCCTTCGGACGCCGCGAGACACGGAGTCGGGATCGTGACATCCGCTCTTCTGCCGACCTATGCCCGCGCCCCCATCGCCTTCGAGCGTGGCGAGGGCGCCTGGCTCGTGGCGCGCGACGGCGAGCGATACCTCGATTTCGGCGCCGGGATCGCGGTGAACGCCCTCGGCCACGCCCATCCCCACCTCGTGGACGCCCTGACCAATCAGGCGCAAAAGCTCTGGCACACCTCGAACCTGTTCGAGATTCCAGACGGCGAGCGGCTGGGCCGGCGCCTCGTGGACGCGACCTTCGCCGACGTGGCGTTCTTCGCCAATTCGGGCGCCGAGGCCAACGAGGCCGCCATCAAGATGGCGCGCAAGTACCATGCGGTCGGCGGCCACCCCGAGCGGTTCCGGATCATCACCTTCGAGGGCGCGTTCCACGGGCGGACGCTCGCCACCATCGCGGCCGGCGGCCAGGCCAAGTACATCGAGGGCTTCGGCCCGAAGGTAGACGGATTCGATCAGGTTCCGACGGGGGATCTCGCGGCGCTGGAGGCCGCCATCGGCCCGGAGACCGCCGCCCTGATGATCGAGCCGATCCAGGGCGAGGGCGGCGTCCGGGTGATTCCGCACGAGCACCTGCGCGCCCTCCGCGCCCTGTGCGACGCGCATGGCCTCCTCCTGATCATGGACGAGGTCCAGACCGGGGTCGGTCGCACGGGCCGGCTGTTCGCGCACGAATGGTCCGGCGTGACGCCCGACATCATGAGCGCCGCCAAGGGCATCGGCGGCGGCTTCCCGCTGGGTGTCTGCCTCGCCACGGCCGAGGCCGCGCGCGGCATGACCGCCGGCACCCACGGCACCACCTTCGGCGGCAACCCGCTGGCCATGGCGGTGGGCAACGCCGTCCTCGACGTGGTGCTGGCCGACGGCTTCCTCGACCGGGTCGGACAGGTTGGCCTGCTGCTCAAGCAGCGTCTGGCCGCCCTGCAGGACCGCCACCCCGGGGTGATCCAGGAGATCCGCGGCGACGGGCTGATGCTCGGGCTCAAGCTCGGCGTGCCCAACACCGACTTCGCCGCGACGGCACGGGACATGCACCTCCTCGTCATCCCGGCGGGCGACAACGTCGTGCGCCTGCTGCCGCCGCTCATCATCACCGATGCCGACGTGACGGAGGCCGTGGCGCGCCTCGACGCGACGGCCACCGCACTCAAGACCCCGGCACAGGGGGCGGCCGCGTGATGGCCGGTCCCACGACGAACCGTCAGACGAAGAACGGATCCATGACCACCACCCTCAACGGGACCGGGCCCGGCCCGCGCCACTTCCTCGACCTCAAGGACTTCTCGGCGCAGCAGCTGCGCACGGTGCTGGACGCCGCGGCCGCCATCAAGGGTCGTCGGCGCAAGGGCGAGATCGCGGCCGAACGGCCACTGATCGGCAAGACCCTCGCGATGGTGTTCGACCGGCCGTCCACCCGCACGCGGGTCTCGTTCGATGTCGGCATGCGCGAACTCGGGGGCGAGACCCTGATGCTGACGGGCGGCGAGATGCAGCTCGGCCGGGGCGAGACCGTGGGCGACACCGCCCGGGTGCTGTCGCGCTACGTCGACGCGATCATGATCCGCATCCTCGACCACGACCTGATGCTGGAACTGGCCGAGCACGCCGAGGTGCCGGTGATCAACGCGCTCACCAAGGTCTCGCATCCCTGCCAGATCATGGCCGACGTGCTTACCTTCGAGGAGCATCGCGGGCCGATCAAGGGCCGCACCGTCGCGTGGTCGGGCGACGCCAACAACGTGCTGGCGAGCTGGGTGCACGCCGCCGCGCGGTTCGACTTCACCCTGAACGTCGCCGCCCCGCCGGAGCTCTCGACGCCGCAGCCGCTCCTCGACTGGGCCCGCGCGCAGGGCGCCGCCGTCAACTGCACCACCGATGCCTACGCGGCCGTCGACGGCGCCGACGCCGTGGTGACCGATTGCTGGGTCTCCATGGGCGACGAGGACGACCATCACCGCCACAACCTGCTCTCGCCTTATCAGGTGAACGCCAAGCTCATGGCGGCGGCGGCCAAGGACGCGCTGTTCATGCACTGCCTGCCGGCCCATCGCGGCGAGGAGGTCACGGCCGAGGTCATCGACGGCCCGCAATCGGTGATCTTCGACGAGGCCGAGAACCGCCTGCATGCCCAGAAGGGTATTTTGGCGTGGTGCCTGCGCGCGCAAGGTCTCTGACGCCGCGACCGCGGGGCGCGTGCCCCGTCGCGCGGGCTGCCGTCGCGTCCTATATGAACGCCAGAGGCCGGACGACGGATGGGCCGGAGCGCCGGGCCGGGGACGACGCAGATCGCGTGCTCGCGGACGCTCGCCGGGCCGGGTCCCTCGCGCCCGAAGGGAGATGCCATGACTGCCGGACACGAACCTGCTGCCCAGACCCTCGTCATCGAGGGCGACGACGACGTGGTGCTGCCCTTCGCCGTCGAGGGGCTGGACGTGCGCGGCCGGGTGGTGCGCCTCGGTCCGTCCGTCGACACCATCCTGCGCCGGCACGGCTACCCGGACCCGGTGGCGCGGCTGCTCGGCGAGGCGGCGGCGCTGACCGTGCTCTTCGGCTCGTCCCTGAAGTTCGAGGGCCGGTTCCAGCTCCAGACCAAGACCGACGGCCCCGTCGAGATGATCGTCGTCGATTTCGAGGCCCCCGACCGGGTGCGGGCCACGGCGCGCTTCGATGCCGGCCGTGTCCAGGCCCTGGGAAGCTCCCCTTTGAAAAGTCACGACCTGATCGGGCAGGGGCACCTCGCCATGACCATCGACCAGGGGCCGCAGAGCAGCCGCTACCAGGGCGTCGTCGCCCTGGAGGGCCAGAGCCTGGAGGAGGCGGCCCACCAGTATTTCCGTCAATCCGAGCAGATCCCGACCCAGGTCCGCCTCGCCGTGGCGGAGGAATACGCGAACGGGACCACCACCTACCGGGCGGGTGGCCTCCTTGTGCAGTTCCTGCCGCAATCCATCGACCGGGCGCGGCTCGCCGACCTGCCCCCCGGCGACATCCCGGAGGGCCACGCCCATTTCGACGCCCAGGGCGTCCCAGAGGACGACGCCTGGGTCGAGGCCCGCAGTCTCGTCTCGACCATCGAGGACCACGAGCTCGTGGATCCGGCGGTGTCGTCCGAGACCCTGCTCTACCGCCTGTTCCACGAGCGCGGCGTGCGGGTGTTCGAGGCGCAGGGGGTGCGCGAACAATGCCGGTGTTCGCCCGAGCGGGTCATGGCGATGATCGTGTCGTTCTCGCCCCAGGAGCGCCGGGACATGGTCGCCGACGACGGCCGCATCGGCATCACCTGCGAGTTCTGCTCGCGACGCTACGACCTCGATCCGGCCGAGGTGGAGACGCAGGTCGCGGCCGACTGATACGGTGTCCGCCTGCTCACTTCGGATCGAGCGGGCGCGACGGGTTCCCTCTCCTGGAAGGAGAGGGAACCCGCATTATACCGCGTCACCGAACTGATCAGCCGGAAACCGTATGAGAACCGAGGACTGGGCTCAGCCTTTCAAGGCCTCCAGTCCCTCGATCGCCGTGGTCACGTCGATCTCGGTGATCTCGAAGTCGGCGATTCCGTGCTGGCGGAAAGGATCGGTCTCGATGAAGGCCTCGATCTCCGCGCGTGGGCCGCGGGCGAGGATTACCCCGCCGGTGCGCGGCACCTTGCGGCCGGAGGCGAGGAAGCCGTGCTCGGCATAGCCCCGCTTCACCCACGCCAGATGGTCCGCCATGTGGCGGTCGGCCTCCTCGGTGCTTTTGACGTAGGTGAGCGAGACGACGATCATACGCATATCCCTTCGCGGCGCCGTCAGGCCTTCAACACGGGCTCGGCGATCTCGCCGCTGCCCCGGCGCGCCAGATATTCCGGCTGGAACAGGCACATCCGCACGGCGTCGCGGTACTTGCCGTTGACGAAGAACTCGTCCTTGAGAATGCCTTCGGGGACGAAGCCGCAGCGCTCGTAGATGCGCACGGCCCGGGCGTTGTCCTTGTCCACGTGCAGGTAGAGCTTGTGGATGTTGAGCACGCTGAAGGCGTAGTCCATGGCGATGCGGGTAGCGCGGGGGGCGTAGCCCTGGCCCTGGAACATCGGGTGGATCGCGATCTGGAACTCGCAGCGCCGGTGGAGGTGGTTGATCTCCACGAGCTCCACGAGACCGGCGGGCTCGCCGTCGGCATTGGCGATGATGAAGCGCCGCTCGGTCTGGTTGTGGATATTGCGCTCGTAGAGCTGCGCCAACTCGGCGAAGGACTCGTAGGCCTCCTCGAACCAGTAGCGCATGATGCTGTCGTTGTTGTTGAGCTGATGCACGAACATCAGATCCTCGCGCTCCAGCGGGCGGAGCTTGACCGGGCCGTCGGCGGCGATGGTGCGGGCCGTGACGGTTCTCATGGGACGCGGCATTCGTCGATCAGGCGGCGCATGAACGCCTCGCCTGCCTCCAGGGCCGCGAGGGTGATGTACTCGTCGGGCTGATGGGCCTGGTCGATGGAGCCGGGGCCGCACACCACGGTCGGGATACCCGCCACCTGGAACCGTCCGGCCTCCGTGGCGTAGGGCACCGAGACCGTGTGGTTGCGCCCCGCCACCCGCAGGGCGAGGTGCTCGGCCGCCGAGCCGGGCTCGGGTGCGAGCCCGGGCACCGCCACCTCCTCCAGGGTCTCGATGCGCCCGTAATCGCCGTAGCGGTTGAGCCGCTCCCTCAGCACGCTGTCCACCTTCGCCTGGAACAGGGCCGGGATCTCGGCCATGTCGAGGTCGGGCAGGCCCCGGAACTCCCAGTGGAAGGTGCAGAGCTTCGGCAGGATGTTGCGGGCCGTGCCGCCGGAAATCGTGCCGACATGCACGGTGGTGGCGGGCGGATCGAACCGGCCCGACGCGTCGCCGCGCGCGATCATCGCATCGGCGATGCGGTTCAATTCGGAGACGAGGTCGGCCGCCGCCATCACGGCGTTGGCGCCGAGCATCGGCTTGGCCGAATGCGCCTCGTGGCCGTGCACCGTGGTCATATAGGTGACGATGCTCTTGTGGGCGTCGGCGACCTCGAGGTCGGTGGGCTCGCCGACGATGACGGCGCCGGGGCGCGGCAGGTCGGCGCCGAAGCGCGCGATGGTGTCGGCGACGCCGAGGCAGGTGGTCTCCTCGTCGTAGGACAGGAGGATGTGGATCGGGCGCGCCAGATCGGCGGCGAGGAAGTCCGGGATCGCCGCGAGGGCGAGGGCGCAGAACCCCTTCATGTCGACGGCGCCGCGCCCATAGGCGCGCCCGTCGGCGATGCGCAGGGTGAACGGGTCCGTGGTCCAGGCCTGCCCCATCACCGGCACCACGTCGGTGTGCCCCGAGAGCACGACGCCCCCGTCGATCATTGGGCCGATGGTGGCGAAGACCGCAGCCTTGCTGCCGGTCGCGTCGGGAATGCGCACGTGCGGGACGCCGAGATCGGCGAGGTAGCCGCAGACGAAGTCGATGAGCGCGAGGTTCGACTTCGAACTTTCGGTGTCGAAGGCCACGAGCCGCGCCAGCAGGTCGAGGGTCTCGGGGCGCGGGCCGGACATGAGCTTAATGGACGCTGCGGCGGACGTGGGGCGAGTCGAGGGAGAAGGCGGGGATCTCGGCCTCGAAGCTCTCGCCGGCATTCGTCGCCATGGTGTAGCTGCCGGCCATGAGGCCGTCGGGCGTGGAGAGCGGGCAGCCGCTGGTGTAGCTGAACGACTCGCCCGGTTCGAGCACGGGCTGCTTGCCGACGACGCCGGCGCCCCGCACCTCCTGGGTCGAGCCGCGCCCGTCGACGATCCGCCAGTGGCGCGAGCGCAGTTGCACCTGCTCGGAGCCGTTGTTCACGATCTCCACGGTGTAGGCGAAGAAGTAGCGGCTTTCGTCCGGCGAGGATTCCTCCTCGACGAAGCGGGGCATCACCGTCACGCTGATCCCACGCGTCTGAGCCTTGTACATCGCCTTCAACGCCTCCGTGGCCGGGCCTGACCCGGGCGCGACCCAGGATCGCGACAAGCTCAGGGCGTCGTGGTACGGCCCGGCGAAAACCGCGTCAATCGTGGTGAATGCGGGGACACCCGCGGAAAAATGAGGACCAGCCTGCGTGGTCGACGAGACGGTTTTGCGGGGTTCTCCGCCGCTTCCGGGGAGAACCCCGACGCGGGGGCTTCTCGCCAGCCTCGCCATGGCCGGGCTCGCCGCCGCCTTCGCGTGGCACGCCGCGGATGCCAACACCTGGGCCGCCGCGGCGCTCGTTGCCGCCCTCGCCCTCGACGGGCTGTCGCGGATGGCCGGCGCCCGGGTCGCGCGGCGGACCGGGCCGTCGCCCCGCATGGTGGGCATGCCCTCGGTGGTGCTCGCCGTCGGGCCGGGCGCGGGCCTCGGCGCGGTGCTGTTCGGCTTCGGCCTGATCGTCTGGCCGGCGGGCTTTCCCGTCCTGGCGAGCGCGCTGGCCGGCCTCGTCACCATGGGGGCTCTCGCCCGCCTCGCCCTCGCGCGGATCGTGCTCGCGCAGATCGTGCTCGCGACGCCCGAGGAGCCGGAAGCTTAACGCGGCCTTAGGCCGTCGCCGCGACACTGCCGCGAATTCGGCGATCCTCATCGACACGAGGCGCCCGATCGAGTGCGGGCGAAGCGAAGGGCCGGACGTGATGCAGACAGAGGCGCGCACCGGCATCCTGGCGGCGCAGGGGATCGCGGCCCTGACGCAGGCCGGGGCGATCCGGCCGGACACGTCCTACGCCCCGGACCAGATCCAGCCCGCGAGCCTCGATCTGCGCCTCGGCGCCCGGGTGTTTCGCGTCCGCACGAGCTTCCTGCCCGGCGCCCGCACGGTCGCGGCCTGCATCGAGGCCTTCGTGCTGCACGAGATGGACCTGACCCAGGGCGCCGTGCTGGAAACGGGGTGCGTCTACATCGCCGAGTTGCAGGAGCACCTCGCCCTGCCGGCCGATCTCGCCGCCAGCGCCAACCCCAAGAGTTCGACGGGGCGCATCGACGTGTTCACCCGGGTCATCACCGACCGGGGCACGGCGTTCGATCAGGTCGAGGCCGGCTATCACGGCCCGCTCTACGCCGAGATCTCCCCACGCACCTTCCCGGTCAAGGTGCGCACGGGCTCGCGCCTGTCGCAGATACGCTTCCGCCGGGGCGATCCGCGCCTCACCGACGCTGCGCTCGCGGCGCTTCACGCCCACACGCCCCTGGTCGATGCGGGCCAGCCGTCGTTCCAGGGCGGCATCGCCGTCTCCATCGATCTCTCCGGCTTCGACGGGCTCATCGGCTACCGGGCCAAGCGCCACACCGGCCTCGTCGATGTCGACAGACCCGGCGCGCACCGGACGGCCGAGTTCTGGGAGCCGCTGGCCGCCGACGGCTCGGGCGCCCTGATCCTCGATCCGGGCCAGTTCTACATCCTGGCCTCGAAGGAATCCGTGCAGGTGCCGCCGGACCACGCCGCCGAGATGGTGCCGTTCGATCCCCTCGTGGGCGAGTTCCGGGTGCATTACGCCGGCTTCTTCGATCCGGGCTTCGGCTTTGCCGCGGCCGGCGGGGCCGGCGCCCGGGCCGTGCTGGAGGTCCGCTCGCGCGACGTGCCGTTCCTGCTCGAGGACGGCCAGATCGTCGGCCGCCTCGTATACGAGCGCATGGCCGAGGTGCCGGCGACCCTCTACGGGGCCGGGGCCGGTTCGAACTATCAGGCGCAAGGGCTGAAGCTCTCGAAGCACTTCGCCTGAGGGCGTCACACCGGCAGGGTCAGGGCCGCGCGGAGTCCCCCGAGGCCGGAGCGGTCGAGGCGGAGGCCGCCGCCGTAGAGTTCGGCCAATTCCTGGGTGATGGACAGGCCGAAGCCGTTGCCCGGCACGGTCTCGTCGAGGCGCCGCCCGGGCCGGACCGCTTCGGCGGCGGCCTCGGCAGCGAGGCCCGGCCCGTCATCCTCCACGGTGATCACCAGGCCGGATGCGGTGCTGACCGCACCAACGCGCACGTAGCCGCGGCACCATTGGCAGGCGTTGTCGATGAGGTTGCCGAGCATCTCGTCGAGGTCCTGGGCGTCGCAGGCGACGGCCGCGCCGGCCGGAAGGGTGACGTCGATGACGAGCCCTTTCTCGGCATAGAGCCGCGCGAAGGTGGTGCGCAGATCCGCGACGGGTCCGGCGAGGGGCGTGCGGGCGCGGGTGGCTCCACCGAGGGCCGCCGCACGCGCGCGGCGCAGATGGTGTCGGACCTGGGAATCCATCGAACCGACGAGGCTGGCCAGGGTCCCGTCGGGGTCGCGGGACCGGTCGGACAAGGCGAGGGACAGGGTCGCGAGCGGCGTCTTCAACCCGTGGGCGAGGTTGGCCACATGGGTGCGGGCGCGATCGAGGTTGACCGCGTTCTGGTCGAGGAGCGCGTTGACCTCCGCCACCAGGGGGCGGATCTCGGCCGGCTGCTTGCCCGGCACGCGGGCGCGGTCCCCGGCACGCACCTCCGCGAGGTCGCGGCGGAGGCGCTCCAGGGGCCTGAGGCCGAGGCGGATCTGCGCGAGGGCTCCGGCCAGAAGACCGACACCGAGGAGGCCCAGGATGAGCGCCAGGGCGCCGGCCGCCTCGCGCAAGGGGCCGCGCAGGGCGGCGGACGGCGCCGAGGCCACGAGGATCGCGGGCGGCACGCCAGGCGCGGGCGGCAGGGTGAGGACGCGCAGGATCAGGCTCTCGCCCCACGGGCCGGTGCCGTCGGCCGGGCGCGGCCGATGCGTGTCGTCCCGTTCGGGGCGTCCCGCCTCGACGGCGAGGTCGCGGCCCTCCAGGGCGCCGGAGCGCAGGACGGTGCCGCCCTGGCGCACCTGCCAGTACCAGCCGGCCCGGTCCCGGTCGAAGGGCGGCCCGTCGAGGTTGCGCGCGAGCCGCAAGCGGTCGCCGGGGCCGCGTTCCAGGCCGGCCGCGAGGGCGACGAGCTGGCTGTCGAGGCGGCTGTCGAGCTGGCCCCGGACGAAGCGGTACAGAACGAGCCCGATGGCGACGCCCGCCACCACGAGGGCGACGGTGACGAGGACCAGGGCGGCGGCGAGCAGCCGGCGCTGAAGCGAACCGAGATGGAACGGCCCGGCCACGCCCTCGGCTTTCGGAGGGGGCGGGGCAGGGGGCTCCGGCTCGCGCGGCGGCATCAGGCCGCCTCGCCCGGCATCAGGCGATACCCGTGGCCGCGCACGCCCTCGATGCGGGCCGGGGCGATCTTGCGGCGCAGGCGGGTGATGATGACTTCGACGGAGTTCGAATCGACGTCGGCGTCGCCGTCATAGACCCGCTCGATGAGCTGGCCGCGCGGCACCACCCCGTCCTTGCGCAGCATCAGGCAGGACAGCACCCGCCATTCGAGGCCCGTGAGTTTCAGGGGCAGGCCGTCGCGCTCGAAGGTGCCGAGCCCCGAATCGTATGTCAGGGGTCCGCAGACGACGCGGTTCGCCCCGTGCGCGGTGGCGCGCCGCACCAGGGCGCGCAGGCGGATCACGAGTTCCTCGACCCGGAACGGCTTGACCAGGAAATCGTCGGCCCCGGCCTTGAAGCCCGCCACCTTGTCGCTCCAGCCGTCGCGCGCCGTGAGGATGAGCACCGGGACCGTCCGACCGGCCCCGCGCCAGGCCTGGAGCACCCCGATCCCGTCGCGCTTGGGCAGGCCGAGGTCGAGCACCACGGCGTCGTAGGTCTCGGTCTCGCCGAGGTGCTGGCCGTCCTCGCCGTTCACGGCGTGGTCGAGGGCGAAGTTCTCCGCCCGCAACGCCTTGGCGATCTCGGCGGCCAGCGGCGCGTCGTCCTCCACAAGCAGGATCTTCATCGGGCGTAGAATCCGTGGGCGGCGGCGGATGGGAAGGGGCGGGCTACGCCGTTGGGTTTAACCGGGGCTGAACCGCGCGGTTCAGATCGGATTGGCGGGGCTTCCCTAGAACGGCGTCAACCCGAAAGGGCAACGCCGACAGGAACACCGACACCATGAATACCGACACCATCGACCGGACCGCCACCGACCTGACCCCGAAGAAGGCCAAGCGTTCCAGGAAGCGTACCCTCGTGGCCGGCGCCATCGCCGCCCCCCTCGCCTTCGGCGCCGTCGGCCTGTCGCTGGCGCAGAACAACACCGCGACCCTCACGCCGGTGGAGCCCGTCGCGGTCTCGGACTTGAAGCCCTCCGCCGCCATCGCCGCGAAGGGGACCGTCGCCGAGATCTACGGCAACAAGTTCGTGGTGCAGGACGGCACCGGGAAGGCCCTGGTGGAGACGGGCAAGCGCGGCGAGGGCGGCACCCTGGTGACGACCGGCGAGGCCGTCACCGTCCAGGGCCGGTTCGAGAACGGCTTCCTCCATGCCGCGCTGATCACCCGCGCCGACGGCACCAAGGTCGTGGTCGGCCCCGCCGGCGGCCCGCCCCCCGGCACCCTCGACTGGGCCAAGGACAAGATGGGCCTCGGCCCGAGGGCCGATGTGCCCGCCCTGACGGCCCAGGTGGAGGCCGCCGGTTATTCCGACATCCGCGTCACGGGCCGGGGGCCACGCCACCTCGACGTCGCGGCCAAGGGCGCGGATGGCCGCGAGCGCCACCTCCATGTCGGCTTCGACGGTCAGGTGCGCGAGAAGCGCGTCTTCTGAACCCCGGCCTTCCGATCCGCGTTCCTAGCCTCGGTGCCTCACGGGCACCCTCACCGAGAGTTCCACCCATGACCAAGACCCTCGCCTTGCTGAGCGCGGCCGCGATTCTGTGCGCGTCCGCCGCCGTGGCCCAGCCCGCCCCGCCGCCCGGTGGTCCGAAAACCGGTCCCGAAGCCGGCGCGCCGCCGCCTCCACCGCCCCATGGCGGCCCGCGCGGCCCCCGTGGCGGCCCCGACGCCCCGCCTCCGCCGCCGAAGGCCGCGCAGTTCCGCCTGGAGCGGGGCGACACCGCCCTCGACGTGAAATGCGCCGCCGACGAACCGATGAAGGCCTGCGCCGAGATTGCCCTGCAGATGCTCGACAAGCTCGCGGCGATGCCGGTACCGGCCGGTCCCGCTCCGAAACCCCGCGACTGACCGGGCGCGGGACGGGCGGCCCACCGCGCCGCCCGTCCCAAGGGTCGCCGAACCGGCAGGATTCTACCGGTTCACCCCGGGGCGGGGGTTGAAATATTGCACTGCGGCATGAAATAGATTTTCGACCGTTCGCCCGTGATGAAGTGGCAATGGCGATTGCCCGAGAGAGGTTCTTCCATGTCCAAACTGTTCCGTCTGACCGCCGCCCTCGGCGCCGTGGCGCTCACGCTCCCCCTGACGTTGCCGGCCTCGGCGAAGGAGCCGAGCGCGCAGAAGGTGCTCTCGATGGTCGACACCGACAACGACGGCACGGTCGATCTCAAGGAAGTCCAGGCCGTGGCCGCCGCGCGGTTCGACAAGCTGGAAGCCGACAAGGACGGCACCCTCGACGCCAAGGAGCTCAAGGGCCGCGTCAGCAAGAAGGCCCTGACGGCCGCCGATCCGGACAGCGACGGCACCCTCGACAAGACCGAGTACCTCGCCCTCGTGGAAGCCCGCTTCAAGGCCGCCGATCCGGACAACGACGGCACCCTCGACGCCAAGGAACTGAAGACCCCGGCCGGCAAGGCCCTGGTCTCCCTCCTGAAGTAAGCCTCCACCGCGAGCGGCTCTCGCGTCTCACTGCGAGGACGGCCCGGCACCCCTGTGCCGGGCCGTTCGTGTTTCAGGAGCCGGCGACCGTGCACGGAGGATGGGCACCGAGGATTGACCGTTGCCCCCCGTTCGGAACATGCCAAGCTGGCACGTCATTCGCGAGGCCTGTCCGCTCAAGCTGATCGGTCCCGCGATGGCGCCCGGTTCTGGAAAAGGCGCCCATGGAATTCTTCGCCCAGCAGTTCATCAACGGGCTGACCCTCGGGTCGATCTACGGTCTGATCGCGCTCGGCTACACCATGGTGTTCGGCATCATCGGCATGGTGAACTTCGCCCATGGCGACGTGTTCATGCTGTCGTCCTTCATCGCGCTGATCTTCTTCCTCATCCTCACGACCTGGCTCGGGCTGACCTCCGTCGCCCTCGTCTTCCTGATCGTGCTGATCCTCGCCATGGTGCTGACCGCCCTGTGGGGCTGGGCCATCGAGCGGGCGGCCTACAGACCGTTGCGCGGCTCGTTCCGCCTGGCGCCGCTGATCTCCGCCATCGGCGTGTCGATCTTCCTGTCGAACTTCGTCCAGGTGGTGCAGGGCGCCCGCAACAAGCCGGTGCCGCCCCTCGTGCGCGACGTGATCGTCCTCTACGAGAACGCGCAGTACACCGTGACCCTGTCCTACAAGCAGGCGATCATCATGACGACGACGGCGCTCCTGCTCGCCGGCTTCTGGTACCTCGTCCAGCGCACCTCCTTCGGCCGGGCCCAGCGCGCCTGCGAGCAGGACCGGCGCATGGCGGCCCTGCTCGGCATCAACGTCGACCGCACCATCTCGCTGACCTTCGTGCTCGGCGCCGCACTCGCCGCCGTCGCCGGCACCCTCTACCTCCTGTATTACGGCGTGGTCTCGTTCTCGGACGGGTTCGTGCCCGGCGTGAAGGCGTTCACGGCGGCCGTGCTCGGCGGCATCGGCTCCCTGCCGGGCGCCGTCCTCGGCGGCCTGATCATCGGCCTCATCGAGACGTTCTGGTCGGCCTACTTCTCCATCGAGTACAAGGACGTCGCCGCGTTCCTGATCCTGATCGTGGTGCTCATCTTCAAGCCGTCCGGCATCCTCGGGCGCCCCGAAGTGGAGAAGGTCTAGGTGGCTCAAGGTACGACGATCGGCCGGGTGGCCCCGACCGTGGCGCGCCGCTCCGGCGCCGCCTTGCCCGAAATGATCAAGGATGCCGCGCTCTTTGCCCTGGTGACCCTGGGCCTCGCCATCCCGGTGGTGGCCTACCGCACGGATCTCGGCCAGGGCACCGGCCTCGAACTCACCGGCCGCTGGGGCCTCGTCGCCGGCCTGTGCGCGGCGGTGTTCGTCCTGCGGCTCGCCCAGCGCCTCGTGCTCGGCGAGGTCTCGCGCCGCCGCGACATCCGGACCCTGGCGGAGGCGGAGTCCACGGCCCCCATCCGCGTCGCGCGTCCCGGCCGGATCATCGGGCCCCTCACCCTCGTGGTCGCCCTCACCCTGCCGCTGCTCGCCGCCCTCGGGTCGGGCGGCCTATCGGAGGGGCGCTACTGGATCGATCTCGGCATCCTGATCCTCACCTACGTGATGCTCGGCTGGGGCCTCAACATCGTGGTGGGCCTCGCCGGCCTCCTCGACCTCGGCTACGTCGCCTTCTACGCCGTCGGTGCCTATTCCTATGCCCTGCTCTCGACGGTGTTCGGCCTGTCGTTCTGGGTCTGCCTGCCGCTGGCCGGACTGTTCGCGGCGGGTTTCGGCGTGCTGCTGGGCTTTCCCGTCCTGCGCCTGCGCGGCGATTACCTCGCCATCGTCACCCTGGCCTTCGGGGAGATCATCCGCCTCGTGCTTATCAACTGGGTCGACTTCTCGGGCGGGTCCGCCGGCCTGTCGTCGATCCCGCGGGCGAGCTTCTTCGGGATTCCGTTCACGGCCGGGGAGGGCGGGTTCGCCAACGTCTTCGGCCTCGCCTTCAACCCGATGCACCGGGTGGTCTTCCTCTATTACCTCATCCTCGTGCTCGCGCTCATCACTAACCTCGTCACCCTGCGGATGCGCCGGCTGCCGCTCGGCCGTGCCTGGGAGGCGCTCCGCGAGGACGAGATCGCCTGCCGGTCGCTCGGCATCGACACCACCATCACCAAGCTCTCGGCCTTCGCGCTCGGCGCCATGTTCGCCGGGTTCGCCGGCTCGTTCTTCGCCGTGCGGCAGGGGTTCGTCTCGCCGGAAAGCTTCAACTTCCTCGAGAGCGCCATCATCCTCGCCATCGTCGTGCTCGGCGGCATGGGCAGCCAGCTCGGGGTGGCCGTCGCCGCCATCGCCATGGTGGGGGCGCCCGAATTGCTGCGCAACCTCGGCTTCCTCAAGGCGGTGTTCGGCGAGGGCTTCGACCCCAACGAGTACCGCCTGCTGCTGTTCGGCCTCGCCATGGTGGCGATGATGGTCTGGCGTCCGCGTGGCCTCATCTCCGAGCGCACGCCCTCCGTGCGCCTGGGAGCGCGCGCCCGATGAGCGACGCCACCGGTCTCACCCGCCTCGCCACCCTGAAGGACGAGCCCCCGGCCGCCGTTCCCGGGGGCCCGGCCGATCCGATCCTCGTGGTCGATCACCTCACCATGCGCTTCGGCGGCCTCACCGCCGTCGGCGACGTCTCGTTCAAGGTCGGGCGCGGCGACATCACCGCCCTCATCGGCCCGAACGGCGCCGGCAAGACCACGGTCTTCAACTGCATCACGGGCTTCTACAAACCCACCGAAGGGATGATCCGGCTGCGTCAGTCGGGCGGCGAGACCCACCTGCTGGAGCGCCTGCCGGGACACGACGTCAATCGCCTCGCCCGCGTCGCCCGCACCTTCCAGAACATCCGCCTGTTCCCGCAGATGACCGTGCTGGAGAACCTGCTGGTCGCCATGCACAAGCCCCTGATGAAGGCCTCCGCCTTCAGCCTGGCGGGCATCCTCGGCCTGCCGAGCTACCGCAGGGCGCAAGAGGAAGCGATCGCGAAGGCCGCTGCCTGGATCGAACGCATCGGCCTCACCCACCGGGCCGACGAGCCGGCCGGCGACCTGCCCTACGGCGATCAGCGCCGCCTCGAGATCGCCCGGGCCATGTGCACGGACCCGGTCCTGCTCTGCCTCGACGAGCCGGCCGCCGGCCTGAACCCGCGGGAATCGGCGGACCTCAACACTCTGCTGCGCCTCATCCGCGACGAGTTCGGCACTTCGGTGCTCCTCATCGAGCACGACATGTCGGTGGTGATGCAGATCTCCGACCGGATCGTGGTGCTCGATTACGGCATCAAGATCGCCGACGGCACGCCCGACGCGATCCGCAACGACACGCGGGTCATCGCCGCCTATCTCGGCGTCGACGACGAGGAAGTCGCCGCCGTCGAGGCCGAAGTCGGCCTTGCAGGAACCCATGCATGAGCGTCGCCGGCATCAACGTCCTCGTGGACGAGACCCGCGCCCAGGCGGCGGAAGCGAAGGCGCCGCTGCTCAGCGTGCGCGGCGTATCGGCCTATTACGGCAGCATCCGCGCCCTGAAAGGCGTCGACATCGACGTGAACGAGGGTGAGATCGTCGCCCTCATCGGCGCCAACGGGGCCGGCAAATCCACCCTGATGATGACGATCTTCGGCCAGCCCCAGGCGCGCGAGGGCACCATCACCTTCGCGGGTCAGGACATCACGAAGCTGCCGACCCACGAGATCGCGCGCCTCAACCTCGCCCAGTCGCCGGAGGGCCGGCGCATCTTCTCGCGCATGACGGTCCGCGAGAACCTGCAGATGGGCGCGGCCGTCAACGGCGGAAAGCATTTCGCGGAAGATCTCGAGCGGATGTGCACCCTGTTCCCGCGGCTGAAGGAGCGAATCGACCAGCGCGGCGGCACCATGTCGGGCGGCGAGCAGCAGATGCTCGCCATCGCCCGCGCCCTCATGAGCCGGCCGCGCCTGCTCATGCTCGACGAGCCGTCGCTCGGCCTCGCCCCCCTGGTGGTCAAGCAGATCTTCTCCACCGTGCGCGAACTGAACCGCACGGAGGGTCTGACCGTGTTCATCGTCGAACAGAACGCCTACCATGCGCTCAAGCTGGCGCATCGCGGCTACGTCATGGTCACGGGCACCGTCACCATGAGCGGGACGGGCCAAGCGCTCCTCGACGATCCGCAGGTGAAGGCCGCCTACCTCGAAGGGGGACAGCATTGATGCCGGAGACCTTCGCGCTGACCGGCGCGACATTGGGCATCTTCCTCCTCGTCACCGTGGCGATGGGGGGCTCGGCCGCCTGGATGACCGGGAGTGGCATGGCACGCGGCTGGCGCCCGTTCTGGCACTGCGCCCTCGCGCTCCTGCTGATCGCGGCCGTGACGCGGTTCCTGCATTACGCCCTGTTCGAGGGGACGCTCCTGTCCGCGCCGGCCTACGCCGTCGATGCCGTGTTCGCGCTCGCCGTCGGGGCCTTCGCCTATCGCTTCACCCGCGCGGGTCAGATGACCCGGCAATACGCCTGGCTCTACGAGCGCACCGGCCCGTTGAGCTGGCGCGACCGGCCGGCCGCGCCGTGACCTGAATTCCACGCGATCGTGCCGTCACGGGATGCCGGGCGGTACGACGCTTCGAGAGGGGAAACCAGCATGAAGTCAGTGTTGTCAGTGGGCGTCGCTCTGGGCCTGATGGTCGCGGCGACGGCGGCGCATGCGGAGATCAAGATCGGCGTGGTCGTCCCCGTCACCGGGCCGAACGCCGCCTTCGGCGCGCAGATCAAGACCGGGGCGCAACAGGCCATCGCCGACATCAACAAGGCCGGCGGCGTCAACGGCGAGAAGCTCGTGATGACGGTGGGCGACGACGCCTCCGATCCGAAGCAGGGCGTGTCGGTGGCCAACAAGTTCGCCTCCGAGGGCGTGAAGGCCGTGGTCGGCGCGTTCAATTCCGGCGTCTCGATCCCGGTCTCGGACGTGCTCGCCGAATCCGGCATCATCGAGATCAGCCCGGCCTCGACAGCGATCAAGTACACCGAGCGTGGCAATTGGAACACGTTCCGCACCTGCGGCCGCGACGACCAGCAGGGCGCGGTGGCGGGCGCCTACCTCGCGGACAAGTTCAAGGGCAAGAAGATCGCGTTCGTGCACGACAAGACGCCCTACGGCCGGGGCCTCGCCGACGAGACCCTGAAGGCGTTGAAGGCCAAGGGCGGCACCAACGTGATCTTCGAGGGCATCAACCCCGGCGAGAAGGACTTCTCGTCCCTCGTGTCGAAGCTCAAGCAGGCGGGCATCGACGTGATCTATTTCGGCGGCCTCTACACCGAGGCCGGCCTGCTGATCCGCCAGATGCGCGACCAGGGCCTCGCCGCCCCGCTCATGGGGGGCGACGGCATCGCCGACCGCGAGTTCGCGCAGGTCGGCGGCCCCGGCTCCGACGGCACCCTGATGACGTTCTCGCCCGACGCTCGCAAGAACCCGAAATCCAAGGCGACCGTGGACGCCTTCAAGGCGATCAACTTCGATCCCGAGGGCTACACCCTCTACTCCTACGCCGCCGTCCAGATCCTGAAGCAGGCCATGGAGATCGCGAAATCCTCCGACGGCCAGAAGGTCGCGGCCGTCCTGCACCAGGGCAAGCCGTTCGACACGGTGATCGGCGACATCGCCTACGACAAGAAGGGCGACATCACCCGGCCGGACTACGTCATGTACGTCTGGAAGAAGGGCGCCGACGGTTCCATCAACTACGCCGGCAACGAAGTGGCCCAGTAAGGTCCCGCGGCGCCGGCCCCCCGGGCCGGCGCCGGCATCGAGGAACAGATCATGGGAACGCCGAGGGACCTCAAGGTCCAGATGGCGGCCGAGACCCGGGCGCGCGAACGGGCACAGGCCCTGGCCAAGCTGGAGACGACCCGGGCCGACAGGGCGGAGGCCGCCCTGGCCAAAGCTCTGGCCGAGCGCGACGCCTGGCGTGCCCGGGCCTTGGCCGCACGGACGTCCGACGACGCCCGAATCACCGACGTGCGATCGTCGGCCGAACAGCCCCCGTCCGACTGAAGACCGCATCCGCCGGGATCGACCTTCCGGGAGACGATCACGCCCGACCGACCGCGAATCACCTGGGAGCGCGGTCGCAGAACCCGCGCCGTGCATGGCCGGGGCGGGTGAAAACGCCTGTCTCAGCGTGAGAAAATGCACCGAAGGGCCGTTTATCGATTTCTTGAACGCTCCGGTGTCTGGCGACCGGCGCTCCCGCATGGCATAGTGCGCGGATGAGCGAGACAACCATCAACACCCATCCCTACACCCTCGAGATCGTGCCGCCGAAGGCGGAAGGTGCTCCTTACCAATGGGCCATTCGCAAGAACGGCAAGCTGGTGCAGCGGTCCGACCGCAGCCTGCCCACCGAGGCCAAGGCCTACGGCAACGGCATGGAGCAGATCGAGAAGCTCCTTTCGGGAGCCGGCGACCGGTAGGTCCAACCGACCGACATCGCCACCCACATCCTTCGACGCCGCGGACCCCAGGGTCTGCGGCGTTTTTCATGAGATCATCGATGGATTGGCATGATGGGTGGCAGGACACAGCCGCACGCAGCCCGGCTCCGCGTCACGGCGGAACCCCGGAGGGGCCATTTCGGGCGGCCCGGCCGGGCAGGCGAGCATGGGGATGGCGGGGTGTGTCAGTCTCGGCACTCGGCGCCCCCAGGCACTTGGCCCGAGACACCCGGCATGGACGAAGGATTGGCTCCCCGAGCAGGACTCGAACCTGCGACAAAGCGATTAACAGTCGCTTGCTCTACCAACTGAGCTATCGGGGATCACCGCCACGGCTCCGCGCGAACCCGATGGGATGCGCAAGAGAGCGGCATGACCACCTGGATCGCGCCAAGGATTGCGCCGACCCAGGATAAAACGAAGGTCCGGAGGACCATGATCCTAACCTTGCACCACGAAGGCACAGCGCAAGATCGAGAGAAGAATTTGGCTCCCCGAGCAGGACTCGAACCTGCGACAAAGCGATTAACAGTCGCTTGCTCTACCAACTGAGCTATCGGGGACCGCGATCGGGTCTCTACACAGGGCCGCCGCCGGACGCAAGGCCCCGGGGACCGGCATTTGACAAATCCGTCGCATTTCCCGAGCGCCACCCGCCTCGGCCGGACCGGATCGCGAGCGCCGGCTTGGAAGGGCCGGATTCACCACATCGGCCCGCCCGTGCGACTTCCCATAGGTGGACCGGGGAAACATGGGTGGGCCGGGGCAACATGGGTGGACCGGGGAAACATGGATTGGCCGGCGAAACACCGTTGCCGATCGGCCCACCCCTCTGCTAGAGACCGCTCACCCCGGACGGACCGCCCGGCCGGGGGCGCCGCCCCGCTCGTTCGGGGCAGAGCGGGAAGGCCTCGTGGCGGAGTGGTTACGCAGAGGACTGCAAATCCTTGCACCCCGGTTCGATTCCGGGCGAGGCCTCCAAATCCTTCCCATTTCCCATCCCTTTCCGTCGCTGTCCCCGATATTCTCGCACGGGGACCGGCGAACGCGCGCCGGCGTGCCGGAACCTTGCGTTTTCAACGCCCATCCCCGACAACCCGCGGGCTTCGCGCGTCACCGAACGGCCTCCCACGAGAGGGGGTCCGGACCGGACGCCGGAACCGCCGTCGAAGGAAGAGACCGCATTCATGCTCGATTACGCGCAGGCGCGACGCCTCATGGTCGATTGTCAGTTGCGGACCTTCGACGTGAACAGCGTCCCCGTCCTCGACGCGTTCGAGGACGTGGCGCGCGAGCGGTTCGTCCCGCCCGGACGCGAGGACTTCGCCTATATCGACCAGACCCTGACCCTCGACGGCGGCGGTGGCGATGTTCGCGCGATGCCGGCCCCG
Organism: Methylobacterium sp. Leaf102; assembly: GCF_001422425.1. Classification (NCBI taxonomy): domain Bacteria; kingdom Pseudomonadati; phylum Pseudomonadota; class Alphaproteobacteria; order Hyphomicrobiales; family Methylobacteriaceae; genus Methylobacterium; species Methylobacterium sp. Leaf102. Next base: position 64,942 of record NZ_LMMX01000034.1, on the reverse strand, counting down.
ATGCTGCTCGCCCGGATGATTCAGGCCCTGGACCTCAAGGCAGGCGCCAAGGCGCTCGATGTCGGCACTGGCTACGGCTACGCGGCCGCAATCCTGCACCACCTCGGTGCCGAGGTGGTCGCCCTCGAATCCTCCGCCACCCTGGCGGCCGGTGCGCGTGAGCGCCTCGGCGGTCTCGCGGGTACCGAGCTCGTCGAAGCCCCGCTGGAGGCCGGTGCTCCGGCGAGCGGGCCGTATGACGGGATCCTCGTCAACGGTCGCGTCGAGGTGCGGCCGCAGGCGCTCCTGGAACAGCTGAAGGAGGGCGGACGCCTCGTCTGCGTCATCGGGCAACCGCGCGCCGCCAAGGCGACGCTGTTCGTCCGGACCGGCGACGCCTATGGCGCCCGCCCGCTCTTCGACGCGACGCTTCCGGTGCTCGGTCCCTTCGCGGCCGCGAACGACTTCGCCTTCTAGGACGCGTCGCGCCGCCTTCCTTCCGGGGCGACCACGCCCCGTCGACGACCGGCCGGTGTCGCTTTTTTGTGGCACTGCCGTCCATTCAACACCCGGCCAGTCCCCACCCCGATGCCCGCGACGCCAAGTTCGGCTAGACTTGCCCATGGGCGGGCAACCCGGATTGCGCGAATGCGCGGCGCCGCAGGATAGCGGCCGACCGGTTCATCGTGAAACCGCAAGGGCTGATGAACGTGAGAGAACGGAAACCAGCGATGCGCCATGGGCTTCGATGCGCTGGCATCGTCGCAGTGACGCTGGCGGTAGGGCATCCGGCCAAGGCCGAGACGCTGGAGAGCGCGCTGTCGCGCGCCTATGCGGCGAACCCGACCCTGAACTCGAACCGCGCCGCCTTGCGTGGCGTCGACGAGAACGTCGCGCAGGCGAAATCCGGCTATCGCCCGACGGTGAGCGGATCGGCCGATATCGGTCTCGCTCGGACCGAGGGACGGGTCCAGACACTGGACATCAACAACGTGACACGGCCGGGCGGCGCATCCCTGACCGTCAACCAGACGCTGTTCAACGGATTTCAAACGGACAACCAGACCCGCCGGGCGGAATCGAACGTGCTCAGCACGCGCGAAACCCTGCGCGCCGTCGAGATGAACACCCTGTTCAGCGCGGCGCAGGCCTACATGTTCGTGCTCAGCGACACGGCGAACCTCGAACTGCGCCGCAACAACGTCGAGGTCCTGGAAGAGCAGCTGCGCCAGACCCGCGACCGCTTCAACGTCGGCGAGGTCACCCGCACCGACGTCGCCCAGGCCGAGGCGCGCCTCGCCGGCGCCCGCTCCGAAGTCAGCGGCGCCGAGGCGACCCTGCGCGCCAGCATCGGCACCTACCGCCGCTTCATCGGTGTCGAGCCGCGCCAGCTCGCCCCCGGCCGGCCCCTCGACCGCTACGTCCCGGCCAATCTCGACACCGCCGTGACGATCGGCCTGAAGGAGCACCCCCAGATCCTGGCATCGATGCATGCGGTCGACGTGGCCGAGGCCAGCGTCAAGGTGCTCGAAGGCCAGCTCTACCCCACGGCGGGCCTGTCCGGCACGGTCCAGCAGCGCTTCGACAGCCAGTTCCCCGGCGACCGCAGCCTCAACGCCCAGATCGTCGGCCGCATCTCCGTGCCACTCTACGAGGGTGGCCTGACCTATTCGCAGATCCGCCAGGCCAAGGAGCTCGTGGGCCAGCGCCGGATCGAGGTCGAGGACGTCCGCGACCAGATCCGCTCGGCCATCGTCACCTCCTGGGGCCGGCTCGAAGCCTCCAAGGCCCAGGTCATCGCCTCGCAGGCGCAGGTGCAGGCCAACGAGGTCGCCCTCAATGGCGTACGCGAGGAAGCCCGCGTCGGTCAGCGCACGACTCTCGATGTGCTGAACGCCCAGCAGGAACTGCTCAACTCCCGCGTCAACCTCATCCTGGCCCAGCGCGACCGGGTGGTGAACTCCTACGGCGTGGTCCAGACCATCGGCCGCCTCACCGTGCGCTTCACCGCCCTCCCTGTGGCGGCCTACAGCCCCAAGGAGCATTTCGACCAGGTCAAGGATCTATGGTTCGGCGTCCGCACCCCCGATGGGCGCTGATCGGGCGTCCGGTCTTAGGGGATCCGGCGCTGCACCGATGCAGTCCGGTTTAACCTAGATTGGTTAACCGACCGTTGCTCGGGCCGTCGCGTGGGTCTCCCGCGGGGGCGTGCGCTTCGGAAGGGGCGGCGCCGGGCGATCCCGGGGGTCGCCCTCCGGCCACACGGGCCAAGGGAATCGCGGCGGCGGACTTTATCCCGTACCCCGTTCCGCCGGGCGCTTGTGTCGGGATGGGAGCGTGAAATAGTGGCGGATAGCGTGAACCGTTATCCTTGAGAGCCGAGCGTCGTCCGGATGAGTGCAGCCAGCCCCAAGGTGCCGGACAAGGCGCAGGAACCCTCGATGGAGGAGATCCTCGCCTCCATCCGCCGGATCATCGCCGACGACCAGAACGCCAAGGCCGAGGTGGTGGAGCCCGTGCGCGCCGCTCCGCCGCTCCCTGAGAACGACGACATCCTCGACCTCGCCGAGGTGGCGCAGCCCGTCCGCAAGGCCCCGGCGCCCGCGACCTTCGAGGAGCCCGATATCGGGTTCACCAACGAAACCCTCGATTTCGACGCGATCTCGTTCGACGACGATCCCGAGCCGGAGCCCGAACCGGTTCGCATGGCCGCCCCGGAGCCGCCGCGTCCGGCGCCGCAGCCGGCCTACGAAGCGCCCCGCACGGAGTATCGCGAGCCGCAGCCGGCGTATCGCGAGCCCGAGGCGGCCGAGCGCCTGACCTCGTCGGTGACCGATGCCAGCGTCGGCCAGGCGTTCCACATGCTGGCCAATACGGTACTGTCCAACAATCCCCGCACCCTGGAAGACCTCGTGCAGGACATGCTCCGGCCGATGCTGAAGGGCTGGCTCGACGAGAACCTGCCGCCCCTGGTCGAGCGCCTCGTGCGGGCCGAGATCGAGCGCGTCGCACGCGGGCGTTGAGGGATCGCGGGCGGGGAATATCCGCCCTCGTGTTGACGCGGCGGGCCTGACGGGTTGAAAGCGGGCCAACCCGCATAGACCCGCAATGCTCGAACTGGCCCGACCCCGCCCATGATGGACAAGACCTTCGACCCCGCCGCCGTCGAGGCGCGCGTCAGTGCCGCCTGGGAGGCGGGCGACGCGTTCAAGGCCGGACGGCCCGACCGGGCGGACGCCCGGCCCTTCACCATCGTGATCCCGCCGCCGAACGTCACCGGCAGCCTTCACATGGGCCACGCCCTCAACAACACCCTGCAGGACATCCTGGCCCGGTTCGAGCGCATGCGCGGCCGCGACGTCCTGTGGCAGCCCGGCACCGACCACGCCGGCATCGCCACCCAGATGGTGGTGGAGCGCCGCTTGGCCGAAGCGAAGGAGCCGGGCCGGCGCGAGATCGGCCGCGCCGCCTTCGTCGAGAAGGTCTGGGCCTGGAAGGCGGAATCCGGCGGAGCCATCGTCAATCAGCTGAAGCGGCTCGGCGCCTCCTGCGACTGGTCGCGCGAGCGCTTCACCATGGGGCTGAACGGCGCCCCCGACGACCAGATGGTCCGGGCGGTCACCAAGACCTTCGTGGATCTCCACGCCCAGGGCCTGATCTACCGCGACAAGCGCCTCGTGAACTGGGACCCGAAGTTCCAGACGGCGATCTCGGACCTCGAAGTGCTTCAGGTCGAGGTGAAGGGCCATCTCTGGCACTTCGACTACCCCCTGGTGGATGCGGACGGCGCCGAGACCGGCGAGGTCATCACGGTGGCGACCACCCGCCCCGAGACCATGCTGGGCGACACCGCCGTGGCGGTCCACCCGGACGACGAGCGCTACACCCACCTCGTCGGGAAGTTCGTGCGCCTGCCGCTCGTGGGGCGCCTCATCCCCATCGTCGCCGACACCTATTCCGACCCGGAGAAGGGCACGGGCGCGGTCAAGATCACCCCGGCCCACGACTTCAACGATTTCGAGGTCGGCCGCCGCGCCGGCTGCACGCCCATCAACATCCTCGACCCCGAAGCCCGGATCAGCCTCGCAGGCAACGCCGCCTTCCTGGCCGGCGCGACTCCGGAGCCCGAGGCCCTCGCCCTGCACGGTCTCGACCGGTTCGCGGCGCGCAAGCAGGTCGTCGCCCTCATGGAGGCGCGCGAGCGGCTGCGCCTCGTCGAGTCCAACACCCACGCCGTGCCCCATGGCGACCGCTCCAACGTGGTCATCGAGCCCTACCTCACGGACCAGTGGTACGTGAACGTGAAGCCGCTCGCCGAACGCGCCCTCCAGGCCGTGCGCGACGGCCAGACCCGGTTCGTGCCCGACAACTACGAGAAGACGTTCTTCCAGTGGCTGGAGAACATCGAGCCGTGGTGCATCTCGCGCCAGCTGTGGTGGGGGCACCAGATTCCGGTCTGGTACGACGAGGAGGGCGGATTCTTCGTCGCCGCGAGCGAGGCCGAGGCGCAAGCTCAGGCCGATGCGAAGCACGGCCGGCCGGTCGCCTTGACCCGCGACGAGGACGTCCTCGACACGTGGTTCTCCTCGGCCCTGTGGCCGTTCTCGACGCTCGGCTGGCCCGACGCCACGCCCGAACTCGCGCGCCACTACCCCACCGACACCCTGGTGACGGGCAAGGACATCATCTTCTTCTGGGTCGCCCGGATGATGATGCTGGGCTTGCACGTCACCGACCGGGTGCCGTTCTCCACGGTCTACCTCCACACCCTGGTCCGCGACGCTGCCGGCGCCAAGATGTCGAAGTCGAAGGGCAACGTCGTCGATCCCCTCGGTCTCATCGAGCTCTACGGCGCCGATGCCCTGCGCTTCACCCTCGCGGCCATGGCGGCGCAGGGGCGCGACATCAAGCTCGCGGTGAACCGCGTCGAGGGCTATCGCAACTTCGCGACCAAACTCTGGAACGCCTCGCGCTTCGCCGAGATCAACGGCTGCACCCTGCGCGCCGATTACCGCCCCGAGACCGCCACCGATCCCCTGAACCGCTGGGCGCTCGGCGAGGCGGCCCGGGCCGTGGCCGAGGTCACGACGGCGCTGGACGCCTACCGCTTCAACGACGCGGCGGCGGCGGCCTACCGCTTCGTGTGGAACATCTTCTGCGATTGGTACGTGGAGTTGGCGAAGCCCGTGTTGCAGGGCGAGAACGTCGATGCGGGCGTGCGGGCGGAGACGCAAGGAACCGTCGCCTTCCTCATCGACCAGATCGCCAAGCTGCTTCACCCGTTCATGCCGTTCCTCACGGAGGAATTGTGGGGGATCAAGGGTGAGGACGTCCCGGGCCGGGGGCTCCTCGCCCTGGCATCCTGGCCCGATCTCGCCGCCCTGAACGACGCCGCGTCCGAGGCCGAGGTCGGCTGGCTCGTGGACCTCGTCTCCGAGATCCGTTCGGCCCGCTCGGAGACCGGCGTGCCGGCGGGCGCGCAGATCCCCCTCGTGGTGATCGGCGCCGACGACGCCCTGAGGGCCCGCGCCACCCGCTGGAGCGACACCCTCCTGCGCCTCGCCCGCCTGTCCGAGATCGGTTTCGCGGATGCGGCCCCGCGCAATGCGGTGCAGCTCCTCGTGCGCGGCTCCGTGGCGGCCCTGCCGCTGGAGGGCATCGTCGATCTCGGGGCCGAGGTCGCGCGGCTCACGAAGGAAGCCGCCAAGGCCGCGACGGAGATCGAGAAGATCGACGCCAAGCTCGCCAACGCCGATTTCATGGCCCGCGCGCCCGACGAGATCGTGGACGAGCAGCACGAGCGCCGCGCCGCCCAGGCCTCCCGCCTGGAGAAGATCACCGAGGCCCTGACCCGGCTCACCGACCAGACCCCGTGACCCGACGCAGGCTGGCTTTCGGGTTCGCCGGCCTGCTCATGCTCCTCGGGCTCGCGGTGGTTCTCACGGCGAGCCCCGGCGACCCGGTGCTCTATCCCGCGACGGGAAGCGACGCCCGGACCCTCTATCTCGTCAATCACGGCTGGCATTCCGGCCTCGTGATCCCGCGCGAGGCCCTGACGGGGGAGGGCGCCGGCCCGGCCCTGAACGCCATCGCCCTGCGATTCCAGGCCTATCCGGACCTCGAATTCGGTTGGGGCGAGGCCCGCTTCTACCGCACGACGCCGACGCTCGCCGAGTTCGACGCCCGCCTCGCCCTGGAGGCCCTGTTCACCCCCGGCGGTCGCGCCGGCGTGGTGCAGGTGGTCGGCCTTGAGCGGACCGCGCGGGCGAGCTTTCCGCTCTCCGACCTCGTGGCCGTACGGGTCTCCGGCGCCGGACTGGCGCGGCTCCTCGCGCGCCTCGACGCGAGTTTTCGCCTCGTCGACGGGCATCCCGTCGCCGGCGGCCCGGGGCTCTACGGGCCGAGCCTGTTCTACGAGGGGGAGGGGCGCTTCTCCTACGCCAATGTCTGCAACCATTGGGCCGCCCGGCTCCTCAATGCGGCGGGCGTGCCGGTGACGCTCCTGCTCGACACCCACCCGCAGGGGCTTCTCCTCGACCTGCGCTGGCGCGCCGGACTGAGGCCCGAGCCGAACCTGTCCAAACCGTAATGTCGCCGCCACGGCGGGGTCACCCGGCCGGCCCTACACCCTGGATCACGGCCCGCCGCTCCCCACGGGGAATGTGTGGCGGCGCCCCCCGATCCGGAGATCTCTGATGCCCGTCCAGCCGAACCGCCTGCGCCGCAACGCCCTCGCCTCCGTCGCCGTGGCCGCCCTCGTGGCGACGGGCGCCGTCGGCGTCGTCACCCAGCCCGTGACCCCGGTCCAGGCCCAGGCCCTGTCGAAGAACCCCATCGAGACGCCGGACCACCCGCCGGGCTCCTTCGCCACCGTCGTCGACAAGGTGAAGCCCGGCGTCGTCGCCGTGAAGGTGAAGCTCGACGACAGCGCGACCTCGGACGACGAGGACGGCCCGGGCAACCAGGGCCAGCAGAACGTGCCGCCGCAGCTGCGCGAGTTCTTCAAGCGCTTCGGCCAGGGCGGTCCCGGCGGGCAGGGTGGGCAGGGTGGCCCCGGCTTCGGCGGCCAGGGTCCCAAGCGCCAGGGTCAGCGCGGCGCCATGGGCTCGGGCTTCATCATCTCGGCCGACGGCTACGTGGTCACCAACAACCACGTGGTCGACAAGGCCAAGAGCGTGCAGGTGACCCTCGACGACAACCGCACCCTCGACGCCAAGGTGATCGGCAAGGACCCGAAGACCGATCTGGCGCTCCTCAAGATCACCGAGGGCGGCCCCTTCCCGTACGTCTCGCTCAGCAAGTCGGCGCCGCGCGTCGGTGACTGGGTTGTGGCCATCGGCAATCCGTTCGGCCTCGGCGGGACCGTGACCGCCGGCATCGTGTCGGCCCGCGGCCGCGACATCGGCGCCGGGCCGTACGACGACTTCCTGCAGATCGACGCCCCCATCAACAAAGGCAATTCGGGCGGCCCGACCTTCAACGTCGGTGGCGAAGTGGTGGGCGTGAACACCGCCATCGCGTCGCCCTCCGGCGGCAGCGTCGGCCTTGCCTTCGCGATTCCCGCCGAGACCGTGCAGGCGGTGGTCGATCAGCTCCGGGCCGACGGCAAGGTGGCGCGCGGCTACCTCGGCGTGCAGGTCCAGCCGGTGACGAAGGACATCGCCGACGGCCTCGGCCTCGACAAGGCCAAGGGCGCACTGGTCGACCATGCCGAGGCCGGAACCCCCGCCGCAAAGGCGGGTCTCAAGTCCGGCGACGTCATCGAATCGGTCAACGGCACCCCGGTCAACGACGCCAAGGAACTGTCCCGCCGCATCGCCGGCTTGAAGCCCGGCGCCAAGGTCGAACTCGCCTACCTCCGGGGCGGCAAGTCCGACACCGCCACGGTGGAACTCGGGGCGCTTCCGAACGACCCGAAATCGGCCACGGGCGGCGGTCGCGGCGGATCGTCGTCTGACGGTCAGCCCCGCCTTGGTCTCAGCCTCGCCCCGGCCTCCGAGGTCGGCGCCGGCGACGAGGGCGTGGCGGTGATGGAGGTCGATCCCGAAGGCCCGGCCGCGGCCAAGGGCATCGAGCAGGGCGACATCATCCTCGATGTCGCCGGTGCCAGCGTCTCCCGGCCCTCCGAGGTCGCCGAGCGCATCCGCTCCGCCGAATCGAGCGGCCGCAAGGCGGTCCTCATGCGGGTCAAGAGTTCCAAGGGCACCACCCGCTTCGTCGCCGTCGCCCTCAACAAGGCCGGCTGATCCGCTCCGGGCGGCCGACCGGCCGCCCGTCCCTCACGCCTCCCTCCTCGACTCGAAGCCGGCCCCGCGTGGCCGGCTTCCTTTTGTCCGGAGCGCAGGGCAGGGCGTCGAGGAACGCGTTCCCGCCAGGGTGACGCGCGCCCCGCGAGCGGTCATGGTGCATCCCGTTTGATTGCAGCACCCCAACCATCCGGAACCGACCCATGACCACCATCGCCGATCGGAATCCTGCCGATCTCGCGGACCTGCACGCCCGCGCCCGCGACGCCTACGCGGCGTTCAAGGCCCGGGGACTGAAGCTCGACATGACCCGGGGCAAGCCCTCGCCCGAGCAGCTCGACCTCGCCGCCGGCATGCTCGGCCTCGCCGGCAACGGCGACTACGTCACGCAAGCCGGCGAGGATGCGCGCAATTACGGCGGCCAACAGGGCATCGCCGAGGTCCGTGCCCTGTTCACCCACCTCCTCGACGCACCGGCCGATGGGATCGTGGTCGGCGACAATTCGAGCCTCGCGATGATGCACGACAGCATCGCCTGGGCCCTGCTCACGGGCGTGCCCGGGTCCGTGAAGCCCTGGTCGAAGGAGAGCGACATCGCCTTCCTGTGTCCGGTGCCGGGCTACGACCGGCACTTCGCCCTGTGCGAGGCCTACGGCATCCGCATGATCCCCGTGCCGATGACGGGCCACGGCCCCGACATGGACGTGGTCGAGGCCGCCGTCGCCGACCCCGCCGTGCGTGGCATGTGGTGCGTGCCGAAATACTCCAATCCCTCGGGCGAGACCTATTCCGACGAGACCGTCCGGCGCCTCGCCGCCATGAAGACCGCCGCCCCCGATTTCCGCCTGTTCTGGGACAACGCCTACGCGGTCCACCACCTGACCCCCGAGCGCGTGGCCGTCGCCGACATCCTCAGCCTGTGCGCCGAGGCCGGGAACCCGGACCGCGCCTTCGTCTTCGCCTCGACCTCGAAGATCACCCTGGCCGGCGCCGGCCTCGCCTTCTTCGCGGGCTCGCCCGAGAACGTGCGCTGGTACCTCGCCCGCGCGTCGAAGCGCACCATCGGGCCGGACAAGCTCAACCAGCTCCGCCACGTCCGCTTCCTGCGCGACGCGGCCGGTCTCGACGCCCACATGGACGCGCACCGCGCCCTGCTGGCGCCGAAATTCGCCGCCGTGGAGGAAGCCCTGTCCCGCCACCTCGCCGGCACGGGCGCGGCCCGGTGGACGAAGCCGGAGGGCGGCTACTTCATCACCGTCGAGGCGCGCGACGGCACCGCCACCGAGGTGGTGCGTCTGGCCAAGGAAGCCGGCCTCGCCCTGACCCCGGCCGGCGCGACCTCGCCCTACGGCCGCGATCCGCGCGACAGCGTCCTGCGCCTCGCGCCCTCCTATCCGAGCCTGAAGGACGTCACCGCCGCCGCCGAAGGCATCGCCGTGTGCATCCTTCTTGCATCGGTCGAGGCGGAGCGCCGGGTGCGCGAACGCGACGCCGCGTAGGCTGCCCGACGCGATCTGGAAACCGACGCGCCCCGGGGCGCGTCGGAGACAGGGAGGCGGCGATGGGCGGGATCGCGACACGGACCCTCGGCCTCGCCATCGCCTTGTGGGCGGCGGCCGGCGCGGCCCAGGCCCGGACCTCGTGGGCGTCCGGCACCGCCGTCTATGCCGATCTGTGCCTGACGGCGGACCACGAGCCCGTCGGCCACCGGGTGACCCTGCGCCGCTCGCCGATGGGGGATACGCTGATCTACGAGGCCGCCCTGACGGGCCCCGTCCAGGCGGGGACCGTCCGGGTCGACGCCGCCTCCAAGGCCCTGGCCTTCACGGTGGATTCGGACGGGCACACGCTTCGCTTCACGGGGACGCTCACGGTGGAGGCCCTCACGGGCGTGCTGGAGGATGATACCGGCGCGCGCCCGGTCCGCCTGTCACGCATCCTACGCGCGCACCCCGACGCCGCCTGCCCGGACGAACGGACGGGGTCGCTCGAGGTGGGGCGTTAAGCGTTCGTTTCCCCGCCGTAGACGGTCAGGCAGCTCTCATCGTACAGATGGTCCATGATTGTATGGGATGAGCCGAAGCGCTTGGCGAATCTCGTCAAACACGATCTGGACTTCGCGGATTTTGAGGCCGGTTTTAATTTCGCGACCGCCTTGGAAGTTCCGGCCAAATCCAGCCAGACCGGTCGCCCGCGGAGTGAGCTGATCGGATCGTTCAACGGCCGCATCGTCGTCGCTGCGATCGTATCCCCACTCGGCACGGAGGCCTTGACCCTCATCAGTCTTCGGCCGGCGAGTGCATTGGAAAGGATGTTGTATGGCCGCCACTAAGATCGCGTCCGATTACGTCCCCAATCCGGGCTATTCCCAGGCCGATTGGAACGCGGTCACCGACAACCCGGAATGGACCGCGGACGATTTCCGAACTGCACGTCCGTTCGCCGAGGCGTTCCCGACCCTTGGCGAAAAGCTCCGCCAATCACGTGGTTCCGAGAAGGAGCGCGTTAAGATTCCGGTGACGATCCGGCTCGATGCCGCCATCATCGACGCGTTCAAGGCGACGGGCGAGGGCTGGCAGACTCGGATGAACGACGTTCTGCGGGACGCCGCCGCCAGACTTGGTCCCGCGGAGACGAAGGGGTGAGCACCTCGCGCAAGCCAACTCGCGCGGTCCATGCCCTTTGGATGACGAGCGGTCTGCTCGTTGCCCTCGCCGGTGGCACGGCCCATGCCGCGGACGCCTGCGACGCCCTCACGGCCAAGGTCATCCGCGCCACGGGCGCGTCCCTCGCCGGGCGCGCCGGGTCCGGCGCGGTGTTCCGAGCGGCCGATGCCGAGCGGATGAGCCTCGCCTGTCGGACGCCGCGCCGGATGGTGTTCGGATCCCAGGCGCGCGAACCCGAACGGCCTTTCTTCGTGCTCGTCGGACGCGCGGCCGAGGCGCTCGCGGGGGCGAAGGCCGAGGCCGTCGAGGTCCTGGCCCTGACGCTCCACCAGGATTCGCTGCTGACGGGCCTGCCGCGCGAGGGCATCGTCGGCAAGGCGGCCTTGCGCTGCGAGACCGGGCCGCGCGACGACACCCTGTCCGGCAGCCTCACCGTCTGCATCGTGACGCCGGCCGCCGCCCTGCGCCGCCGGGCCGGCCTTTTCGCGGAGCGCCGGCCGGGCTAGACCGCTCCCATGTCCGAGATTGCCCCCAATACCGCCGGTTCCGTCGTCCAGGCCGGCCGCGTCGCCTTCGCCAACCACCTGCCCTTCGCCCTCATCGCCGGCCCCTGCCAACTCGAGAGCCGCGACCACGCCGTGGAGATCGCCGATGCCCTCAAGGGCATGACGGACACGCTCGGCATCGGCCTCGTGTTCAAGGCCTCGTTCGACAAGGCCAACCGCACCTCCGGCGGCACTGCCCGGGGCCTCGGCCTCGCGGGCGCCCTGCCGATCTTCGCGGAGATCAAGGAGCGGTTCGGCCTGCCGGTCCTCACGGATGTGCACGAGGCCGGGCAGTGCGCCGTCGCGGCGCAGGTGATCGACGTGCTCCAGATCCCGGCCTTCCTGTGCCGGCAGACCGACCTGCTCCTCGCCGCCGCCGCGACGGGCCGGGTGGTCAACGTGAAGAAGGGCCAGTTCCTCGCCCCCTGGGACATGGCCCACGTCGCCGCCAAGGTGACGGGTGCCGGCAACCCCAACGTCCTGGTGACCGAGCGCGGCGCCTCCTTCGGCTACAACACCCTCGTGTCCGACATGCGCAGCCTGCCGATCATGGCGCGCGTCACTCACGGCGCCCCCGTGGTGTTCGATGCCACCCATTCGGTGCAGCAGCCGGGCGGGCAGGGCGCCACCTCAGGCGGTCAGCGGGAATTCGTATCGGTGCTTGCCCGGGCGGCCGTGGCCGTCGGTGTCGCCGGCCTCTTCATCGAGACGCATCCCGACCCCGATCACGCCCCGTCGGACGGTCCCAACATGGTGGCGTTGAAGGACATGCCCGCACTCCTGGCCGAATTGCAGGCATTCGACCGCCTCGCCAAGGCGATCGACAAATCCCCGCGCGGGTGAATCCCAATCTTCGGGCTTTCGCCGCGAATGGCCGATCGGGGAACCCTCCCGCTTCGAGACCGTTGCTCTTCTCAAGAGATGCAACGTTTCGAGGAACCTTCATGCGTAAGCTTGCGATGATCACGGCCGTCACCCTGTCCCTCGGCGCCATGGCGGCAACGACGGCGGCCGAGGCACGCCCGGGCGGTCATGGCTACGGCTACGGTCGGGGCGGGTACAATCACGGTGGGTACGGCCATCGCGGTCACGCCTATCGGGGCGGCGGCCGCCGGGGCATCGGTACGGGCGCGGCTGTCGGCCTGGGGATCGCCGGACTCGCGGCGGGTGCCATCGCGGCCGGTGCAGCCCGCGATTCCTACTATCGCGGCGGCTACGATCGTCCGGCCTACGGCTACGGTGCCCCCGCCTACGGTTACGGCTACTGAGGCACCTTTCACGGGTGCGAACGACAGGGCGGTTGGCGCGAGCCGGCCGCCTTTCGCATGCACGGCGAGGGCAGACCACGCAACAGGGGGACGGCCCCGTTCGACCATCGGCGACGATTGCCAAACACACGCCTAGATTGCATGAGGTGACCGCGCGAACGGGCGCGGAGACGATTTCGAATGCCGATCCTCATCGCTCTGGCAGGGGCCCTCGTGACCGGCCTGATCTACTGGGTCAGGTACGGGAACGGCATGCAACACATCGATCACGCCGTACGGGACTGGCGGACCGCCCGGCGCCGACGGGCGAGCGAGCGCCAGATCCGTTCGGCACCGCTGCGATCCCTGCTTAATCCCGCCGATGCGGCTGGCGTGTTGATGGCGCTGGTGGCCCGACAGCGCGGCGTCCGGACGCCCGAGCAGGAGAGCGAGATCCTGACCCAAATGCCCGACGTGACCGACCCGAGCGACGATCTGGCAACCCGTATGGTGGTGATCCGCCATGCGGCCGATCAAGCGGCACCCGATCCCGATCTGGCGATCCGGTCCCTCGCGCCGCTCCTGCGCGACCGGCTGACCCAGGGCGAGCGGGATGACCTGTGCCGGATGTTGACGGCGGTGGCCACGGTCCATCAGGGCCCGACGGAGTCGCAGAGCAGGTTCGTCGAGAAGGTTCGGCGCGCGATCTACGAAGACCGCTAGGACCGCCGAGGGGCGTGCAGGCCCGGTGCGCCTCAGCGTGCCCGGTAGGGCGGCACACCCTGTTCGGGCAGCCAGACCGACTTCAGCGGCTCACCGCTCTGCCAGAACACGTCGATGGGAATGCCGCCGCGCGGATACCAGTAGCCGCCGATGCGCAGGTAGCGCGGGGCCAGCAGTTCCGTCAGGGTCAAGCCGATGCCGACGGTGCAATCTTCGTGGAAGGCCCCATGGTTGCGGAAAGCCGTGAGGTACAGCTTGAGCGACTTCGATTCGACCAGCCACTGACCCGGCACGTAGTCGATCACCAGGATGGCGAAATCCGGCTGGCCCGTGACGGGGCAGAGCGACGTGAATTCCGGAACCGTGAAGCGGGCGAGGTAATCCGTACCCGGATGCGGATTCGGCACCCGATCGAGACGGGCCTCCTCGGGGGAGCCGGGAAGGGGCGTGGCCTGCCCCAATTGGAGCGTTTCGGGGTTCAGGGGCGCGTGCGTCATGCCCCTCGCTATAACGTGCGATGCAGGGGCGCGCATCTGCCGGTTCGTCGCTGTCGCGCGGAGCACAGGGCGACGACAAGATTTTCTTGAGGGGCGGGCGAACATTCTTGGGAGCCTTCCCACCCTCCGCAGGGGCCGGACGCTTGCCCGATGCGTGACGTTGGCGGATAAGCCTCGACTGAATCGCGATCTCGACCCGATGCCCCGGTCGGCAGGGATTGAGGATCGGGCCTCGTGTCGGGCTCGCCCCAGGGATCGCAACGACGCAAGAAGGCTCCTGCATGACCGCGATTACCAACATCGCCGCCCGCGAGATCCTCGACAGCCGGGGCAACCCGACCATCGAGGTCGACGTCCTCCTCGAGGATGGCTCCTTCGGCCGGGCGGCCGTGCCCTCGGGTGCCTCCACGGGCGCCCACGAGGCCGTGGAGCTGCGTGACGGCGACAAGGGTCGATTCGGCGGCAAAGGCGTGCGCAAGGCGGTCAACGCCGTGCAGTCCGACATCCTCGACGCCATCGGGGGCATGGACGCCGAGGACCAGATCGCCATCGACGAGGCGATGATCGAACTCGACGGCACGCCGAACAAGGCGCGGCTGGGTGCCAACGCCATCCTGGGCGTCTCCCTCGCCGTCGCCAAGGCGGCGGCCGAGACCGCCGGCCTGCCGCTCTACCGCTACATCGGCGGAACGCAGGGCCGGGTGTTGCCGGTGCCGATGATGAACATCATCAACGGCGGCGCGCACGCCGACAATCCCATCGATTTCCAGGAATTCATGATCATGCCGGTGGGCGCGTCCTCGCTCGCCGAGGCCGTGCGCATGGGCGCCGAGGTGTTCCACACCCTGAAGGGCGCCCTCAAGAAGGCCGGCCACAACACCAATGTGGGCGACGAGGGCGGTTTCGCCCCGAACCTGCCTTCGGCCGAGGCCGCCCTCGACTTCGTCATGCAATCGATCCAGGCCGCCGGCTTCAAGCCCGGCACCGACATGGTGCTGGCCCTCGACTGCGCCGCCACCGAGTTCTTCAAGGACGGCGCCTACCGCTACGAGGGCGAGGGCCAGACCCGGGACATCGAGGCGCAGGTGAGCTACCTCGCCAAGCTCGTCGACAGCTACCCGATTCTGTCCATCGAGGACGGCATGTCTGAGGACGACTGGGCGGGCTGGAAGCTGCTGACCGAGCGCGTCGGCGACCGCTGCCAGCTCGTCGGCGACGACCTGTTCGTCACCAACGTGACCCGCCTGTCGCGCGGCATCGTCGAGGGGACGGCGAACTCGATCCTGGTGAAGGTGAACCAGATCGGCACGCTCACCGAGACCTTGGCCGCCGTCGATATGGCCCAGCGCGCCGGCTACACCGCGGTGATGTCCCACCGCTCCGGCGAGACCGAGGATTCGACCATCGCGGACCTCGCCGTCGCGACGAATTGTGGGCAGATCAAGACCGGTTCGTTGGCCCGCTCCGACCGGTTGGCGAAGTACAACCAGCTCATCCGCATCGAGGAGGGCCTCGGCTCGCAGGCCCGCTATGCCGGCCGCGAGGCCCTGAAGATCCGCTCCGCGCACTGAGCCCTACGTTTATCGAACACCCGGCGGCCGCGGCATCTGTCGCGGCCGCTTTTTCGTGCGTGCCGCCCTATGTCGTGGGGATGGACACGACCTCCGACGCCCTGCTCACCGTCTATTACGACGGCGCCTGCCCCCTCTGTGCGGCCGAGATCCGAACCTATCGCCGGTGCCGGGGTGCCGATGCCCTCGCCTGGGTGGATGTGAGCCGGGACGGTCCGGCCGATCTCGGCGGCCTCAGCCGCGCCGACGCCCGAGCTCGCTTCCATGTCCGCGACCGTGACGGACGCCTCGCCTCGGGGGCCGCGGGCTTCTTCACCCTGTGGGCGCATCTGCCCGGATGGCATCGCCTCGCCTGGATACGCCACGTCCCGGGCGTGCCGTGGCTGGCCGAGGTCGCCTACCGCCTGTTCCTGCCCCTGCGGCCCCGGATCGCCCGTATCCTCGGGGGCCGGACACCCTGCGACGGGGCGTGCGGACCGCGCTCCCCGTGAGCTCGGGGGAGATCGCCGGGACAGCCCCGGGGCAAGCGAAAGAGGTGGCTGACCGGGCGGCGTCTTGATATGCGGGCGCCGAGATCGGCCCGGATCGTAGCTCGGGCGAACGAGGCGAGGGCGGCATGCACACCGACGCGGTCCAGGCACGATTGACCACCCTGTTTCGCGAGGTGTTCGGCGATCCCGACCTGGTCATCCATCCCGAAACCACCGCGAACGACATCGAGGGCTGGGATTCGGGACGCATGATCGAGCTCATCGTCGCGGCGGAGGCGGAATTCGGCATCCGCTTCACCACGCGCGAGGTCGACGGCATGGCGCGGGTGGCGGATTTCATCGCCATCATCGCGGCGAAGACGGCGGACCGGCCCTGAGCCTCCCCCTCGCCTGGCTCCCCGAACCGAAGGATTGGGCGGGCGCGACCGCGCGTGCCCGATCCTGGGACGCGTTCGTCGCCCTGGCCAACACACGCCTCGACCCGATGCGGACGAACGGCCTCGACCGGATGGTGCGCAAGGCGTTTCCGGCGGGACCGCCCGGCGATCTGGCGACGCGTCCGCTGCGCCTCGCCGTGCTGTCCTCGTCCACGGTCTCGCACCTCCTGCCGGCGATCCGCATCGGCGGCCTGCGCCGGGGCCTGTGGGTGGAGACCTACGAGGCGCCCTTCGGTGCCTACGCGCAGGATCTGGCCGATCCCGCCTCCGGCCTGCACGCGTTCGGACCGGACGCGATCCTGTTCGCCCTCGATACCCCGCACCTCACCGGCGGTCTGAACCCCGCGGCCGGCCCGGAGGAGGCGCAGGCGGCCCAGGCGCAAGCCCTTCGCCGCCTGCGCGAGACCTGGCGCCGCGCGCGAGACGGCTTCCGCTGCCCGGTGATCCAGCAGACGCTTCTTCCCGTGGCACTGCCCCTCATGGGCTCCAACGAGCATCGCCTACCCGGCTCGCGCCGCCACGCCGTGACGCGCCTCAACGCCGGCATCCGCGCGGCGGCGGAGTCCGACGGCGTCGACATCCTCGCCCTCGACGAGGCGGCGGCCCAGGACGGACTCGCCGCCTGGCACGATCCGGTCTGGTGGCTGCGCGCCAAGCAGGCGATCGCACCGTCCGCGGCCCCCCTCTACGGCGACCACGTCGCCCGGCTGCTCGCAGCGGGGCAGGGCCTCTCGAAAAAGTGCCTCGTGCTCGACCTCGACAACACCCTGTGGGGCGGCGTGGTGGGCGACGACGGCACCGCCGGTCTCGTCCTGGGGCAGGGCAGCGCGGAGGGCGAGGCCTATCTCGGCCTCCAGGCGTATGCGCACGATCTCGCCGCGCGCGGGGTGATCCTTGCCGTCGTCTCGAAGAACGACGCGGCCAACGCCCTCGACGTGTTCGAGAATCATCCCGAGATGCTGCTGCGCCGGGGCGACATCGCCGCCTTCCTGGCGAACTGGGACAACAAGGCCACGAACCTGCGCCGGGTCGCCGAGACCCTCGGCATCGGCCTCGACGCCCTCGTCTTCGTCGACGACAATCCGTTCGAGCGCGAATGGGTGCGGGCCGAG
The DNA here is from genome assembly GCF_001422425.1 of Methylobacterium sp. Leaf102. Lineage (NCBI taxonomy): Bacteria > Pseudomonadati > Pseudomonadota > Alphaproteobacteria > Hyphomicrobiales > Methylobacteriaceae > Methylobacterium > Methylobacterium sp. Leaf102. The sequence goes on along the minus strand of NZ_LMMX01000034.1, from coordinate 47,428 downwards.
CTGCCCATGGTGGCCGTGCCCGAACTGCCCGAGGACCCCGCCCTCTACGCCGGCCGCCTCGCCGAAGCGGGCTATTTCGAAGCCCTCCGCGTCACCGACGAGGACCGGGCGCGCGGGGCCCATTACGCCGCCAACGCCGCGCGGGTGGCGGCCGTCTCGGAAGGGGGCGACCTCGCCGCCTACCTCGCCGGCCTCGGCATGCGCCTGGTCTGGCGGCGGTTCGACCCCGTCGGCTTGCCGCGCATCGTCCAGTTGA
>NZ_LMMX01000034.1:0-39588 GCF_001422425.1 Methylobacterium sp. Leaf102 | reverse complement strand
CCCATCTCGAACTCGGCCGTTAAACGCACCAGCGCCCATGGTACTGTGTCTCAAGACACGGGAGAGTCGGTCGCCGCCAGACCTGCACAGCACATCACAWCCCCTCCAGACGATCACACCGAACAGGCCGCCCCACAAAAGGGCGGCCTGTTCGCGTTCGCGGGGCGGTCATCGGTCTGCCGCCGCGGATGGGGAGGGGGTCCGGACCCTGTGCATCGTCCGCAACCGTTACGATCCCTTAAGGCTCTCGGGCGAAAGCTGTTCCGGAATCCGGACTCGAGCGAGCGCGCATGGACAGGGTATCGCCCAACCCGGCATTCGGGCTTCCCGGCAAGGACAGGCAAGCTCGTCTTCGGATCCGGAGGTCAGAGGTTGCGCGCGCGCCGCGTCGCGCGGCCGACACGGGCCTGCCCCTCGTGGTCGACCTCGACGGCACCCTGATCCGCAGCGATCTCCTGGTCGAGAGCTTCTTCTCCGAGATCGGTGGCGCGCCCCGCTCCGTCCTCGCCCTGGCGCGGGTGGTGCCGGGCGGCAAGGCGGCGATCAAGCATCACCTCGGCGGGGCCGATCTCGATGTCGGGCGCCTGCCCTACGATGTCGAGGTGCTGGGCCGCATCGCCGAGGCGAAGTCGTCCGGCCGGCGGGTCTACCTCGCCTCGTCGAGCAATGCGGCCCTGGTCGAACGGGTCGCCCGCCATCTCGGCCTGTTCGACGGCTGGTTCGCCTCCGACATACACCGCAATCTCTCCGGTGCCGCCAAGGCGGAGCGCCTGGTCGCGGCGTTCGGGGAGGGCGGGTTCGACTACGTCGGCCATGACGGCGACGATCTGCCGGTCTGGGCCCGGGCGAGCCGGGCCGTCGCCGTGCGCCCCGCGCCGGCCACGCGCCGGCGGCTCCTGACGCTGGCGCCGGACGCCACTTTCCTGTCCGAGAGCGGGACCGGATGGGCGCAGCGGGCGCGGATCTGGGCCCGGCTCCTGCGGGTCCACCAATACGCCAAGAACACCCTGGTGTTCGTGCCTGCACTCATGGCCCATCGCTTCGACGGGCCGGCTTTCCTCGCCGCGCTCCTCGCCTTCGTGGCGTTCTCCCTCTGCGCGTCGAGCGTCTACCTCGTCAACGATCTCATTGACCTCGAGGCCGACCGGGCGCATCCGACGAAGCGCCACCGCGCCCTGGCCGACGGCCGGGTGCCCCTGCGGGCGGCCATGGGCGCGGTGCCGCTCCTGCTCGCCGCGGCCCTCGGGGTGAGCCTCGCCGTCTCGACGGCGTTCGCCGGGGTGATCCTCGGCTACTTCGCCCTCACCCTCGCGTATTCCCTCGTCCTCAAGCGCAAGATGCTCATCGACGTAGTGACGCTGGCCGGGCTCTACACCGTTCGGGTGGTGGGCGGCGCCGTCGCCGTCGGCGCCGTGGTGTCCGATTGGCTGCTCGCCTTCGCGCTGTTCATGTTCATGTCCCTGGCGCTGATCAAGCGCTACACCGAACTGACGGCGCGCCTCGACCGCGGGCTGCCGAGCCCGGCCAACCGCGATTACGAACTCTCCGACCTGCCCATCGTCGCCGCCCTGGCGGCAGCCTCCGGCTACAATGCCGTGGTGGTGCTGGCGCTCTACCTGTCGTCGGACGCGGTGACTCAGCTGTATTCGCGGCCCAAACTGCTGTGGTGCGTCGGACCGGTGATCCTGTACTGGATCTCGCGCGCGCTGCTCCTCGCCCATCGCCGGATGATGCACGACGATCCCATCGTCTTCGCCCTGCGCGACCGCGTCAGCCTGATCGCGGCGGCGACCGTGGGCGCCCTGGTGCTCGCCGCCATATGAGCGCCGCCGCCGTCGCCCCCGCGCCCTTCGTCCTCGGTCTGCGCTATCTCGGCTTCGCGGTGCTGGCCACGGCGGCCAACCTGCTGGCGCAGGAAGCCACCGTCCGGATCGCCCCGGCGGCGCCGCTCCTGGCCTCCCTCGTCATGGGCACGGGCGTCGGGTTCGTGGCCAAGTACCTCCTCGACAAGCATCTTGTGTTCTTCGACGCCTCGCGGACCCATACGGAAGAGGCCCGCAAGGTCGCGCTCTACGGCCTGTTCAGCGTGGCGACCACCCTGGTGTTCTGGGCCTTCGAGTTCGGATTCTTCGCGATCTGGGGCACCGCGCAGGCCAAGTATGCGGGCGCCCTCGTCGGACTCGGTCTCGGCTACGCGGTAAAGTACGGCCTCGACCGTCGCTTCGTGTTCGGGCCGCGCGCCCCATGAGCACGCAGGAGCTGGCGGGCTGGGGCCGCACCCCGCGCCGGGCGACGCGGCTCCTCGCCGTGCGGGCACCGGGCGACGTGGCGCCGATCCACCGGGCCGAGACCGGGTTCATCGCCCGCGGCAACGGACGGGCCTACGGCGACGCCGCGCTCGGCTGCACCACCACCCTGGCGCTCCGCGGGCTCGACCGGATGATCGCCTTCGATCCGGAGACCCGGCACCTCGCCGTCGAGGCCGGGGTGCTGCTCGCCGACATCGTCGACGCCTTCCTGCCGCGCGGATTCTTCCCCGCCGTGGTGCCGGGCACGCGCTTCGTCACCGTGGGGGGCGCCATCGCGGCCGACGTCCACGGCAAGAACCACCACGGCGCCGGGGGTTTCGGCGCCCACCTGCGCGACCTCACCCTGGCCCTGCCGGACGGGACGGCTCGCACCTGCGAGCCGGGCTCGGACCTGTTCGCCGCCACCATAGGCGGCATGGGGCTGACGGGCACGATCCTGCGCGCGACCCTCATCCTGCGCCGGATCGAGACCGGCTGGATCCGCCAGAGGACCGTCGCGGCGCCCGACCTCGACGCCGCTCTGGGGGCCCTGGAAGCCGCCGACCGCTCGACCTACGCCGTCGCCTGGATCGACGGCCTCGCGCGTGGGTCGGCACAGGGACGGGCCCTGATCTATCGCGGCGAGCATGCCACCCTGGCCGACCTCGCGGACTTGGCCCCCGATGCACCGCACCTGCCGCCGGCGCGGCGCGGCGCCCTGACGGTGCCGTTCGACCTGCCGGCTCGGACCCTCAACCGCTGGAGCGTCGGGGCCTTCAACGCCCTCTACTACGCGCGCGGCCGTGCCGGCGCTGGGCCGGACCGCCTGGTCGGCTGGGCGCCGTACTTCTTCCCCCTCGACGGGATACGCGACTGGAACCGCATCTACGGTGCGGGCGGCTTCCTGCAGCACCAATGCGTGATCCCGAAGGCGCGCAGCCGGGACGCCCTTGCGGCGATCCTCGACCGGGTCTCCCACGCGGCGCCCTCGTTCCTCGCCGTGCTGAAGCTCCTCGGACCCGGGGGCGGGCTGATGTCGTTCCCGCTCCCCGGCTACACCCTCGCCCTCGATTTTCCGGCCAATCCCGCCAACCGCGCCCTCCTCGACAGCCTCGACGCCATCGTGCGGGCGGCGGGCGGGCGGCTCTACCTCGCCAAGGACGCACGCCAGAGCCGCGACACCTTCGAGGCGGGCTACGGCGCGGCCGCGACGCGGTTCCGCGCCCTGCGGCGGGAGATCGATGCCGAGGGCCGGATCGCCTCCGCCCTGTCGCGGCGCCTCGGCCTGTGAGCGGGGTTCCGCCGGGTCGCCGTACTTCCCCGTCCAGCCCGTCCGAGGCCGCATGACCCAAAGCTCTCCCGCCAACAAAGCCATGCTCCTCGTCGGCGCCACCTCCGACATCGGCCATGCCACGGCCCTGGCCTATGCCGGGGCCGGATGGGACGTGATCCTGGCCGCCCGCGATGCGGCGGGCGCCGCCCGCAACGCCGCCGACCTCACGGCGCGCACGGGCCGCCCGGTTCCCGTCGTCGCCCTCGACATCACCGACACGGCGGCCTTCCCGGCCTTCGTCCGCGATCTGCCGCGCCTGCCCGACACGGTGGTGAGCGTGGTCGGGCTGCTCGGCGATCAGGCGCGGGCGCAGTCCGATCTGGCGGACGCCGCCCTTGTGATGCGGTCGAACTTCGAGGGGCCGGCCCTGCTGCTCGGCCTGTTCGCCGAACACTTCGCCGCGCGGGGCTCCGGCACCCTGGTGGGCGTCTCCTCGGTGGCGGGCGAGCGCGGGCGGGCGTCGAACTACGTCTACGGCGCGGCCAAGGCCGGGTTCACCGCCTTCCTGGCGGGCCTGCGCAACCGCCTCGCCGCGCGCGGCGTCCACGTGCTCACGGTCAAGCCCGGTTTCGTCCGCACCCGGATGACGGCGGGGATGCCGTTGCCGAAGCCGTTGACCGCAGAGGCCGCCGAGGTCGCCGCCGCCCTGTTTCGCGGCGCCGAGGTGACCCGGCGCGACGTGGTCTATGTCCGCCCGGTCTGGGCCCTGGTGATGATGGTGATCCGCGCCATCCCCGAGCCGGTGTTCAAGCGCCTGAAGCTGTGACGCGCCGGCACCGACGCCGCGTCCCGGTGGGGCGGCGTCGGGAGCGGGCGCCTGCATCCGCCACGGGTACGCACAAGCCCGGCGGGTGTGGTATGCCGCCCCTCGGACGGGACGTGGATCCCGTGGAACGGCCCCGCCTCCGGGGGCGCTGCGGAACGAGACGCGCGTGCGTGACATCCTGACCGCGCTGGCGGGACTCATCGTCCTCCTCCTCGTCGCGGCCCTCGCGATCCCGCCCTTCGTGGCCTGGGAGGGGCAGCGCAGCCTCATCGACGGCCTGGTGTCCCGGTCGCTCGGCTTGCCGGCCCGCAGCGCCGGCCGCCTCGAGGTCCGGCTCCTGCCCTCGCCGCGCCTGCGCTTCGATCGCCTGCGCCTCGGGCAGGCACCGAACCGGCCCGCCCTCGACCTCCATTTCGTGAAGGCCGAGGTGGCGCTCACCCCGCTGATCACCGGCGCCGTGCGGTTCACCGAGACCCGGATCGGGCGGGCCGAGATCCGCCTGCCCGTCACCGAGGGCGAGGCGATCCTGGTGCCGGCCGATCTCACGGGCGGGCTCGGCGACCGCGACCTCGCCATCGAGGACCTCCAGGTCCGCCAGCTCCTCATCACCACCCAGGTGCCGGCGACGGGCCGCACCGACCAGATCTACGCGGAAGGCGTGCGGGTCTCCGCCCCGCGTCTCACCGGTCCGTGGCGGGCGGAGGGCACCAGCCGGGGCGTGCCGTTCCGGGTCGCCACGGGCGAGCCGACGCCGGAGGGCGTCCTTCCGGTCAAGCTCTCGGCGGGCGGCGACACCCAGCCCTATGCGGAGATCGACGCGAAGTTGTCCCTCGCGGAGGCCGGCGCGGAGGCCGCGGGGCCGGGCGAACGCGCCGTGATCCCGCAGGCCGAGGGCACGGCCCGCCTCGTCATCGGTCCGCCGGCCCAGGCGGCGGGCGCCTACCTGCCGGTGTCGCTCGCCGGTGCGTTCACGGCGCGGGGCACCACCGCCCGGTTCAAGGCCCTCGACCTCGACATCGATCCGGGTGGCCGCGCCCTGCGCCTGTCGGGCTCCGGCCGCGTCGATGCCCGCAACGGCCGCGCCGCCCTCTCGCTCGGGGCCCGCCGCCTCGACCTCGACGCGTTCCTGCTCTCGGCCGCGGGCCAGGCCCTCATCGCGCGGGGCCCGCCGAAGGCCGGGATCAGCCTGCCGGTGAGCGTCGATGTCGAACTCGCCGTCGACAGCCTGTCGCTCGGCCTCGACGACTGGTCGAACCTCGCCCTGGCCGGCACCTTCGAGCGCTCGGGCGGCCTCCTCCTGAAGCGATTCTCCGTCACCGCCCCGGGGGCCGCCGCCCTGACCGCGTCGGGCGAGATCGACGCCGATCCGGGGCTCCGCTTCACCGGGCGCCTCGGTCTCGACGCGCCGGCCTCGGAGGCCTTCGGGCGCTATCTCGGCAAGCTCGGCGTGGAGGGTCCGGGCGTCGCCCTCATGGACGGGCGCCCCATCGTCGCCTCCGCCGACCTCTCGGCCGCGCCGCTCTCCGTGTCCCTGCGCAATCTGCGCCTCGACCTCGGCGCCGCGCGCATCACCGGCAACGCGCGCTACCGCGCCGCCGAGCCCGGCGCCCGCGGGCGCGTCGATGCGCAACTCGCCGCGCAAGGCGTCGACATCGCCGCCCTGCCGTCGTTCAGCGGGGCCCTGGCCGACCTCCAGGGCCACGATTTCGGCCTCGTGCTCCAGGCCCGCGACGTGCGCTACGGCCCGGCGGGCGTGGCCTCGGGCAACGGCACCATCGCGGCGAGCATCCAATCGGACGGGGCCAGTCTCGCCATCGACAGCCTCGACGTGACGGATCTCGCCGGTGCCAACGCCAGCCTGTCCGGCCGGATCGACGCCGACGGGGCCGGGCGCATCGCCGGCCGCGTCTCGGCCCCCGTGGCCGCGCCGCTGATGGCCCTCCTCGACCGGGTGTGGATCGCGGAAAGCCGGCTCGTCCCCCCGGCGTTTCGCGACCGCGCCCTCGATCTCGACCTGACCCTGCAGCGCGACGCGGGCGCCCCCGACACCCTGCGTACCACCGCCAAGGGACAGGCGGCGGGCGGCAGCCTCGACCTCGACCTCGTGAGCCGCGCCGGCCGCATCGCGAGCCTCGACCTCACCCTGGCGGCCCCGTCCGCCGCCACCTGGTTCGGCCGTGCCGACCTTCCGGCGCTGGCCCGGCCCGCCCGTCTCCATCTCGCCGGCACCCGCGCCGCCGGACCCGAGGGCGAGGCCGCCGGGCTCGTCCTCTCGATGACGGGAACGGTGGCCGACCTCACCCTCGCCACCACCCGGCCGATCCTACTCGGACCCGAGGCCGGGGCCGGGTACGGCGCTGCGCGGAGCGGCGAGATCCGCCTCGGCAGCCCCGACATCGCCCCTTTCGTGCCCCTCGTCTCCGGTACCGCGCCCCTTCCCATCGGCCTGCCGGCCGACCTCACCGTCGCCCTGTCGCGGGCCGGCGACGAGGCCCGCCTGGGCGTGACCGGGCGGCTCGCCGGAACCGCCGTCTCGGCCGAGATCGGGATCGCGCCGGAGGGCCAGATCTCCGGGCGCGCCAAGCTCGGGCGCCTGTCCCTGCCGGCGCTCGCTGCCGCCCTGGTGATCCCCACGGAGGCGAAGGCCGGTGCCGACGCGGCGTTCGTGCGCTTTGCCGCCCCGCCGCCCGTCCGCCCCCGCATCGACCTGGCCCTCGCGGTGGACAGCCTCGACCTCGGACGCGGCCACGTCGCCACCGGCACCACCCTCACGGCGCACTGGGAGGACGGCACCCTCGGCCTCACCGACCTCGCCGGCACCCTGGCGGGCGGGCGGCTCACGGGCGCCGTCACCCTGTCGCGCCAGGGCGGCGCGGCCGCCGTGGCGGGGGAGGGGACCCTGAGCGAGGCGGGGCTCGCCGGCCTCGTCGGCACCGGTCCGGTCTCCGGGCGCCTCGGCGCGACCCTGCGGTTCGGCACTTCCGGCGAGACCCTCGCGGCCCTGGCCAACAACCTCGGGGGCAGCGGCACCCTCACCCTCGCGGACCTGACCCTGCCGGGCGCCGACCCCATGGGCCTGACCCGTGCCCTCGACCGGGCGCTCGCCGAGGACGACCCCTTGCGCGAAGGCCGTCTCCAGGCCCTCGTCACGGAGGAACTCGGAAAGGCGCCGCTCATCGCCCCCGGCCCCGTCACCACGCCCGTCACCCTGGTGGGCGGAACCCTGCGGGGCGGCCCCCTGACCCTCGATCTCGGGCCCGCGCGCTGGAACGGCACCCTCGGCCTCGACCTGCGGACCGGCCGCCTCGACGCGCGCGGCACCCTCACGGCGGCGTCGGCCCCGAAAGCCTGGACCGCAGGACCGCCGGCGATCCAGCTCGGCTTTTCCGGGCCGGTGGCGAACCCGGAACGCCAGGTCGATGCGGGTCCCTCGACCAACGGTCTCGCCACCCTCGTGCTGCAACGCGAGCTCGAAAGCATCGAAGCGATGGAGGCCGACCAGACCGAGCGCCAGCGCCGCCGCGCCCGCGTCGAGATGGACCGGGCCCGTGCCGCCGCCGAGAAGGCTTATGCGGACAAGCTGACCGCCGAGAAGGCGCTGGCCGAGAAGCTCGCGGCGGAGGAAGCCGCCCGTCAGGCCCGCCTCAAGGCCGCCGCGGAGCGCGCCGCCGAGGCCGCGCGTCAGGCCCGCGCCCGCGAGGCCGAGGAAGCGGCCCGACGCCAGGAAATCGAGGCGGCCCGGCGCCAGGAGCCGGCGGTCGAGCCGGCGCCCGCCCCGCAGCCCTGAAGCCGCGCGCGCCGGACGCACGGGATCGCGTGGGGCGACCTCGACACCCCGCCCGGGTTGTGGCTTCGTACGGTCTCGGCGCGGGGGAAACGGCCATGGCCTACCGGTGCGATCTCGGCGGCGAGCGCCACACCTTCGCCGACCTGAAGCAGGTGCTCGCCGCCGCCTCGCCCCTGCGCTCGGGCGACGAGCTGGCCGGGTTGGCGGCCACCAGCGATGCCCAGCGCATCGCCGCGCGGCGCGTGCTCGCCGACCTGCCGCTGCGCGTGTTCCTCGCCGAGGCCCTGGTGCCCTACGAGGCGGACGAGGTCACCCGGCTCATCCTCGACACCCACGACGCGGCGGCCTTCGCCGCGATCGCGCACCTCACCGTGGGGGGCTTTCGCGACTGGCTCCTGTCCCATGCGGCCACGCCCGAGATCCTCGCCGCCCTGGCGCCGGGCCTGACGCCCGAGATGGTGGCGGCGGTCTCGAAGCTCATGCGGGCGCAGGACCTCATCGTGGTGGCGCGCAAGTGCCGGGTGGTGACGGCGTTTCGCACCACCCTCGGCCTGCCCGGCCGCCTCGGCACCCGGCTCCAGCCGAACCACCCGTCCGACGACCCGCGCGGCATCGCGGCCTCCGTCCTCGACGGCCTGCTGTTCGGCGTCGGCGACGCCTGCATCGGCATCAACCCGGCCACAGACAGCGTCGAGAACGCCCGCGACTTGATGGTGATGCTGGACGAGCTGCGCCAGCACTACGACATCCCCGCCCAGACCTGCGTGCTCACCCACGTCACCAATGCCCTGCCGATTCTGGAGCGCGGCGCGCCCGTCGATCTCGTGTTCCAGTCCGTGGCGGGCACGGAAGCCGCCAACCGGGGCTTCGGGGTCGATCTCACGGTGCTGGCCGAGGCCCACGACGCGGCGCGCGGCCTCAAGCGCGGCACGGTGGGCGACCACGTGATGTATTTCGAGACCGGCCAGGGCGCGGCGTTCTCGGCCGACGCCCATCACGGCGTCGATCAGCAGACCGTGGAGGCCCGCGCCTACGCGGTGGCGCGTGCCTTCCGGCCGCTCCTCGTCAACACCGTGGTGGGGTTCATCGGCCCGGAATACCTCTACGACGGCAAGCAGATCGCCCGCGCCGGCCTCGAAGACCATTTCTGCGGCAAGCTGCTCGGCCTGCCGATGGGCTGCGACGTTTGCTACACCAACCACGCCGAGGCCGACCAGGACGACATGGACGGTCTGATGACCCTGCTGACGGTGGCGGGCTGCAGCTTCCTCATCGCCGTGCCGGGCTCCGACGACATCATGCTCAACTACCAGAGCCTGTCGTTCCACGACGTGCTAACCCTGCGCGCCACCCTGGGCGTCCTGGCGGCCCCCGAATTCGAGGCGTGGCTGGACCGCATGGGCCTGACCACGCCGGAGGGCGGCATCCGCGAACTCGAACCCCGGCATCCGAGCCTCGCCCGGCTCATGGACCGCGCGAGCCGGGTCGCGTGAGCGACGACGCGCCCGTCCCCGCCGGCGATCGCTGGGCGACCCTGCGGGCGGCGACCTCGGCCCGCATCGGGCTGGGGCGCCGGGGCGACGCGATGCCGTTGGACGCGGTCCTCGATTTCCAGCTCGCCCACGCGAAGGCCCGCGACGCCGTCCACGCCGCCCTAGACACCGAGGCCCTGGCGGCGGCGTTGCAGCCCCATTCCGTCTTGCAGGTCCGCAGCGCCGCGCCCGACCGGGCGACCTACCTGCGCCGGCCCGACCTCGGCCGGATCCTCGACCCCGACACGCCCCTCCGAGGCGGGGCGGGTCCGGTCGATCTCGTCTTCGTGGTGGGCGACGGCCTGTCGGCGATCGCGGTGCAGGCCCAGGCCGCGCCCCTGGTCCAGGCCTGCCTCGCCCGCCTCGACGGGGTGTCGGTGGGGCCCATCGTGGTGGCGTGCCAGGCCCGCGTCGCCCTCGGCGATCCCATCGGGCACGCGCTCGGCGCGCGCCTCTGCGCCGTCCTCATCGGCGAGCGTCCGGGCCTCAGCGTCGCCGACAGCCTCGGGATCTACCTCACCCACGCGCCACGGCCGGGCCGCCGCGATTCCGAGCGCAACTGCATCTCCAACATCCACGGCCGGGGCGGCCTCTCCACGGAGCGGGCGGCCGACACCCTGGTCTGGCTCGTCCGCGAAGCCCTGCGGCGCGGGGTGACGGGCGTCGCCCTGAAGGAGAGCGCCGCCCTCGCAACCGGACCGAGCAAGGCCCTCGCGATTTCACCTGTGGCGAACGGCGACCCCCCGGCCTCGGAACCGACGGAGGGCTGAAAACTTGAGACGGGGTAGCGTCCTTCGAAGGACGGACGCCGCAACAGATCACCTGAGGGGGTGGTTTGCTCAACCTATGGTCTACGCTCCATGATCCTCTCCCGTACCGCTCCGTTCGCACTCCTGGCCGCGCTGGCCCTGCCCGCGACCCTGGCCTCCCCCGCCACGGCACAGCCCGCCGCCGGCCTCGACCGCCCCTTGCTGGTCCACGGCAACTATTGCGGCCCCGGCAACAACGCGCCGCTGCCGCCCATCGACGCCCTCGACGCGGCCTGCGCCCGCCACGACGCCTGCACGCCCTCCGGCGGTCTGCCGTCTCGGGCCTGCAATGTCCGCCTGGAGCGCGAGGCATCCGCCGTCGCCCGCGACCCGCGCCAGACCGACGAGCTCCGCGCCATGGCGGGTCTCGTCTCGGCCAGCATCACCCTGATCCCGTCGGACGATCTCATCCGGCCCGCGGCCCATCGCTCGGTCGTGACGCTGCCGGCGGCCCCGACCATCGAGCGTCCGTCCGACGCAGAGGACTGAGCGGGGGACCGGACCACGCCCCTGCTCCCCCTTTGCGGGACAGGGGCCGAGTTCCGCGACCTCCCGCCGAACCGAGCCTAGACGGCGTCGATCAGGCCGGCCTCGTCCTGGGCCTGGAGCACGTCGGGGCGCGGCATCGAAATGATGTTGTAGCCGGAATCGACGAAGTGGACCTCGCCGGTGACGCCGCCGGAGAGGTCCGACAACAGGTAGACGGCCGAGCCGCCGACCTCCTCCTGGGTCACCGTGCGGCGGAGCGGGGCGTGGGCCTTCTGGTGGTTGAACATCAGCCGGGCATCGGCGATGCCGGCGCCGGCGAGCGTCCGCATCGGGCCGGCCGAGAGGGCGTTGACCCGGATCCCGTCGGGCCCGAGATCGCCCGCGAGGTAGCGCACCGAGGCTTCCAGGGCGGCCTTGGCCACACCCATCACGTTGTAGTTCGGCATGACCCGGGTCGAGCCGCCATAGGTCAGGGTCAGGAGCGACCCGCCGCGCGGCATGCGCTTGGCCGCGCGCTGGGCGATCTCCGTGAAGGAGAAGCACGAGATCGTCAGGGTCCGCGAAAAATTCTCGCGGGTGGTGACGTCGACGTAGCGGCCCTTGAGCTGGTTCTTGTCGGAGAAGCCAATGGCGTGGACGACGAAATCGATGCCCTCGGGAAACTGCTTGTCCAGGGCCTCGAACACGGCGTCGACGGAGGCGATGTCCTCGACGTCACACGGGATCACAGTGTCCGAGCCGAGGGAGGCTGCCAAGGGAGCCACCCGGCGGCCCAGGGCCTCGCCCTGATAGGTGAACGCCAATTCGGCGCCGTGCTTGTGCAGGGCGGAGGCGATCCCCCAGGCGATGGAGTGATTGTTGGCGACCCCCATGATGAGGCCGCGCTTCCCCGTCATCAAACCCGTCATGCGTTTCCCCGTGGGCGTGGGCCGTTCCGGCCGTCGCTCTGATCCCTGTGACGGGAGCTTAGAGCGTTTCGCGGTCCGGTGGACCCGACGAACGTGGGGAAAACGCGGCCGCCCAACGACAAAGAGCCGATTCCGTCGTCACGGAAGCGGCTCTCACGGAAAAATATGAGGCTTGGTCGCCGTACGCGGAGCGAACGCGGCTAGAAATACCCGTTGGTGTCGGCGCGCGCCCAATCGATCAGGGCCTGCTTGGCGTAGACGGCCGCCAGACCGGTGACGGCCAATCCACCGACGGTGCCCAGGGTGAACCACATCATGCGTTTCGTCCTTGCGTGTTGCAGGGAAAACGCAGTCCGACTCTTTCGGTTCCCGGACGTTGGAACTCCGACATCCGGGGGACGGCGAAGTGTCAGGCGTCGACGTTCTTCAGCACCAGGGTGGCGTTGGTGCCGCCGAAGCCGAATGAGTTCGACAGGACATGGCCGAGCTTGGCCCCGTCCCGGCGCTGGCGCAGGATCGGCATGTCGGCGAAGGCCGGGTCGATCTCGTCGATATGCGCGCTCTCGCAGATGAAGTCGTTGTTCATCATCAGGAGCGAGTAGATCGCTTCCTGCACGCCCGTGGCACCCATGGAATGGCCGGTCAGCGATTTCGTCGCCGAGATCGGCGGGCAGGCCTCGCCGTTCCCGAAGACTTCGCGGATCGCCTCGATCTCCTTGGCGTCGCCCACCGGCGTCGCCGTGGCGTGCGGGTTGATGTAGTCGATGGGGGCGCCCTTCAGGCCGCCGATGGCCTGCTGCATGCAACGCACCGCGCCTTCGCCCGACGGCGCGACCATGTCGTGCCCGTCCGAGGTGGCGCCGTAGCCGGCGATCTCGCCGTAGATCGTCGCGCCGCGTGCCTTGGCGTGCTCGTATTCCTCCAGCACCAGCACGCCGGCCCCGCCCGCGATGACGAAGCCGTCGCGGTTGACGTCGTAGGCGCGCGAGGCCCGGGACGGGGTGTCGTTGTACTTCGACGACATGGCGCCCATGGCGTCGAACAGCACCGACAGGGTCCAGTCGAGGTCCTCGCAACCGCCCGCGAAGATGATGTCCTGGCGGCCGCCCTGGATGATCTCGGCGGCGTTGCCGATGCAATGGTTCGAGGTCGCGCAGGCCGAGGCGATGGAATAGTTCACGCCCTTGATCTTGAACCACGTCGCTAGGGTCGCCGAGGCGGTGGAGGACATGGCCTTGGGCACCGCGAACGGGCCGACGCGCTTCGGGCCCTTGTCGAGGGCGATGGCGGCGGATTCAACGATCACCTTCGTCGACGGGCCGCCCGAACCCATGATGATGCCGGTGCGGTCGTTGGAGATGTCGCCCGGCTCGAGGCCGGACTGGCGGATGGCCTGATCCATGGCGACGTGGTTCCAGGCGGTGCCGCCACCGTGGAAGCGCATGGCGCGGCGGTCGACCACGCCTTCGGGGTCGAGGCTCGGCCGACCCTCGACCTGGCTGCGGAAGCCGTGCTCGGCATAGGACGCCGAGTGGCCGATGCCGGACTTGGCCTCGCGCAGGGAGGCCAAGACCTCGTCGGTGTTGTTGCCGATGGACGAGACGATGCCCATCCCGGTGATCACGACACGCCGCATGGACCGCTTCTACTCCGCCGGTGCTTCGGTCGGCACCCTGTTGATGGTCAGTTAAGACGGGGCCGCCCCGATCTCAACGGGAAGGCGTCACGCGGCGGCCGAGCCCTGCGCCTGGAACAAGGCGACGCGCAGGTCCTTGGCCTCGTAGATCCGTGTGCCGTCGGCTTCGAGCCAGCCGTCGGCGATGCCGAGCACGAGCTTGCCGAGGCGCACCCGCTTGATGTCGATGCCGTAGACCACCTTGGTGACCGTGGGGAGCACCTGATCGGTGAACTTCACCTCGCCGACGCCGAGCGCACGGCCGCGTCCGGGGGCGCCGAGCCAGCCGAGGTGGAAGCCGACGAGCTGCCACAGGGCGTCGAGGCCGAGGCAGCCCGGCATCACCGGATCGTTCTTGAAGTGGCAGCCGAAGAACCAGAGGTCCGGCCGGATGTCGAATTCCGCCAGGACGTGGCCCTTGCCGTGGGCGCCGCCCTCGGAGCCGATGGAGACGATGCGGTCGAACATCAGCATCGGCGGCAGGGGCAGCTGGGCGTTGCCGGCTCCGAACAGCTCGCCGCGCCCGCAGGCCAGCAAGTCCTCGTAGGAGTACTGCGTCGCCCGGGCGGGGGCCGGGGTGCCGGTGGGGGCGGTGGGATCGGAGACGGAAGACATGATGAGGGGATCGGTCCTCGAGGATGGGGTGTCCGCCGGGCGCGACGCGCAGCCTCGCGAGGCCGGACCGGGCAGGAAGGCGGCGCTTCGTTAACACAGCGTCACAGCGCCTCAAAGGTGCGTGCGTCCCCCATGCGGATTTCGCCGGCCCGGGGCGATCCCGCGTGCAGCCGGGCTCGGGTCAGGGCGGCTCCGGGCTGCCCCGTGCCCGTCATGCGTCCACAGCTTGGCCGGCGTGGAGCGAACGCTGCGGCTTCGGGTTGCGGCCCTGACGCGGGTTCCGTATAAATGACTCTGCGAAGACCGAAGTTTGGGTGAAATGTCAGCCACCGCGATTCCCAACATGCTGCCGCTGCAGGCCATGCTGAACGCACGGACCTCCAATCCGTCGGGCGATGTCGCCGGACGGCGCGGCTGCCCGCTCTCCGACCTGCGCGATCGCCTGCGCCGGGCCGGCCTGCGACCGACTCGCCAGCGCCTGTCGCTCGGCTGGCTCCTGTTCGGGCGCGGCGACCGCCACCTCACGGCGGAAATGCTGTACGACGAGGCGATGCGCGCCAAGGTGCCGGTGTCGCTGGCGACCGTCTACAACACCCTGCACCAGTTTACCGAAGCCGGCCTCCTGCGCCAGCTCGCCCTCGACGGGTCGAAGGCTTACTTCGACACCAACCCGAGCGAGCACCACCACTTCTTCCTCGAGGACGAGGGTCAGGTTCTCGACATGCCCGATTGCGGCATCACCGTCGATTCGCTCCCCGACGCCCCCGAGGGCATGGAGATCGCCGGCGTCGAGGTGATCGTGCGCCTGCGCCGCCGCGGTCCGGTCGCCCGCAAGGCCTGATCGGTTTCAGGCATCTTTCCCGTTCACGAAAAAGGCCCGGTTCGCCGGGCCTTTTTCGTTGGCTGTCCGTAGGTCGTGGCTGGGCCTACTCCACCTTCTCGTAGGGGTAGACCCCCCACAGCCGTTCCTGGCGGACGTAGCCGTCGACGTCGCCGCCCTTCTGGGGCAGGGCGACGACGACGCGGCACCACGCGCCGGTGCAGCTCTTCACGCTGCCGATGACGCCGGCCTGCAGGCGGGCCTGCTCGCCGGACGCGTCGTCGGCGCGGGCGTAGAGGGGCGTCTCGGGCCTGGTCTCGCCTTTCGCGCCCGCTTTGGCCGCCGTGACGATGGAGGTGCGCCGCCCCGACAGCAGCGAATGCAACACCCAGCCCTCCGTGCCCTCGGAGTCGCGGATGCGGCGCCAGGTCTCGAATTCGGCGACGATCTCCACGGGCAGGCCGGCGCGCTGGAACACCCACAGGGTGCGGTGATCCTTCGACGGGCCTTCCCGCAGGTTCACCCGGTCGGTCTTGAGACTGGCGTAGCGCGGCAGGGGCAGGCCGGTCTTCGAACCGACGCCGGCGCCCGGCGTGGGCGGTGGCGGCGGTGCCGCGTTGGCGCTTCCGGCCGCGAGTGCGAACCCGAGGAGCAGGGCCGGGGCGAAAGCACGGGCCGGCGTGTTGGAAAGCGTTCTGAAAAGGGTCTCGGCAGGCGCCATCGTCCATGTCCTCGAACCGCGCGGACGGGGCCGGGCCGACGCCCCCGGCCGCCGTGGCGCGCATTGTGTTCCGTCGCCTCTCTGGTAGAGAGGCCGTCGGGGCTGGAGAGCGGGTTGCCGCCCATTCCAACCCCCGTCGCGTCTATCCGTCCGGATCGATACGTGGTTCTGGCCGATGCGTGGTTAACGCGCGGTAAGCCGCCACGCCGGTGCCGGGCCGGAACATGGGCGAGCCGACCCGACCGGACCCGAGCAGGGCGCGCCGGGGATCGCTCGCATCGAGGAGGGTGCATGCAGTCGCTCAAGCGCAAGCCGCTGGTCGTGATCACCCGGCGTCTCCCGGAGGTGGTGGAGACGCGCATGCGCGAACTCTTCGAGATCCGTCCGAACACCGACGACAAACCCCTGAGCCACGAGGCCCTCGCGGCCGCCCTGCGCGAGGCCGACGTCCTCGTGCCGACGGTGACCGACGAGATCGATTCGGGGCTCCTCGCCCAGGCCGGCCCGAATCTGCGCCTCATCGCGAATTTCGGCAACGGCGTCGATCACATCGACGTGGCCGCCGCCTTGGAACGCGGCATCACCGTCACCAACACCCCCGGGGTCCTGACGGAGGACACCGCCGACATGACCATGGCGCTGATCCTGGCGGTGGCCCGGCGGGTCACCGAGGGCGCGCGCATCATTCCCGACGACGCCTGGGATTCGGGCTGGTCGCCGACGTGGATGCTGGGCCGGCGCATCACCGGCAAGCGCCTCGGCATCGTCGGCATGGGCCGCATCGGCCAGGCGCTGGCACGCCGCGCCAAGGCGTTCGGCCTGCAGATCCACTATCACAACCGTCGCCGGGTGCCGGGCACCATCGAGCGCGACCTCGACGCGACCTACTGGGAATCCCTCGACCAGATGCTGGCGCGCGTCGACATCGTGTCGGTGAACTGCCCGCACACGCCGGCGACCTACCACCTCCTGTCGGCCCGCCGCCTCAAGCTGCTCAAGCCCGAGGCCATCGTGGTCAACACCGCCCGCGGCGAGGTGATCGACGAATCGGCCCTGGCCCGCCTCATCGAGGCCGGCGACGTCTCGGGGGCCGGCCTCGACGTGTTCGAGCAGGAGCCCGCCGTCAGCCCCCGCCTCGTCAAGCTCGCGCGCGCCGGCAAGGTGGTGCTGCTGCCGCACATGGGTTCGGCCACCCACGAGAGCCGCACCGACATGGGCGAGAAGGTGATCATCAACATCAAGATCTTCATGGACGGCCACCGCCCGCCGGACCGCATCCTGCCCAGCATGCTCTGAGGCCCCCGGGGCCGGACCTGCCGTTCGGCGCTTCTCTTGCAAGGGCCTCTCTTGCAAGGGCCTCTCTTGCAAGGGCATCTGCAGGGGCTTTCCCGTGTTCGACGGGGACAACCGCCGAACCCGCAGGGCGAATCGGAACGGGGCGGGGGACGGCACGTTGACCGGCGTCTGGCGCGTGGTGGGGCCAGTGTGAAACGGTAGATCGGGACGAACATGGCCGCGGACACCCCGTTGAGCGAGGCAGGGCCGGGCCACGCGGTGGCGGGCGACCCTTTCGGACGCTTCGCGGATTTCGTTCCGCTGATGATGTGGCGCACGGACACGCGGGGCCACGCCGTCCACCACAACGAATCCTGGCTCGCCTTCACCGGCCGTGACGCGGCCGAGGAGCGGGGCCGGGGCTGGCGCCGCGGCCTCCATCCGGACGACGAGGCCGCCCACGCGTCGGTGTTCGAGACGGCGCTCGCCGCCCGCGACCCGTTCACGGTGGAGTTTCGCCTACGTCGCCACGACGGCGCCTATCGCTGGCTCCTCGACACCGGCCGCCCGCTCCACCGCGACGGGGCGTTCGAGGGCTACATCGGCACGAGCTTCGACATCACCGAGCGCAAGGAGGCGCGGGAGCATTCCGAGCGCGCCCTCGTGGAGAAGGAGGCGCTCCTCGCGGAGGTCTACCACCGCGTGCGCAACAATCTCCAGGTGATGGTGAGCCTCATCGGCCTCTACGGACGGGCGGCGCCGCCCCCCTGCCGCGGCAGCTTCGAGGCCCTGGGCCAGCGGGTGCGGGCCATCGCCCTGGTGCAGCAGCACCTGCACGAGGCGCCCCACATCGCCTCCATCGACCTGCGCGACTATCTCCACCGCCTCGCCTCCGGCCTCGGCCAGCTGCGGCGTGCCGGGCGCATCGGCGTCACCATCGGCGGAACCGGCACCAGCCTCGTCGAGCCGCGCACGGCGAACGCCCTCGGGATGATCGTCGCCGAGGTGGTGTCGGAATGCCTCGACACCACGTCCGAATCCGTCGCCTGCGCCATCAGCCTCGCCATCGACGCGCCGGTGGGCGGACCCGTTCGGCTGACCATCGTCTCCGGCAGCAACGCCGAGGGAGCACCCTCGGGCAAGGTCGAGGTGCCGAACCTCGGCCCCCGCCTCATCGCCGCCTACGCCGCCCAGGCCGAGATTGCCGCGCGCGGCCTCGGCACCCGGGACGACCCACTCCACCTCCAACTGCCCGAGGTACTGGTGTCGCCGGTGGAGTAGGCGGACTTTTCCGTCGACGCCGGTCCTCGAACGCGAAAAGGCCGGGGCGCACCGCCCCGGCCTTTCGTCGTCGTGCGGACCGCCGGCCCGAAGGCCGGTGGCGTTTGGCTTAGCGGAGCAGCTGCAGGATGCCCTGCTGCGCCGTGTTGGCGAGGCCGAGTGCCGAGATCGCCAGGGAGTTGCGGGTCGACAGGGCCTGGGAGTTGGCGGCTTCCTCGTTGAGGTCCGCGTTCGTCAGGTTGGCTGAGCCGGTGTCGAGGACGCTGATCAGGTTCTTCGAGAAGTCCTGGCGGTTCTGGACCACGGAGAGGTTCGAGGCGTAGGTCGAGGCCTGTGACTTGAGGCTGTCACCGGCCGAACGGATCGAGCTGAACACCTCGTTGATGGAGGCGTTGTCCTTGAAGTTTTCACTGGTCACGGCCTTGAGGCCGAGGGTGTCGGAGCTCGTCGCCTTGCCCTGAACGGTAATGGACGAGCTTTGCGCCTCGTTGAACGAAACCTTGAGCTGGTCGCCCTTCAGCAGGTTGACGCCGTTGAAGCCCGAGTCGTTCGACAGCTGGTCGATCTGGGTCAGGAGGTTGTTGTAGTCAGTGACGAGCTTGTTGCGGGCTGTGAGGCCGTCGCCGCCGATGGTGGCTTTCGACGACGTGGACAGGAAGGTATTCCCGGTCCCGGTCGCCGTGCCGCTGACGCTCAGGTCCTGCGAGCCGGAATCGTTGGTCGTAGAGATCGAGATCTTCCCAGCCGAGTCGATGGTGGCCTGAGCGTTCGCGGTGCCAAGCTTCTCATTGAGCTGGTCGAGGGTCGAGATTTGCCCGGCGCCGGTGCCGAAGGACAGCGAAGCCGTCTTAGCCGTCGTGCCCGTGCCAACGGTGACCGTCAGCGTGTCGTTGTTCAGGGCGGAGGCGGTACCGTTGCCCTTGCCCGAAGCAAACTGCGTGGTCGTGGTGTAACCGAGGTTAGCAACGAGGGCGGTTGCGGTCGAGCCGTTCCCGAGGTTCACCGAAGTCTTGGCGTCCTTGGCCTCGAACGTGAACTGACGGTTTGCGTCGGAGAAGCTGGCCTTCACCTCACCGTTCGTTGCAACGACCACCTTCGCTGAGAGAGTCGCCAAGGTATCAGACTTCGAGACCGTGACGTTCGAACCGTTAACCGAGAAGGTGTCGCCGTCGGCGAAGCCCAGGGCTGCGACCTTGGTGGCCTGGACGGGCTTCAGGACGTTGGCGGTCGTATTGCCCGGCGTGGCGCCGAACAGAGAAGCCGCATCCGCTCCGGTGATCGATACGGCAGCGCCGTCCGTAGAACCCGTCACTGCGAGGAAGTTGGTCGATACACCGACAGTTGCCGTAGAACCAGCCGCCGCCAACTGACTCGTGATCTCGGTTGCCAAGCTCGCTGTGGTGTACGCGCCGGTATCCTTGATGCTGATGTCAACACCATCGATCTGGAAAGCTTTGCCGGACCCGAGTGCCGTTGTGATGTTGCCGGTGGTCGACAGATCGACCGTGCCGGTCTTCACACCACGGGTCGCGGTTCCGCTGCCCAGAGCCGTGCTCACGGCCTGAGTCGGGCCGGTCGAGAGAAGGTTCGAATCTACGGCACCCGTGAGTGCGGTAGAGGTGAGCGAAGCCTTGGCGGTGAACGCCGAGGTGGCCGAGAGGGCCTGCTGAGCGGTGGATTTCAGCTGGTCGGTCAGCTTGGTCAGGCTGGTGATGCCCTTGTTGGCGGCCTGGATGGTCTGGATGCCGTTGCCGATGCCGTCGAGGAGGCTCGACAGGCCTGACGAACGCGAGTTCAGCGACTGGGCGGTGAAGAAGTTGACCGGCGAATCGAGGGCCGAGTTCACCTTCTTGCCCGTCGAAAGGCGGTTCTGGGTGGTCGAGAGAAGGTCCGCGGTGCCCTGCAGCGAGAGCAGGTTCTGGCGGGTCGCGGCCGAAAGGGTGATGCCGGAGGACATTGGTTTCGATCCATTCTGATCGGTGCGTCTCCGTTTTTGGAGACAGCGCCACAGGACCACGTCCCTCTTGCGATCCTGTTAAATGTTGTGATGAACGCGGGGTGTCGTGCGTCGGTCGAATGCCGTGGACCTGGATGAATCCATCGATCCATCAAAGGTTTAGCCGGATTGGCGTGGCGGCGCCTTCAGGCTTTGTTAACCATGATCGCCGAGGAAGGAGGCGAGACCCTGCCGCCCGTGAGACGCCATGCCCCTCAAGATCGAACTGAAACCGTTCGAGCGCCTGCTGATCGGCGGCACGGCGATCCGCAACGGATCGCGGCGCTCCTCCTTCGTCATCGAGACGGTGACGAACTTCCTGCGCGAGAGCGACATCATCCTGGACAGCGAGGCCGACACGGCCTGCAAGCGCCTCTACGTCACCTTGACGGTGCTGTACCTCGCCGAGCCGACGCCGGAAGCCGAGGACATCTTCGTGCGGCAGGCCAACGCCCTGTTGGAGGCGGTGCCGACGACGGCGCCGTACATCCGCGACATCCACGAGTTCGTGGCGGCCCGCGAACTCTATCGCGCGCTCAAGCGCTGCAAGGACCTCATCCAGTACGAGCAGTCGCTCAGCGACCGCCTCGCCCCGCCGCCCGCGACCGGCGGGACGACGTGACGGGAATCCGCTCGTACGTTCGGCTCAGATCCCACTGAACCAATTGTAGCCCTGGTCCTCCCAGTACCCGCCCGGATAATCGTTGGTGACGAACACGCTTGCGATGTATTTCGGGCTCTTGAACCCGAGCTTCGTCGGCACGCGCACCCGCAGCGGGTAGCCGTATTCGGGGCTCAGTTCCTTGCCGGCGAAGTCGAGGGCCAGGACGGTCTGGGGGTGCAGCGCGCTCGGCATGTCGAGGCTGCCGTAATAGCGGTCGGCGCATTTGAAGCCGACGTATTTCGCCGTCAGATCGGCGCCGATCCGCTCCAAGAACGCCCGCAGGGGCACGCCGCTCCATTGGCCGATCTGGCTCCAGCCCTCGATGCAGACGTGGCGGGTGATCTGGCTCTCCTGCGGCAGGGCACGGAGCTTTTCCAGGGTCCAGGGGGTCTTGTCGGCGACGAGGCCGGTCACCTCGAGCTTCCAGTCGGCGCCCTCGACCTCGGGGATGTTGTCCGGCGGGTAGTAGGCGTTGAACCGGAACGGCGTGTCGATCATCGAGGCCGGGTAGGTCGGCGCGAGCGTGTTCGGGTCGAACAGCCAGCCCTGGACCCGGTCGTTGAACTTCGACATGGCCCACAGCACCCGGTCGGCGGCGTTGCCGTTGGAGCCCGTGGAGAGGTCGCAGCCCGTGAGCAGCGTGAGGGCGCCGAGCGACAGGCCCGAGCGCAGGAGCGCCCGGCGCTCCAGCTTCACCAGCTCGGGCTGCAGGTCGGCGCGCAGGGCCTTGAGCCGGGCAACGTCTTGCGGATCGCGGGTCATGCTTGCGTCTCTGAAGGGGTCACGCGGGCACGGCCGGTGATCATCGCCCGGAGGGTGCTCGGCACCACGATCACCAGGGCGAGATGAAGGACGATGAAGCCGACGAGGCCCGCCATGGCGCAAAAATGCACCCGGCGCGCCCATTCGTAGCCGCCGAACAGGGCGGCGAGCCCCTGGAACTGCACCGGCTTCCACAGGGCGAGGCCCGAGGCGAGGAGGAGGGCGCCGAGGAGGAACGCCACCGCGTAGGCGAGGCGCTGCACGGCGTTGTACTGCCCCAGCCGGTGGGCGAGGCGGAAGGTCAGCGCGGCCTTCGCGTCGCGCCACACGGCGCCGGGGCTCAAGGGCAGGAACGTCCGGGCTACGTGCCGGCTCGCCAGCCCGTAGGCGACGTAGACGAGGCCGTTCAGGGCGAACAACCACATGGCGGCGAAGTGCCAGGCGATGGCCCCGCCGAGCCAGCCCCCCAGGGTCGCCCATTTCGGGAAGGCGAAGGGGAAGAGCGGCGACGCGTTGTAGATCGCCCAACCGCTGAACAGCATGCAGAACACCGCCACCGCGTTGATCCAGTGGGTGAGGCGCACCACCAAGGGGTGGATCACCACGACGCGGGCGGGGGGCTCAGGAACCAGGGTCATCGGGGGCTCGGTCAACAGGACAGGCCGCGCTCGGTGACGCGGAGCGCAGGTCCCTCCCCCCTTTGCGGGGGAGGGTTCTACCTTGGTGCCTCACATGGACGGCACGGTGCCGTTGCGGCCGACGATGAGGATCGGGGCCGTGAGGGTGCCGTCTGCGCCCTTCTTGGTGAAGGCGACGAGCTTGGAGCCGGGCACCAAGATGCTCTTCTCGCCGGGGTCGACGAGGGTCACGGGCACGTCTTCCGGCACCGTCACCTTTTTCTCGCCGCCCTGGTACTTGACCAGGAGAGTGCGCCCCTCGGTGCCCGAGAGGGTGCCCACCGCGCCGTTGGTCATGGTGGAGTTGGTGCCGAGATCCCACGGGTAGTGGCCGTCGGCGGTGCCGCGCAGGGAGGAGGCGAACACCGTCACCTGCAGGGCCTTCTGCGTGCCGTCGGGCTGCGGGATCGCGGCGGTGCCGATGTAGCTCTCCGACTTGATGTCGGCGAGCTGGCCCGTGGTGGCGGCGAGGATCTTGGTGTCGTTCGCGAAGGTCACGGTGATCGAGTCGCCCGTGCGCGGCTTGATGGTGAGGGTCGATCCGTCGACCTTCTCCAGGGTGCCGCGGTAGCGCACGATGTCGTCGGCGCGCGCGGTGGTGGCGGCCATCGTCAGGGTCAGGGCGAGGCCGGTCAGCAGGCTCTTCATCATGGCGTGTCTCTCCTGTTGTGGTTCTTCTTCACGTCCGGGCGCGCCACCGGCGCGCCCGCCTTCGATCCGACCTCACGTCGATCCGACCTCACATGGGCGGACTCACATGGGCGGAACGGTGCCGTTCTGGCCCACCACCATGCGATCGGCGACCGCCGTGCCGGAGGCATCGGCGCGGGTGAAGGCGACGACGCGGGCGCCCGGCTTGATCAGGCCGGCATCGGCGGGGGCCAAGGCCACCACGGGCACGTCGTCCGGCACGGTGATGACCTTCTGTCCGCCCGCATACGTCACCGTGATGGTGCGGTTGGTCGTCCCCGTCACGGCGCCGACGGCGCCGTTGGTCATGGTGTTCTCCTTCTCGAGATCCCACGGGTAGTGGCCGTCGCCGGTGCCGCGCATGCTGGGCGCGAACACCGCGACCTCAAGGGCCTTCAGGGTGCCGTCGGCCTGGGGCGTCGCGGCGGTGCCGACATAGCTGTCGGGCAGGATGTCGGCGATCTTGGCCGCACTCGCACCCGCGACCCGGACGCCGTCGCCGAGGCGGACCAGAATGGCGTCGCCGACGCGCGGCTTGATGGTGATGGCATTGTCCGTCACCGACGCGATGGTGCCGCGGATGCGCACCACCGGCGCTTCCGCCCGGGCCGGAAGGCTCAGGGCGAGGCCCGTGGTGGCGAGGAGTACGGCGGTACGGACGGTTCTGATCATGTGGAGCCTTTCCCATCGACCGGTGGCCGATTCCGACCGCGAGCCTGCCCCGCCTCCGGATCGTGCGCAAGTCAATTGCGCGCGATATGGATACGCTTGGCCGGCGCGGGCTCCGGCCCCGTCAATGCGCCATCAGCATCGGGATGCCCGCATGGGTCAGCAGGTGGCTCGTCGGGCCGCCGAAGATCATCTGGCGCAGGCGGCTCTGGGTGTAGGCGCCCTTGATGAGGAGGTCGCAACCGAAGGTTTCGGCTTCTGCGAGGAACACCTCGCCGGGCGTGCGCCGCCCAGCCGAATGGGCGCGGTGATCGGCGTCGATGCCCTCGCAGGCGAGCGCACGGGCGAGCTCCTCGGCGGTCGGCCCCGGCACGGTGCCACCCTCGACGCTGATCACCCGGATGCGCTGCGCCTGGCGCAGGAACGGCATGGCGAAGGCCACGGCGCGCGCCGTCTCGGTGGAGCCGTTCCAGGCGATGAGGATGGCGTCGCCGAGGGTCGCGGGGGCGATGGGGGGCGCGAGGAGGATCGGCCGCCCGCTCTCGAACAGGGCGGTCTCGAAGGTGGTCATGCGCGGCGCGCCGTCGTCGGTGCCGGGGCGCCCGACCACGGTGGCGGTGAACAGCCGCGCGTACTGGCCGAGGAACGCGTCGCCCGCCGGAACGTCCGGGCGCCAGCGGTAGCGCGGGCCCGCCGCGCCGATGCCGGCCGGGGTGCAGGGCCCGTCGGCCATGAGCGGCACGCCGGCCTGCTGCATGAAGGTGACGAAGCGCCCGCCCGCGGCCTCGGCCTCGGCCTTGTCGGCCTCCTCGTCGCGCAGCCAGGTCATGCCGCCGACCATGTCGACGGGGACGTATTCGGCGAGCGCCGGGCGCAGGGACACGCCCTCGACGAGGCTGCCGAAGCGACGGGCGGCGAGGATCGCCGTCTCGAACACCGAGGGCAGGCTGTCGTGCAGGGCGACGGGAACCAGGAGCGTCTTCATGGCGGCGGGGCCTTCGCAGCGGGGTCTTCGATGGCGCGAGACACCGGAGGCTAATGCGATTTGGGCGTGCGGCAAACTCCGCCCGGCGGGCCGTCACACGGTTTTTGAACGGTTCCGGCACCGGCCCCGGGGTCGAGCCGGTGCCGGACGGCCCGGGTCATGGGCCTCTCCACGAAGCGGGCGACCACCAGGGACGCGGCCACCGACAGGGCGAGCATGAGGCCGAGCGCCCCCCACGGGCCGACGAGTGCCGCGAGACCCAGCCGCGTGATCGCCTCGCGGGTGGCGCGCAGGACGAAGGGATGGATCAGGTAGAGGGCGTAGGACGCATCCCCCAGGGCGACGAGCGCCGGACCGAGCCGCGTCCCGCGCCCCGGCGGCGGCTCGCGCCCGAGGGCGGCGGCGGCCACCAGCAGGAGCGCCGGCCCGCCATAGGCGAGGGGCCGCAGGGCCTCGCCGGGCTCGCCCGCGACGGCGAGGCCGGCGAGGCCGGTGGCGGCGAGCGCCAGCCGGGCGGCATCGGGCAAACGCAGGCCGTGCGCGCGGGCGAGGCCGAGGCCGGCGCCGAGGGCGAATTCGAGGACGATGGGGCTGCCCCAGAACGCGAGCGGCGTCGGCGGTTCGGGCACCAGGCGGCCGAGGGCGACGAGGCCGGCGAGGGCGAGGCCGAGCCACAGCACCGCCCGGCCCCGGCCCCAGCCGAGGCCGACGGCGAAGACCGCGTAGAAGAACATCTCGCAGTTCAGGGTCCAGCCGAGGCCGTACAGGGGCTGGGGGATGCCGTCCGGGCGCAGGGCCGGCCAGAACAGGAACGAGGCGGCGACGTAGCCGGGCGCGGGGGAATCCGCGCCGTTGAGGAGCGCCGGCACGGTGAGGACGAGGGCGAGGTAGAGGGCCGTCACCAGCCAGTACAGCGGCACCAGTCGGGCGATCCGGTGGGCGAGAAAGCGCGCCCGTCCCCCCGGGCGCCCGTAGAGGGGGGCGCTCGCGTGGACGATGATGAAGCCCGAGATCACGAAGAACACGTCGACGCCCGCCGACCACGCCAGCCCGGTGCTGGGGCCGAAGGGAAGCCCGGCGCGCAGGGCCAGGGCCGCCGCCTCGACCTGCCCGTGATGGACCACAACGAGGAGGGCCGCGAAGGCGCGCAGGCCCTGGATCGCGCCAAGCTTCACGCGGGTCTATTCCAAGGATCGCACCCGACACGATCGTCATGCCGCGAAGATAGCCTGGAACGGATCAGGTCTTCCCCCGTTGTCCCGCCGAAGGCGACAGTCACGGACCTGTGCGGGCACAAGTGCCTCTGGGTCCGTTCTTGTATGTCGCTGCAGCCATATTGAGGATGATCATGATCAACAAGTCGATTGCCCTGGGTGTCCTGGTGACGGCCCTCGCGACCCCCGCCTTCGCACAGGACATGGGCGATTTCCGCCTCGCCGCGATGCAGTCCAACGCCTTCGAGGTGCAGTCGAGCCAGATCGCCCTGTCGAAGAGCCGCAATCCGCAGGTCGTCCGCTTCGCCAAGGAGGCCGTGCGCGATCACCGCGCCGCCAACGTCGCCCTGGCGGGCGGTGAAGCCAACGTGATGGCTCGCAACGATGGCCTCGGCGGTCTCGTGACCGCCCCGCTCGCCATCGCGGGCGGCGCCGTCGGCGCGGCCACGGGTGCGGCGACGGGTGTCGTCGGTGGAACCCTCGCGGGTGGTCCGGTGGGCGGTCTCGAGGGCCTCGGTGCGGGCGCCCGTCGCGGTGCCGCGACCGGCGCGATGGTGGGCGATGTCGACACCACCGCCGGCACCACCCTGGTCCAGCCGAACCCGCAGCAGCAGGCGATGCTCGCCGAGCTGTCGCAGACCCCGGCCGGCCCGCGCTTCGACCGCCTCTACGGCTCGATGCAGGTGAAGTCGCACGAGATGGCCCTCGGTATGTACCAGTCCTACGCCTCCAACGGCCCGAACCCGGCCCTGCGCGCCCACGCCCAGCAGGCCCTGCCGGTGCTGGAGCACCATTACCAGGAGGCCCGCCGCCTGCCCGGCGCGCGCTGAGCCGCACGGTCGCATGGTCCCCCGGGCGGAACGCCCGGGGAATACACGAAAAAGGGATGCCGCGCGAAAGCCCGGCATCCCTTTTTCGTG
Organism: Methylobacterium sp. Leaf102; assembly: GCF_001422425.1. Taxonomy (NCBI): domain Bacteria; kingdom Pseudomonadati; phylum Pseudomonadota; class Alphaproteobacteria; order Hyphomicrobiales; family Methylobacteriaceae; genus Methylobacterium; species Methylobacterium sp. Leaf102. Next base: position 12,712 of record NZ_LMMX01000034.1, on the reverse strand, counting down.
GCTGATGGACGGCCTTTCCCGAGGACAGCGCTTTTCCTGTTCGGCGCGGCGACGGTGGTCACCCGGTTCGGCGGAGTTCCGCGATCCCCCCGAGCGGGATGCAGTCATGAGAACAGGGTGACTCGGCGGCCCTTCGAATGCGAAGGCCCCGCGGGCCACCCTTCCACATCGTGCATCCCCGATTGCGTCGGGTGAGGCGTGCGTCCTACGCCTCCTTGCAGTTGATCAGCGCGGTCTGGCTAATGGATTTGCCGGCCATGTCGACGGCGGGCCGGAAGTCGCCGGTCTCGGGATCGCGCACGAGGAGTTCGCCGCGCTCGATGCCGAAGTGGGCGCCGTGCAGTGTCAGCGTGCCGGCCTCGACGCGTTCGCGGACGAACGGGAAGGTCATGAGGTTCTTCAGGCTCTCGCCGACCATCGCGTATTCGAGGCGGGTGAGGTAGTCCGGCCCGTTCTGGTCCTCGACGTTCTCGGCGGCCGACTTCACGAGGGACACCCATTTGCCGATGAAGTCGCCCTCCGACAGGGGGTTCGACGGGCTGGCGAAGGCCTTGATGCCGCCGCAGGTGGCGTGACCCATCACGACGATGTGTTTCACCTCCAGGCCCTGCACTGCGAACTCGATGGCCGCCGACGTGCCGTGGAACTCGCCGCCCTGCTCCTCGCAGGGGGGCACGAGGTTGGCGACGTTGCGGATCACGAACAGTTCACCCGGACCCGCGTCGAAGATCACCTCGGGCGAGACGCGGCTGTCGCAGCAACCGATGAGGAGGACTTCGGGGGATTGCGACTTGGCGAGGCCGGAATAGCGCTTGGCCTCGTCGGGAAGGCGGCGTTCGACGAAGGACTGGTAGCCTTCCTTGAGCTTCTCGGGGAACGTACCGGTGCGGGGGGTGGTCATCTCGGATCGGCCTTTCTTCGGGTGCCGTGCCAGTTCAGGGCCACGGGCGTTGCGGGAAGGGTGCCACCCAGGACGGCGCGCGCGACGCGTGCCAGCCCGGCGGGTTCGATGCGCTCGGACGTCGCCTCGAGTTCGTCGAGGGTCCACCAGCGCGTGCCGAGGACGGGGTTGTCCTCCGTCTCGGCGAGGCGCCGGGTGTCGATACGGTCGTCGGGCAGCCGCACCACGAAGTAGCGCTCGCGGGCATCGCGCGACGTCCGGAACAGGTGGAAGGGCCCGTCGCAGCCTGCGACCTGCGGACCGATGGGCGCATCGGCAACGCCGATCTCCTCTTCGAGTTCACGCCGGCAGGCCTCGACATGGGATTCGCCCGGCTCCAGTCCGCCCCCCGGCATGAACCAGAAGGTGCGGTCGTCGGGCTTCGCCGGATCGATGGGCCGGACGGACTCGTAGGCGATGAGGAGCAGGCGCCCGGCCAGATCGAACACGAGGGCGCGGGCGACCTCGCGAACCGGCGGGTGCACGGTGTCGGGTGCGCTGGGCGCGGAGCTCGGTGCTGTCATCGGGTCATTCCGAAGTATTGTGCGGCATCCCAGCATCGAGAAAAATATTTTAATCCGTCGGACAAGGATATTTTCTTCGATCGCGTCGGCTTTCACCTGTTGGGACCGTCATTTAGCGTGAAATGGCCGGCACGCTAGTGTTTTACGACACGTCGCCGGGCGCCCAGATCACGATGGGGAGATCGAACCCGTCGCGCCCCGGCGGATCGGGCATCGGTACGGCGCGGCCACACGCGAGGTCGCGGGCCACCACCAGGGCCGCGAGGGCGTCGAGGTGGTCGTCGGCGCCGATGCCGGCGGGGCGCGCCGCGACCAGGGCCTCGGGCAGCCCGGCGCCGAGAAGCAGCGCCCGACGCGCGGCCTGCCCGTCCGGCGTCTTCTTCGAAGCCGCAAGGGCCCGGTCCCGGTTGAGGCGCCGGAACGCGACCTCGGGATGGACCTCGTGCAGGCGGTCGCACAGATCGGGCCGCGCTCGGAGCAGGCCATCGACCTCCCGCACACTCCGAAAGATGTTCCAGCCCTGGATCGAGGGTGCGAAGGGCGGGTCGCTGCCCGCCCGCGACAGGGCCTTGGCGGTCTCGTAATCGGGCGCATGGACGGCCGCGCGCGGCGGCATCGGAAACACGCTCGCCCGCCCCTGGCCCAGATAGGCCCGCGCCGCCCGATCGGCGACGCGCCCGCCATCCGTGATCCGGTCGGGCAGGCCGATGGGGATGTCGATGCCGACGAAGGCCGGCGCCTCGGGGGCGTCGACGAGGTCGGCCACGGTTGCGAACCGGGCGGCGCGATGGCGCCCGTCGGCAAGGTTGAGCAGCACCCCGGCCCAGGCGCCGCGACACCCGTCGAGTCCGGCGATCCAGGGGGAGGGGGCTTTCGCTGGGGCCGGGGGCATCGGTGTGTCGGACATGCTGACGATCGTCGGGGCTTGCGGGAGACCGCCATCGTTCGACGGCCCTTCGGAGGCGGTCTGGAATCGATAGCAGACGGAGGAGTCAGGAGGATTCGAGAGCAAGAAACGGGACGCCCGTCACCCGGGCGAAATCATAGGACGGGGTGAACTCGCAAAGGATCCGTCATGCCGCCCGCCGTGAACCATACGATGTCCGCGCCTGAATGGGCGATGCTCCTCTGCCTCTCCGTGCTCTGGGGCGGATCGTTCTTCTTCACGCAGGTGGCGCTCGAAGCCCTGCCGCCCGTCACCCTCGTCACCCTGCGCGTCGGCCTCGCCGCGCTGATCCTGAACGCCGTCGTGCCTCTCTCGGGCCTCGCAATGCCGCGCGGAGCCCGGGTTTGGTCCGCCTTTCTCGGCATGGGCCTCCTCAACAACGCCGTTCCCTTCTGCCTCATCGTGTGGGGCCAGACCCACATCGCCTCCGGGCTCGCCGCGATCCTGAACGCGACCACGCCGCTGTTCACCGTCGTCGCGGCCCATTTCCTCACCGCCGACGAGCGGATGACCGGCAGCCGGATGGCGGGGGGGCTCGTCGGCCTCGCCGGCGTTGCCGTGATGGTCGGACCGGCCGTCCTCGCCGGCCTCGGGGCCGACCTCCTGGCACAAGTCGCGGTCCTCGGCGCGGCCCTGTCCTACGCCTGCGCCGGCCTCTTCGGGCGACGTTTCCGGCGGATGGGCATTCCGCCCCTCGCGACGGCCGCCGGGCAGGTCTCCGCCTCTACGCTCATCCTCGTGCCCATCGCCCTCGTAGTGGATCGGCCGTGGACCCTGCCGATGCCGGGTGCGGCAGTGGTGGGCGCGGTTGTAGGCATCGCGGCCCTGTCGACGGCCCTCGCCTACGTGCTGTATTTTCGAATCCTGGCGACGGCGGGGGCGACGAACCTCCTCCTCGTGACCTTCCTCATTCCGGTCTCGGCCATCCTCCTGGGTGCCGTCGTGCTGGGTGAGCGCCTCGACCCGCGGCACATCGTCGGCATGGCACTGATCGGTTGCGGACTCGCGGCCATCGACGGACGCCTCCGGGCCTTCGGCCGGACGCGGCGCCGCCTTCCGCCCGAGATCCAGGGGCGGGACATCTGAACGGCGTGCCGGTGCCCGCTCGCGGACGGTCGTGAGCGGGCGGAGGGGGATGCTCGCGCGAATACCTATCCACCGCCCGGGAGCGGATCGACCCGAACGCCCCGCACCGGGCCACTCTTGCCGTCTTCGAAACGCTGCCGGCGCGACGGGGCGAGGAGGAGATCACCCCGTCGACGATGGTCCCAGATCGACGATGCGGCGCGACAGGGCGCCGGCATAACGGAGGTGGACATCCTTTTCGGGCGCCTCAATAAGAAGCGATTGTCCAGTGGACGCGGTGTTTGACCTGCGCCGATCCCATGAGCACGGGTCCATTCGGCAGGTCAGGGGAGAAGCCTGAATAACCGTTCGTGTCGATGTCGCGCCCGCGATGGATGAAGGCTCGCCACGTCGGCTCTCGCGGGAGAGGATCGTCGCCAAGGCCGGCTTCAACCGTTGGCTGGTTCCGCCAGCGGCGCTCGCCATCCATCTCTGCATCGGAATGTCCTACGGACTGTCGGTGTTCTGGCTGCCGTTGTCGCGGGCCCTGAGCGTCGGGCAACCGGCGCCGGCCGCCTGTCCCGACATGGACCTCGCCACGGCCCTGTTCACGACAGCCTGCGACTGGCGCGTCAGCGACCTCGTCATCGTCTTCTCCACCGGCATCGTCATGCTCGGCCTGTCGGCGGCGGTGTTCGGCGGCTGGCTCAAGCGCGCCGGCCCGCGCAAGGCCGGCCTCGCGGCGGCCGCGTGCTGGGGCGGCTGCTTCCTGATCGGTGCCCTCGGCGTCTACCTGCACCAACTCTGGCTGATCTGGCTCGGCATGGGGCTGATCGGCGGCATCGGCCTCGGCCTCGGCTACATCTCTCCGGTCTCGACCCTGGTGAAGTGGTTCCCCGACCGGCGCGGCATGGCCACCGGCATGGCCATCATGGGCTTCGGCGGCGGCGCCATGATCGGCTCTCCCCTCGCCACCCTGCTCATCAACACCTTCAAGACCCCGTCGTCGGCCGGCGTCTGGCAGACCCTGGCGGTGATGGGCGGCCTGTACATCCTGGCGATGCTCTGCGGCGCCTTCGGCTATCGCGTGCCCCCCGCCGGCTGGCAGCCCGAGGGCTGGACCGCACCAGCCTCGAAGAGCGCGATGATCACCTCCGGCCACGTCCACCTCGACCGGGCGCACAGGACCCCGCAATTCTGGCTGCTCTGGGCCGTGCTCTGCCTCAACGTCTCGGCGGGCATCGGCGTGCTCGCGCTCGCTTCGCCGATGCTTCAGGAGATCTTCGGCGGCGCGCTCATCGGGCAGCCGGACCTCGGCTTCGGCCAGCTCGATCCCGGCCAGAAGACCCAGATCGCCGCCGTGGCGGCCGGGTTCGTCGGAATGCTATCTCTGTTCAACATCCTCGGCCGCTTCTTCTGGGCCTCGATGTCCGACAGGATCGGGCGTAAGGTCACCTACGCGACCTTCTTCGCCCTGGGCTGCGTGCTCTACGCGGCGGCGCCCTGGGCCGCCGGCATCGGCTCAAAAGCGCTGTTCGTGGCGTTCTTCTGCGTGATCCTGTCGATGTACGGGGGCGGGTTCGCCACCATCCCGGCCTACCTTGCCGATGTCTTCGGCACGCAGTTCGTAGGGGCCATCCACGGGCGGCTCCTCACCGCCTGGTCCACGGCGGGCGTGGTCGGTCCGCTCGTGGTGACGGCGATCCGCCAGGCGCAGGTGGATGCCGGTATCCAGGGCGCCGAACTCTACACCCGAACGATGTACATCCTCGCGGCTTCCTGGGGGCGGGCTTCGTCGCCAACCTCCTGGTCCGTCCCCTGGCCGCACGCTGGTTCATGACGGAAGCGGAACTCACCGCCGTGACCAAAGGCGGCGTCGGCGTGGGGGCGGCTGGAGCCGGTGAACGCGGGATCGGTCGCGGAGGCCTGACCCTCGGCGCCCTGTTGGCGTGGCTCGCTGTCGGCGTTCCCATCGCCTGGGGTATCTGGACCACTCTGACGAAAGCCCTGATTCTCTTCGGCTGAAACGCGAGACGGGCAATTCGACGAGCCTCGGCTTCGCGACATGGGACCGGATGCGGATCCCATGTCCGCATCCGTCCGTCATCGAACGTCGATGTCGGCGCATCGGGCTGGAACAGGAGTGCGCCCTCTCCCCGCGGGTGGAAAGAGGGCGCGCACCTCGTCATCGCACGGGCCCGGCCGAGGCCGGACCCGAGGGGGCTCGTCCGTCCTACTCCGCCGCGTCCACGTAGAGCTTGCCGCCCTCGGCCTGGAACTCGGCGGATTTCGCCGCCATGCCGGCCTCGCGCTCGGCCTGGCTCATGGGGGTGGCCTCGCCGAGCACCTGGCCCGCCGCCTCCATGGCGAGGACCTCGGCGCGGAGATCCTGCGTGATCTTCATCGAGCAGAATTTCGGGCCGCACATGGAGCAGAAGTGCGCCACCTTGTGGGCGTCCTTCGGCATGGTCTCGTCGTGGTAGGCGCGCGCCGTGTCGGGATCGAGGGAGAGGTTGAACTGGTCCTCCCAGCGGAAGTCGAACCGGGCGCGGGAGAGGGCGTCGTCCCGCAGTTGCGCCGCCGGATGGCCCTTGGCGAGGTCGGCGGCGTGGGCGGCGATCTTGTAGGTGATCACGCCTTCCTTCACGTCGTCGCGGTTGGGCAGGCCGAGATGCTCCTTCGGCGTGACGTAGCAGAGCATGGCGCAGCCGAACCAGCCGATCATGGCCGCCCCGATGCCCGACGTGATGTGGTCGTAGCCGGGCGCGATGTCGGTGGTCAGGGGCCCGAGGGTGTAGAACGGCGCCTCGCCGCACTCCTCCAGCTGCTTTTCCATGTTCACCTTGATCTTGTGCATCGGCACGTGGCCGGGGCCCTCGATCATGGTCTGGCAGCCCTTGTCCCAGGCGATTTTCGTCAACTCGCCGAGGGTCTCGAGTTCGGCGAACTGGGCCGCATCGTTGGCGTCGGCGATGGAGCCGGGGCGCAGGCCGTCGCCCAGCGAGAACGACACGTCGTAGGCCCGCATGATGTCGCAGATCTCGTCGAAGCGCTCGTAGAGGAACGATTCGCGGTGCCCGGCGAGGCACCAGCGCGCCATGATGGAGCCGCCGCGGCTGACGATGCCGGTGACGCGGCGCGCGGTGAGCGGCACGTGGGCGAGGCGCACCCCGGCGTGGATGGTGAAGTAGTCGATGCCCTGCTCGGCCTGCTCGATGAGGGTGTCCTTGAACACCTCCCAGTCGAGTTTCAGCGGATCGCCCCCGACCTTCTCCAGGGCCTGGTAGATCGGCACCGTGCCGATCGGGACCGGCGAGTTGCGCACGATCCACGAGCGGATGTTGTGGATGTTGCGGCCGGTGGAGAGGTCCATCACCGTGTCGGCGCCCCAGCGGGTCGCCCAGACCAGCTTCTCGACCTCTTCCGCCGCCGACGAGGTCACGGCCGAGTTGCCGATGTTGGCGTTGATCTTGACGAGGAAGTTCCGGCCGATGGCCATCGGCTCCACCTCGGGGTGGTTGATGTTGGCCGGGATGATGGCCCGGCCGCGCGCGATCTCTTCGCGGACGAATTCGGGGGTGATGAAGGCCGGCAGCGCCGCGCCGAAGCTGTTGCCGTCGCTGAGCGCGGCCTGCGCGCCCTCCAGCATCGTCTCGCGGGCGAGGTTCTCACGGTGGGCGACGTAGATCATCTCTTCCGTGATGATCCCGGCCTTCGCGAACTCGTACTGCGTCACCATCTGGCCGGGGCCGGCCTTGCGGATGAGGCGCTGCGCCGGACACGGGGCCACGAGCTTGTCCTCGGGCACGAAGCCGTTGTCCTCGGGCTTGACCGCGCGCGGCGTCACCGTGGCGTAGCCGCGCTTGGCGATCCACGGATCGCGGATCAGCGGCAGGCCGGCGTTGAGGTCGATGTTGGCGTCCGTCTGCGTGTAAGGGCCCGACGGATCGTAGACCCGCACGGGGGCCTCCTTCGGGTCGCTCAGGGTCACCTCGCGGAACGGCACCCGGATGTCGTCATGCCCGGCCACCGCCGCGTAGACCTTGTGCGACCCCATGATCGGGCCAGTGGTCACCGCCTGGGGCGAGCCTTTGGGAAGACCTTGCGGAAGATCGTGGGGGAGATCCTGGGGCAAAACGGGCTTGTTCATCGGGCGTGCTCCGGGCTTGGGAGGCGACCCGGATTCGTCAGGAACAGCATTGGGTGGGGGACACCACGCAATGGCGCGGCGAAAGCATTCCCGTCCCTCCGCCGGTACGAACCGGATCAGGTTCAAGGGTCAGGGCGTCGCGCCCAATCTCAGCTCCCGGTCTCGGAGCCCCCCTCGGAATCGTTCCAGGTTCGACGCCTGCGCCCGATTTGTCAATCGCCGCAGCCGTACACGGGCGGTTCCGCCGAAAGTCCCGCCACGGTCGGTCCGCCGAGTCCTGCGACTCGGCGGCGTCGTCAAAGTCGGTTCGGCGCGGCTGTCGCGCCCATGGTCTTCAGCACTTGCTTCGGCAGAAGTCGCCGGCCTGCTGCGCCGCGATCAGGCATACCTGCTTCCCGGTCGGATTCGGGATGGCGTTGCACGCCGCTTCGGCCAGGCCCTGGGCGGCATTGCAGGCCAGCGTACAGAAGATCGAATCGAGCTGCTGCGCATCGGCGGTCTGCGTCTTGTCTCCGACGATATTATGATCCTGCTTGAAGATCTGAGTGATGATCGTACGAATCTTGTCCCGCTCTTCGCCCGTCAGGCCGTTCCAGTCGGAATCATTGACTTTGATGTCCATGGGCTTGTCCTTGTGATCCCGGTCTCTGCGGCCGGTCCACCCAAGAAATATATAACTTAAGGTTTATCAATCCATCTATTATAAACCCAAGGTAGCATTTTCGTGAGCGGAGTTCCATTGGGACCGCAGGGTCAGCCCAGACCCCGTCCGGGACCGAGCCGTCGACGGATGGAACGAACGCCAAGGTCACGGTTCGAACCTTGCGTTGACGGCAGCGTTGATCCTCCAAACGCGCCTCCGTTCCGGACCGGCGCTGCAACGCGGATCATCACCATGAATCGCATTCTCCTCGCATCGGCCGCCATGGTCGGGGCTCTCATTCTCATTCCCGCCCAGGCCGACGCGCGCGGCGGGGGCGGATTTCGCGGCGGCGGTGGCCATATGGGCGGCTTCGGCGGGGGCGGCCGTGGCTTCGGCGGCGGCGGCTTCGCGGGCGGTGGTGGGTTCCGCGGCGGCATGATGGGCGGTGGGCGCGGCGGCTTCGGCGGCCAGGGCCTAGCCGGGCGCGGGTTCGGCGGCGGTCAGGGCTTCGCGGGGCGCGGCTTCGGCGGCGGCCGTGGTCTCGGCGCCACGGCGGCCGGGTTCGGCGGCGGCGCGGCGCTTGGCGGGTATCGTGGCGGCGTCGGCGGGTTCAACCGGGGCGGCTACCGCGGCGGGTTCGCCGATTACCGGGGCGGGCGCGGCTACGGCTACCGCCGCGGCTACGGCGGTCTCGGCCTCGGCGTTGGCCTGGGGCTCGCCGGAGCCGGTATCGGCTACGGCCTCGGCAGCGGCTTCTATGGCGACGATTACTACGGTGGCGGCTACGCCCCGGCCTATTACGGCGGTGGCTACGGTGCCTATGGCGGCGGCTATGCGCCGGCCGGCTACGCCGTCGAGACAGAAGTCGCCCCTCAGCGGGACGACGCCTACTGCGTCCGTCGCTTCCGGTCCTACGATCGCCAGTCGGGCACCTATCTCGGCAATGACGGCCAGCGTCACGCCTGCCCGTAGGTGACGCACGATCGAACGAAGAAGGCCCCGGCGCTCACCGCGCCGGGGCCTTCTTCGTTTCAGAAGCCCGCGTTTCAGGAACCCGCGTTTCAGGAGCCCTGGAGACTTTCCGCGAAATCGTCCGGCACCTCGCCGAACTGGGCCAGGATGGCGGCGCTCTCGAGTTCGCCGGTCTCGTCGTCGGCCACCACCCGAATGGCGGCGGTGCCGGGGAAGCGCCCCGCCATGGCCTCCGCCTTCTTGAGGGCGCCGCTCTCCGTGGGCGCCACCTCGCGGTCGCCCGGCACGAGGCGCTTGCGCTTGATCACGAAGGTCTGGACCAGGAACGTCGTCTTGAGGGCCATCACGGTCTCCACCGGGCGGGATCGCCTCCGGACAGGGACGCCGCCTTAGCACGAAACCCGCGCGCGCGCGGCACGCGGACGGTGGTGGGCCCGCCTCACCACAGGCGGATCAGGCGGTATCCCGCCACCACGTCGGCGGGGTCGACGCCCATCAGGGTGGTGAGCCGCAGGCTCGTCCGGAACAGAAGCCGGCTGAAGGCGCCGGAGAACAGGAACAGCACCGTCAGCACGAGGCCGGCATGGCGGGCACCCGCATCGCCCACGGCCTGCCATGCGGCGGGCACCCACGGCCGCGCGGCGGCGTAGCCGTCGAGGCCCGGGATCGGCACGAGGTTGAGGACGAGGGCCATCCCTTGGAACAGGGCCGAGACGGCGAGCACCGCCCGCAGGGTGTCCGAGTCCGGGCTCGCCAGATGATAGAGCAGCACGAAGCCGAGCAGCGCCGCGCCCGTCATGGCCGGTCCCGCGAGGGCGACGGCGCTCGGCCACAGGCGGCCGCGCAGGGCCGACAGGTCGATGCGGACCGCCCCGCCGGGGAAGCCGATGCCGCCGAGGATCGTGAACAGGACCGGCAGCACCAGGGTGGTGACGGGATCGGCGTAGCGGCGCGGATCGAGGGTGAGGGTGCCGGCCTGTTCGACGCTCGCATCGCCGCCCCTCCAGGCCGCGTAGGCATGGCCGAACTCGTGCAGGCACAGGCTCAAGATCCAGCCCGACAGCACGAAGGCGAACCCGGCGCCCGATCCGGCGATCCAGCCGACGCCGATGGCGAAGCCGAGCCCGCTGACCAGGAGTACGATGAGGAGGAAATTGGCGCTGGCGCCGGGGCCGGTCCGGCCGAGGCTGTCCCGCGACGTGGTCTGCTGCATTCCGTTCCCCACGCCGCCCGCGATCCGTGACTCATCCGCCCCGCCATCGCGCGACGCAACATCGCTGGTGACACCGGGATGTCCAGTCCCCACCTTGCAGGGAGTTTCTTCCTCCGCCGCACCACCCGGCACGCCGGACTTCCATGCGACTTCTCCTGCTCAGCGTCCTCCTCGGCGGCCTCGGCCTCTGCGCCGCCATCCTGGGGGTGCTGGCGGTGTTCCAGCGCCACCTCATCTATCCGGGCGCGTTCTTCCCTCGGCCGGCGGAGGCCGAGGCGCGCCTCGCGCCCCCGGGCACCACGGCCCTCACCCTGACGACCCCGGACGGGGAGCGCCTCATCGGGTTCTGGCGTCCGCCCGCCCCCGGCTGCGGCGTGGTGCTGAGCTTCCACGGCAACGCCTCGGCCCCCGAGCCCCTGGCACAGCGCTTCGGCGAGGGGCCGTGGGCGGGCTGGGGCGTGCTCGCCATCGCGTATCGGGGGTATCCGGGCTCGACCGGGCATCCGAGCGAGGACGGCCTCGTCATGGATGGTCTCGCCGCCCACGCGGCCGTGGCGGACCGGGCCCCGGGGGCGCCGATCCTGCTTCACGGCCACTCCCTCGGGGCCGCCGTGGCGGTGGCGGTGGGGGCCCGCGCGCCGCATCTCGGCCTCTACCTCGAAGCGCCGTTCGATTCGCTCCATCACCTCGTCGGCCTGCGCTATCCCTTCGTGCCGCGCCTGTTCCTGTGGGACACCTACCGCTCGGACCTGCGCATCGCGGACACCACCGGCCCGGTCTTCGTGGTGCACGGCCTGCAGGACGGGGTGATCCCGGTGAAGCTCGCCCGGCGCCTCGCGACCCTCGCGGGCCCGCGCGGGCATCTCGAAGCGATCCCCGGCAATCACGTCTCGATCCTGGGCGCGCGCGACGCGGCGGCGCGGGCCGTGTTCCAGCCGCTCCTGCCCGGCGACGCGTGCCACGCGACGGCCGCCGCGACCCCCTGAGAGAACGCATATGGGACGACGCGAACGGCGCTGGCAGGCGGACGATCCCTCCACCCACGGGCCGCCCGTCCGAGCGCCGGTGATCTGCCCCCTGTGCGAGCGGCCGATCCCGCCCCGCGCCAAGTCGAGCCTGCATCACCTCACGCCGAAGCTGAAGGGCGGGGCCAAGGCCGGCACCGTGCGCCTGCACCAGATCTGCCATTCGGCGATCCACGCCCGCTACAGCGAGGCCGAGATCGCCCGGCGCCTCGCCGACACGGAGGCGCTGCGCCAGGACCCCGAGATGGTCCGCTTCCTCGCCTGGGTGCGGACGAAGCCCGACGATTTCCACGCGGCAACCCGCATGACCCGCACCCGCAAGTCCACCCGGCGCGAACCGTACTGAGCGGGTTTCGGTAGGTCCCTGGCGTACTCTTTGGTGAAGTCTCGCTGCGCCGCGACGCTCGGGTGGAGAATCAGTAACGGACAGAATGTCTGAGTTGAAAATTAGCTTGGCCGTTCCACCAGGCATGGTAACGTTCCCTGATTTTCGAACGGGAGCTGACCAAATGACGGAAGTGGATGATTACGAACAGGAACATGTGGAGGAGTATGAAACAACTTTTGGCGACTGGTTGAAACAGGAAATGGAGGAGCAAGACGTCGGGATACCGGACTTAGTCGCAAAGACGAACATCAGCTATGCCGGCATATGGAACATAGTCAATGGCAAGACCATATCCCCCAGGCAAGAGACGAGAGACAAGCTCGCAAAGGCGCTGAAAAAGAAGGTCCCTGTTAAAATACAGCAGCAAATCGACGATAATGCATCAGAGATTCCAGGTTTAGATTGGGTTGATTTTACCCCAAGCGATCTTCAGACAATACCCGAAGAGGGCGGAGTCTATGTTTTCTATGACACCACAGATAGACCTGTCTATGTTGGAATGTCCAAGGGGAACGTTAGACTGCGTGTGAAAGATCATTCCACGTGCTTCTGGTTCAAAGACCCTTTAGTCGTACGCGGGGCTTTCCTATCAGTTCCCGACTCGGATCTGTGCGTTAAGATTGAAAAGATTATCATCAAATTCTTGGGAAAACACGCGCTTTTGAATGTTAAAGGTGCAACAAAAGACCTTACGGACTAGATTGGCGAACGTTGGAATCAAAGCACCTTCTTTGCAGGCGGCGCGTGCTTAGAGTCCGTCCGATAAGTCATGACGCTCGGCCCAGCCTTCGGACGAGGATCATGATGGCGGCGGCGTAGAGGAAGGCCTGAGCTGAGGCGAGGGTC
>NZ_LMMX01000033.1:0-1826 GCF_001422425.1 Methylobacterium sp. Leaf102 | reverse complement strand
AGCACGCTCAAAGGCAAGTTTGCTCGATACTCAGCGGTGTTCTGAATGTCGCTTCACGAGCGGGAAAGCAGATGGCTGGAACGGCGAGGATGGGTCGGAAACGGACGGTTCAGCGCATGAGGGGGCGGATTACTACCCTCGGGGATCAATGTCGGGAATACCGTCGTTTTATCGGCATGTGACCGCGAGCGCTTCCCGTCTTGGCTCTGCCCGCAACTCTGGCTGTGCAAGGGTGCTGGCTTTGTCGGTGCCGGGGACCGTCTGCGAGCGGAACCACTTTCCGGGGCAGCTTCGGACGTCTGGAGCACGGACCCCGTCCCGAGCAGATCCGGCATTCCTGCCCGACCGGCTCCGTTACCCGGGAGAGGGCTCGCAACGCCCGGCGAGAGGGCGCCGAGTGGGTCTTCAGGACGCGGATCTTCGGATCCGTCACCCCGGCGCCGGGACGTGCGACGCCCCAGGACCGGCCGCCGCCTGCCGACGCAGCGCGCTCCGGAGTTGGTAGACGAGATCCCGCTTTTTCCCCAGCAGGGTCGCCACCTCGGCCGCGGGTCGGTCCGAGAGCAGCAGGGCTCGTGCAGCGGCGTCGAGCCAGGCCCGGCGCCCGGGCCGGGGGCCGCACAGCCGTCGGCGCATCACCATCGCGGTGTTCCGCGGCACGCCGTGGCGGGCGGCGAAGGCCCCCGGCGGCAGGCGGTCGAGGTCGTCCCGGCGGGCCTGCCACCAGGCGGCGGTCTCCCGCACGAAATCCTGGGCGAGACGCTGGCGCAGGCGCACGATGACGCTCTGTCCGAGGGGCAGGTCGAGCAGCCGTGGCGCGAGGCGGTGCCGCTCGAGATGCGCCGCCAGCGGCTGGGTCAGGATCACCGCCGGGCTGCCGCGCCCTCCGGGGACGCGGATGCCGCGCACGACCGCAAAGCCGTGCCCGGTCGGGCTGGTGTGGGTCACCCGCCAGGGCGCTCCGAAGACATCGAGGACGATCCGGCGCCCGGACGCAGGAGTTGGCCGCGCGGCGCGGACGTAGCTCGCCCGCTCCCGCACGGCATGGGCCTGGGCCACCGTGCGAACCGTGCATCCCGCCCGTTCGAGCAAGTCCCGAATGGTCGTCCGGGCGAGGCCGTGGGCCACGGCGAGGTCGACGGTGCTGGCGCCCGCCTCGTAGGCGGCGCGCAGGGCGGGCAGGTCGATGGCCGCGGCCGTAGCGTGGCCACGCGCCTGGCTCCGCCCGCGTGGCTTGAGGGGCACAGGCGGGGGCCGGCCAGCGGGTGGGGATGGGGGGTCGGGCGTGTCGTGACGCATGCGGCTGGCCAGGAGAGCACGGTTGAGCGGCGGCGGTAATCACTTGAACGTCGCGGTAGAAAGTTACACAATAGGTCAACCGGAAGTGGTGCGTTGCGTTCCCGGCGTGACGGTTCGGAGACCCGCCGATGGAGCCCCATGTCCGCTACACGCAGGCGGGTCGTCTTCTGTCGATCGCGACGGTGCTGGGCGAGGACGCGCTGCTGCTGGAGCGGCTGGAGGTCGAGGAGGGCCTGTCGGCGCTGTTCACCCTGCGCGCCACGGTGCGGGCCCAGCGCGAGAGCGTGCGGGCGGACGAGATCGTCGGCACCGCCGCCGATCTGTCCCTGACCCTCGCGGACGGCACGCCCCGGGTCTGGAACGGGCTCGTGACCGAGCTGCACGAGGGCCCGATCGTCACCCGCGGCGCGCGTCAGTACGCGCTGACACTGCGCCCGCGCCTGTGGCTGATGAGCCAGCGGTCGGATTGCAGGATCTTTCGCGATCGGACCACGCTCCAGGTGCTCGAGACCCTGTGCGCCGAGCAC
>NZ_LMMX01000032.1:0-2221 GCF_001422425.1 Methylobacterium sp. Leaf102 | reverse complement strand
ATCCTGACCGCCCGCTCGCGGACCTCAGGGGAGAAGGGTGGGATATGCTTTGTCATGGCTCCAGTCTCTCAAGAGTTGGAGCCTCCGGAAATCCCGGGGCGGTTCAGCTGTGCGTTTTCGGGAGGCTTCCATGACCCGCAAGCGCATCCCCCTCGGCCCCGACTACCACGCCGAGCCGGGCGAGACGAAGGGCCACCAGCACGACGTTTACACCACGAAGGGCGAGTTGTTCGGCTACGAGCGCATTCACGTCGGCACGCTGATGAAGAGTGCCGACGAGGATCTGGCGACGGTCATCGCGTCAGGCGCTCCGCGTATCCGTCCCCTAGAGAAAACCCAACTTGAGGCGCTTACGGAGTTGCGGGAGGCAGTCGTGAAGGGCGGCGGGTCTCCTTCGCGCATCGCCTGGATCGACAAGGGGATCGCGCTTGAGAAGGCCGCCATGGTCGCCCCCTCCCACTCCGCAGGGGAGGACGGGAGATGAGCGAGCCGCTGGACTGCCAAGCGTGCGGGGCGTGCTGCGTCGAGGCTGGGGCCGTGCCGGTTGCGGCCCAAGCTGGCCGAGCGCGAGCGCCTGGACGCGGAGCATGCCGAGCTGGCCCGCCTACGCCGGGAGGCCGAGGAACAGGCCGCGCGGGACCGAGACGAGAGAATCCGCGTTGCGGCCGTTGAGGCCGAGCGTGCGCGCGCTGAGCGTGATGCTGCGGCCGAACGGGACCGGGCCGCGCTTAAGGCGGATGCTGAGCGGGCCCGCATCGAGGCGCAGGCGCAGGCCGAACGGGATGCGGCCGCGCGCCGGGAACAGGAACTCAGGGACGCCGCCGAGGCCGATCGCCGGCGCGCTGCGGACGCCGAGCGCCGGGCCGCCGAGGCCGAACAGCGCGCGAAGGACGAAGCGAAGGCCACCCCGGCATATCCGCAGCGCCTTCGTCTTCCACCACGGCCTGGCAGTGAAGGTCGCGCCGAAAGCCATCGGGACCGTCGCCAAGCTCGCCCGGCCAACGCGGGCGGCCAAGGACGGGGATCGCTTCCGGCACCTGTTGCGCGGGCTGAAGGAGGCGGCGCGGCGCGCGAAGATGAGCGATCTGCGCTGGCACGACCTTCGACGCACCCACGGCTGCCGGCTGCTTCAGGAGCAAAAATGGTCGTTGGAGATGGTCCGCGACCAGCTCGGGCATCAGAGCGTGGTGCAGACCGAGCGGGCCTATGCCTTCCTTGAGGTAGAGACGCGCCGGGAGGCGGCCGACCGCACACGTGCGCGCACGATTGTGCAGAGCGAGAAGGAGCCCCTCCCCGCACAAAAAGCGCACAAGTGATGAGGTTTATTTTCGAATAGTCTATAGTATCAACGTCTTGGAGAAGTACGGCAATGTGTTTTGGTACCGCCATTCCCAGGTTCGAATCCTGGCGCCCCAGCCAAGCTTCCGCTAAGTCGTTGATCTGATTGCTTTCGGCTCTCAGCCGCTGTCGCGGCTTGGCCGATCGTACGCAGAGGTGTTGCACGCGCTTGTCCACAGGGGCAGGCCGTTGACGATTTGTTCTAACGTTTACCGCCGCGGGGCGGTATATTGGTGGCGTAGGCGATTCCGTTGCGATGAGCGGACGCGAGACCTGGTGGCCTCGGAAGCGAGGACATCCACCACGATCGCTTTGAGCCTTGGCACCTCCGACCCGGCCAGTGCGCGCACACTCGGCTGGGCGCTGAACGCGGAAAGCCTCCGCGTTCGGGAGGAATTTTCCATGCGCTCTGCTACCGACATCCGCGACCACCTGAGGGCTTTCCTCGACCGGGAACGCAGCGCACGCTTCGCCCGGCTCCATAGCGATCTCTGGCCGCAGCATGCACCCCTTGTCGGCGACTGGCCGTCGATGATGGGTGGGCGGGCACGGGAGTACCGCATCTTCGGACGGCTGCAGAGGCTGGCCGCAGAGGAGGGTTTCGAGGCCGGGTACGACACGGCGTTGGATGGCCGCTTGAAGCAGGAGGGATTCACCTTCCCCGAGCGCGGCGCGATCAAGCGTAGGATCGAGAACGGGTACCTGCGCGATCTCGGGCGGCCGGACGAAACCGGTCGGTTCACGCCGCCGCGCGCCTATCTCCAGGTGATGCTCGCCGCCATGGGCTGACGTGACTGGCTGGCTTTGGACCGGGCTGATTGAGAGGATCAGCCAGGACCGAAGGAGCTGGACATGCGGCGAGGTCAGAAGACGGGTGCGGAGC
>NZ_LMMX01000031.1:0-5895 GCF_001422425.1 Methylobacterium sp. Leaf102 | reverse complement strand
CATTGACACGATGCGCAAGGCTGTCTGCGCCTCGCTGCCGGTATTCGGGCTGACGCTTGTTCTAGGCGCCGGCCTCTGGCCGCTCTACGCCGCCGATGCGAACGACCCCGCCGCCACCCTCCTGTGCCTCACCCTTCGGATGCTGTCGGCCTTGACGGTCCCGCATGTACTCCTCGACCGGATTGTAGGCAGGTACGAGAATTAGCGGCCCATACCGGTGACTGCATCGTCGCTGGCAGACACGGCCTCGATTCGAATGTCGGTCAATCATCAGCCGTGCTCGTAAGCCGCCATTCCGCTTCCCACCCAGAGGAGCCATTCCGGTCCCGACCCTACCCGGCCGCCCAGACCGCCGTCGGCGCTTCTCCAAAGCCGCCGTTCGTCAGCCCTTATACAACTTCAGATTGGGGTGGCAACCGGACTTCGGACGTTCTCTGAAAGCGACGATACGCTCGAAAGCGAACGCCAATATAAATTTGAAATGAAACAAATATCCGTCTGATATGACGGCTTGATTTGACGAACCTTTTTGCAAAATTCGCCTATCATTCAAGCATAAAATTCAACTATATTTTGATTATTGAAGCCATACATTAACTTCAATAAGCGCATATCTAAACGCAAGCCTGACAGGCATGTATAATGATTCGCAAGAGCGCTCAATTTATCGTAGCGCAAGCATTAAAATGCGAAATTTTGATATATATTTCATTAGGTATGTTGGCAATCGATTAATAAAATTTGATTAGAATGTCGATCATGGCTATGAGGTTGATTAATGAAGATTAAGATTAGAGATGCCCTCGCTGGATCGTTCGCAACACTGCTGACGCTATCCTTAGCGCAGGGTACTGTCGGCTTGATAAAGCTCGATGCTATCTCCAATAGGACTGCAGAGCTACTTGATTCAACAATTCCGTCAATGAATGAGGCGAATGCCATCAATGTCCTGGTCACCCGCGGGCGGCTCTGGCAGTTCCGCTATGCAACGGCAACGACCGAAAGCGTAAGAGCGGAAACCCTCGCCAAGGTGGAGGAGTTCATCAGCGACCGAAACGCGAAGATTGAAGCTTTCAAGATTTTCATTAGTACGGATGAGGAAAAGAAAGTCTACTCCGACCTGGTTGCGAAGAACGAATCCCTCAAGCCAACCTGGCAATCCCTACGGGATATGCCATTCGGAAGCCGGGATGCGTCCATCCTCCATCTCAACGGCGAGATGTATGGCCCTTACCGTGCGGTTGCCGATGCAACGCGGGCACTTGTTAATCTGAAACTCGAGACAGGGAAAAATGTAGGCTCGGAGATTCGTAACGAGCAAGCAGCCGCAGTCCGTGCAATGCTTATGACGCTTTGTGTTGCAGTTCTCCTCGCACTTGCTGCAATGGCTTACTCTTTTCTGGGTGTGTCGCGTCCCATCACTCGCATGACCGAGCGGATGCGGCGTCTGGCGGACGGGGACGCACAGGCCGAGGTTCCCTACGCCCACCGGCGCGACGAGATCGGCTTCATGTCATCCGCCGTGCAGGTTTTCCGTGACAATTTGCTGAGGGCGCGCGCACTGGAGGAAGAAACCGCGCAGGCGCGTCTCGATGCCGAAGAGCAGCGCAAGGCCGGCATGCGCCAGATGGCCGACGCCTTCGAGCACGCGGTGGGCGGCATCATCGGCGCGGTGTCATCCTCCGCAACAGAACTGCAGGCAACTGCGCAGACGATGACGGGCACGGCGGCAGAGACCGCGAGCCAGTCGGTGAGTGTCGCCGCTGCCGCCGGGCAAGCCGCAGCCAACGTCCACACCGTGGCCGCGGCGGCCGAGGAACTCGGTAGCTCCGTCCAGGAGATCGGGCGCCAGGTCTCTGGCTCGTCCGATCTCGCGCAGGTGGCTGTCGGAGAGGCGGACCAGACCATGCACCTCGTGCAGGCTCTAAGCCAAGCCTCGGCCAGGATCGGAGACATGGTTGGGCTGATCTCCAACATCGCGAGCCAGACCAACCTGCTCGCGCTGAACGCCACCATCGAGGCGGCGCGGGCCGGTGAGGCGGGGCGCGGCTTCGCGGTGGTTGCCACGGAAGTCAAGGAACTGGCCGCTCAAACGGCACGGGCCACCGAGGAGATCGGCACGCAGATCGGACAGATCCAGGGGGTGACGGGTCAGGCCGTGGCCGCCATCGGCTCGATCACGACGCGCATCCGCGAGATCAACGATGTCGCCGCCTCCATCGCGGCGGCCGTCGAGGAGCAGGGCGCCGCGACACAGGAGATCGTGCGCAACGTCGCCCAGGCTTCCACGGGCACGAGCGAGGTCACGCAGAACATCGCGGGCGTCGCGCGGGCTTCCGAAGAGACCGGCGCTGCGGCGAGCCAAGTGCTGTCGGCGGCTTCCGAACTTTCGCGCCAGTCCGAGCATCTCGGGACCGAGGTGACACGCTTCCTCGCGACCGTTCGGGCGGCCTGACCACGATTCGCCGGCCCCGCAAACAACATAGAACTCAATCGTCAATTCGACGTCAGCTTTCCTCGCAACCGGGAGGGAAGCGGACGGTCTCCAAGCCACCCCAAGCTGCCATTCCGCATCCGACCCAAGCCGGTAGTGAGTACTTTCGCTGTCGCATCCCCAAAGCAGCCGTCGCAGAACGCCGCTCAGAGCAGCGTTGCGGTCGGACGGTTGCCAAGCCCGACCGCCGAACGCTCATGTGCGATTGTCGATCTCCGGCACACCGCTGCTTCGATCAGCATACGCAGTGATGAAAGCCGGTCGGGCCTGCCAGCGCCGCCAGAAGGCATCCAGGTGTTCAAACCGCTCATCGAGCGGGGTGGCGTTGACGGGAAACTTGGAGAACGCAATCGCCGTCGCCAACGTGATGTCGGAGAAGGTCGGCTGATCGCCACCCAGCAGCCAATCGCGGCCATCCGCGAGATGCCGGTCCACGAGACCGGCATGCGCCAGCGCCACCTTGCGTGAATGCTCGCCCCAAGCCGGATTGCTGGTCAGTTCGAGCTTTGGGCCCAGTCCCTGGTGCAGGACGTGGAAGGCGGTGACGATGGGGTACAGGATGTGCACCCACACCCGGCTGTCCCACATCTGATCGAGACCGCGCTCATGCGCCGTCGCCCCCATGATCTTGCGGCCCTCGAACGTGTCGTCGAGATAGCGGGCGATGGCGGAAGTCTCGCTGAGGTAAGAACCATCGGCGAGCGCAAGGGTCGGCGTCTCGCCCCAGGCGTTCATCTTCAGGTGCCTCCAACCGCGCTGCTCGCCGACTGGCGACATGTCGTAGATCGTCTCGTCGAAGCGATCAGCGATGCCCTTCTCGTGCATGAAAATCCGCAGGCGCTGCGGGTTGGGGAAGGCCGAGGGGGAGGTGAAGAGCTTGAGCTTGTCGGACATCGTCTTCTCGCTTTCGAGGCAACCAGTCTGTCTGTCAGATGACAGGCACGAAACTATGGCGATGATCTTGCCCCGTCAACCCCTGTCTGCCATATGACAGGCGGAGGCTGAACATGGCAGCGACGTCAAAGGGGAATGTGAGGGAGGCCATCCTCGTGGCCGCCAAGGAGGCGGCGATGGCCCATGGCTACGGCGGCCTCAACTTCCGCGACCTCGCGGAGACCGTCGGCATCAAGGCTGCCAGCATCAACTACCACTTCGCCACCAAGGCTCTCCTCGGCGAGGCGGTTGCACGGCGCTACTGGGAAGACATCGCCCGCGATCTCGAAGCCATCTCGACGAATGCCCGAAGCCCCACCGAAGCGCTGCAGCGATACCCAAGCATCTTCCGGCTATCCCTGGAGCACGGCAATCGCATGTGCCTGAGCAGCTTCATGGCGACTGAACATGACGCGTTGCCCGAGCCAGTGTTGAAGGAGGTGCAAACTTTCGCCGACGTGAACACCGCTTGGCTATGCGAACATTTGATCGCTGCCAAACTCGCCTCGCACGCCGAGGGTGAGTTAAGGGCTTGCGCCATCTATGCTGCTATCGCTGGGGCGCAGATCATCGCTCGCAGCCGTTCGGACGTAAAATTGTTTGACACATTGATCGAAAGCTACCAACGAATGGGATTACTCCCAGGCTAGTTAAGCTTTGTATCTGGACATAGCGAGTTTTAGTGCCTCCGCCGCATCCGATCCACGCGAACGACCGATCCAGCGCATGTCTCATCTAGAAGCAGACCCGCTGTTTTCCACCCAACCCTGCCGCAGGTCATTGTCTATCAAGTTGCTGTGAGGCGTACCTTCCGAGGGTCTACAGTGGGTTAATAGCAACCTGAGCGATATATCGGGTATCTGACGGTATGTCCGACATTGAGCCCTGAGGGCGGTAATGCACCCCTTCGTGAGTCGTGCCGTCCGTTTCCGACCCTTAGCAGCCTGGTAGTTTGCCTGTGCGAGGATAGAGGCTAACGACCAACACCTGACCAGCGGCGTGCGGAGGCTTACCCGAGAATGTCTGAGCCGCTCGCTCCTACCCGGGAAAGGGCAGATCGCTCCTTTCTCGCCTATAGCGCGCTCATGCTGTGCTTCTTCGGCCTGCTGTTCGGAGGCTTGGCTATCCGATCCAGTCGCGAAGAGGTAATGATGCGGACGATGCCCGCGACGGCGGCTACCGTGCTGTCGCTGCGTCCGCACAAGAGCGACTTCGCTGCGGACATCGCCTTCACCAGGATCGCGAACGGCGCCTCAGTGGCGTGCAGGGATAAGATATTCTTGGGGGGTCGGGATGAGAGCGCGCATGTTGGCGCTATCGTTCGTCTCATACCTCGTCCGGACTCCTGCGGCGAAGCGGTCGTCATCGGCCCGCGCAACACTACACTCTTAGCGGCGATCAGCGGTATGGCGTTACTCTCTTCGCTTGTTTCAGGCGTCATCGCTGCGCAAAGCATGCTTCGGAAACGACCCACTGTGTGAGCAGTGTTTCGGCCGTCTGCTTTCCACCCAAACAAGACATTTGTCCTATAAGGCCGGATGTCGGAGATCCGATGATATTCCCGACATAAGCCTCGGGGCCGGTAGCCCGCGCGTTCGTGGACTGAACCCTCCGTTTCCAACCCATTGCGAGCCCGTGATAGGAAGTGCGAAAGTGCATATCAGCCGCCATAATTGTCGAGCACGATGCCTCCACCTTTCAAAGTCGAGTTGGCCAATCACGATCCACATTGGTTGGCAGCGGCACTCGCGGAGGCGTCCGTTCTGCATGATGCGCTCGGCTCAGCTCTGTTGTTCGTCCACCACGTCGGATCAACGGCCATCCCAGGTTTGAGGGCAAAGCCGATCCTCGATCTCCTGCCTGTCGTTCGAAGCCTCTGTGAGATGGACCTGAGGAAGACGAACCTCGAACAGATTGGCTACGACTGGTGGGGTGAGTTTGGGCTTCCGGGACGTCGTTACGCTACAAAGAATGAGCCGAGTACCGGGCGGCGTCTTGTCCAGTTGCACTGCTATGCCATCGGTGCGCCGGACATCGACCGGCATCTCGCTTTTCGCGACCACCTTCGGAAGCGGCCAGAAGTCGTTGCCGCCTACGAGATTGAGAAAGCCCGCTGCCGGGCGCTCTATCCCGACGACTCTCACGCGTATGGTGCATGCAAGAGTGCATGGATCGAGGCGGTTGAAACTGCCGCTCTGACTGATTGGCGGGGCTCCTCAGTGGGGAGAGACTATTTATCTAGGCCGACAGGCAGGAAACCACCCAGGACGGACGTCGCACTTCCGGGTTGACAGTGAGGTCTGCCGGCGCTTCTCTCATGTCGGCTCGTGCAGCCAGCCGCTCGCGCCGCAAGGCATGGTGAATGCACATGACCTGACCGGTATTTTGGACCGAGCCAATTGGAAGGCTACTGCATGGTGGCGGCCATGGGTAGCCGGAAGGCCAGATCCGGGAGGGTGACAGGCGCA
>NZ_LMMX01000030.1:0-5947 GCF_001422425.1 Methylobacterium sp. Leaf102 | reverse complement strand
GTGGCCTACCAGGAGGGCGACCCCGACCGGCCGATCGTGGTCGGCATCGTGCCCAACCCCAACAATCCCGTGCCGTACGACCTGCCGGCCAACAAGACCCGCATGACGCTGCGATCGAACTCGCACAAGTCCAAGGGCTTCAACGAGATGACCTTCGAGGACGCCACCGGCGGGGAGAACATGTTCTTCCATGCGCAAAAGGACCATACTACCAAGATCGAGAACAACCAGACGCACTCGGTGGGTGTCAACCACGCCAACGTGGTGGGTCGGAACCAGGCGCTGACGGTGGGCGTCAACCAGACGCAGGAGATCGGCGGGTCGATGAACCTGACGGTGGGCGGCACCGGGATGGGTGCGGCCGCGCTGATGGCACCGTTCGCGGGCATGGCCGGGCAGACCGCAGGGATGCTGAGCCAGGCCTTAGGTGCCGCCCTGGGCGGCGCTGCGGGATCGGGAGCGGAGGGTGCGGCCGGTGGCTCGCCTCCCGCGATGGCGGGCGACGGAGCCGAGGGCGGCGGCCTGCTCGGGCAGGCGCTCGGCGCGGTCGGCACCTCGAGCGGCGGGATGGGCGGCATCACCGGCACGATGATGCCGCAGCTCGCAAGCTCACTCATCGGGTTGCTGAACCCGGCGGGCCAGCAGGCGCAGGCGAACGTCGGCAACGGCCCGAGCCCGCGTCCCGATGCCGGCACGGCGCTGGCTGCGGCCGGCGGCGCCTTCGGGCAGGCGGCGGGTGGGCTGTTCTCGATGGCCGGCATCCTCAACGCGACGGTGGGCCTGATGCGCAACGACAGCATCGGCATGGCGCACGTGATGCAGGTCGGCACCAGCCAAGCGATCAACATCGGCTCGACCAAGAACGAGAACGTCGGCAAGGCGCACATGCACACGGTCGGCGAACAGTACGTCACCAATGTCGGCAAGGAGATGCAAACCAACGTGGGCGAGGTGTTCCAAGTCGTGGTCGGGAAGTCGACCCTGACGATGGACAAGGACGGCAACGTCACCATCACCGGTACGAAGATGCTTCTCGGCTTTTCGGAGTCTGTGACAGTCTTTGGTAAGGTCATCGACCTGAACCCTAAGCGATAGGGGAGGAGGCGATGCTCATCCGCAACGAGACTTCTTTCGCGGCAATGGGGTTCGGGCAGCTTCATCGCGACGGTATGCCCATGGCCGTGATCTGCGCACGCGGCCGCTACGAGTTGTTCGTCGATGGGACGGTGCGCCTTGCCGACGATCAGGCGCTGGTTCTGAGCGACGTCTACGACGGTGATCCGCAGCGCACGCCCCTCGTGCGCGTCGCCGACCTCATCCCCTACAAGCCGGCGGTGGATGTGACGCTGCTCGGGACGGCATACGCCCCGAAGGGAACACCGGCGCGAAGCTGGGAGGTGGCTCTCGCCGTCGCGGACCACGAGGTCCGGCTCAGGGTTCACGGTCCCCGCGCCTGGGAGCCGGCGCTCAAGTTCCTCCAACCGACCTGGAAGCTCGGCGGGCGGAGCCGACGACGACCGTGCCGCTCGATTATCGGCTCGCATCCGGCGGTCGCGTCATCGGCGACGCAGACGGCGCCGTCGATGCACGCAATCCCATCGGTCCAGGCCTTCTGCACGACGAGCTCACCCGGATCGGCAAACCGTGGCGAGCCCCGCAGATCGACAGCGCCGACGCGCCTGTGGAGACACCGTTCGCGACGCCGGCCCCGCAAGGGTTCGGGCCGGTTCCTCCGTTCTGGTCCTCGCGGCAGCGGCGGGCCGGCACCTACGACGAGGCGTGGCAGAACGCGCCCGAGCGGCGTCTGCCGGGCGATTTCGATTATCGCTTCTACCAAACGGCCCCTGCGGCACTCGCGCTGCCGCATCTGGCAGGCAACGAGACCGTGCGCCTCGACGGACTCGTGCCCGGCGGGGGCCGGGTCGCGTTCACGCTGCCCGGCGTGGCGCTGGTGGCCCATCACTACTGGTTCGACGGCCGTCAGGTCTCGGCGCGGTTGGCGCTCGACGGCATGCATCTCGACCTCCGCCGGGCGGACGGCCCCTGGTGGGTGGACCTCACGTGGCGCGGCTGGGTCGAAGCCTGTCCGGCCTATGATGGTGCCGTCCTCGCCCAGGTGCCGTGCGGCGGGGCCGCGAACCTGCCGACCTCCGGCGCGTTCGGCCTCGTCGAGCCCGAGGTGGTCGCATGACCTGGCCGCGCGAAGGCTCGCGCGACGTCCACGACGGCATCATCGTGTCTCAGGTGCCCGACATCTGCCTGACGCAGCAGGGCGGGACGATGGTACCGGTGCCCTACACCATCTGGTGCCGCCAGGCCGACGCCGCCAACCTCGCCAACAGCATCCATCAGACCGACGACCGTACGCACGCCAAAGAGTCGCTGGTCCTCAAGTGCTATGGAGACGAGCCGGGCACCGGGGGCGGCATCCGATCCGGCACGACCGGTGCCGAATGCACGCCGAAGACCTGGTCCGCGTCGGTCTTCGTCGAAGGCCGCAACATGGTCCGCCACGACGACGAATGGTGGATGAACCACAGGAACACGTATGGAAAGCTGATCTATACCAAGGATATGGACCACGCGGAGATATCGGATCCGCGTGCGATACCTCCGACTATGGCACCCGAGCACGGCGTCGGATCGCTATCGAATGGCCCCCGGCCTGCGTCGTCGTTCTCCGCTCAGACCACACCCCTCGGTGCGGGGAGTCCCGCGATCGGGGCGGGGATCGGAGGCGCCGTTGCAGGGCCGCCCGGTGCGGTCGTCGGTCTGGCCGCCGGCACCGCCGTCCTGATCGCCGGCGTGGTCGTCTACATCTTCACCGGCTCACGCACCTCACGCAAGCCGGACAAGTGCCCTTGCGTCGTGGCTCCGTATCGGCAGTTGAGATATGTCTGCGGCAAAGCCTGCGTAAACGGCCAAGCACATCACATCATCCCGGATTATACGAAGCGTTACGGCAGCCGCATCGAGGGTGAGATCGGCTTCAAGCGCATCAAGGGGCTGGCTAATTTCCAGCAGGGCATGTCGATATGCTTGCAGGGCAATGCGAAAGACGATTTTACCGCGCATTGGGAAGCGCATGGAGCCGACAAGCAGATCGCAGACCTCGGAAATCATCCGGACGCCCCTCTGAGTCCTACTGGAACCGCGCCGATTCTTGATATCGCTGAGATCAGCAGAGATCAGACTATTTCTGCCCGCAAAGATTGCGAGGCACAGATTCGCGCAGGGGTTGCGCAAGAGATGGGGAACGTTAATCCAAATCTTCTCGGGCGCACGTACCCAGACGCGCGCTATCCTCCTTCCGTAAACACGGTTCCCTTTCTGTCGGGCCAATCCCCGACGGTTCATTAGGACAGACTGAATGCCGAAATTCAATCTCACTCGCGCAAGAGCCATAACCGCAGATGCGCTTTACGTAGCTGCTCTTCCGAGAAAAGCAGATGCGACCGTGTCGTTCACACGCGTCGGCCAGTTCTATCAGGGCAAATGGGACCATGCCGACGTCGATGTCGCAACGCAACGTATCTGCCTCTATCACAGGCCGGAGGGCGGTCGCATCGCCGTCTACATGTCAACCGAGGGCCAATTATTTTCTCCCGAAGCGAGCTTTCGCAGCGGCCCGATCATCGACGAGACCCTAAACAATAGTAAGAAGCTTGGCCGGTTAGCTGACTTACGTCAGATCGGGAAACACTTGGTCGCCTGTGGTGACGGTGGTCAAACATACCATCAACGAACCGACAATGTCTGGGCACCACTCGATTTAAGCCTCTTCGATGATAGTGTCGATAGCAGCTGGGCCTTTGCGATCCGCGCGCCGAACGCAAAAACATTCGCCGATGAAGAAGCATACTTCGACAACAACCCAACCGAGAATGCGGAAAAGGATCGACGCCGCAAATTATACATGGCAAATCTCATGCTTCATGCTATAAATGGCCCCAGCATGGATGAGCTCTACTTCTGCGGCAAGGACGGGGCGGTCTACTTCTGGAACGGGCATAGCTCCGAGAAGATTACAGTCCCCACGTCCTCATTCCTAGGCGACATCTTGGTCGAGGACGCCGAGACTGTATGGATCTGCGGCCGGGACGGGACGCTGCTGCGCGGCAGCGCCAAGCGCGGCTTCACCGCGATCCCGTGCGACGGCAGCCCGCAGTTCTCGACCATCACGAGCTTTAAAGGGGCGATATTCCTCTCGAGCTATGCCCAGCCGCGCGGTGCGTTCGTCTACGATGGGCAGCGGATCCGGCAGGTGTCGAGCGGGCTGCGGCAGGAGTTGGATGACGTCCACACGGTGGACGGCGTGACCGACGCGCTCTGGGCGGTCGGCTCGAACGCCATCGCCCGGTTCGACGGCGCGACCTGGGAGCAGACCCCTCTTCCAAAGTGACCCACTTGAGGATGGTGTTGAAGCTCAATATTGCAACGTTAATACTGATACGCTCGCGCGTACTTAATTC
The DNA here is from genome assembly GCF_001422425.1 of Methylobacterium sp. Leaf102. NCBI lineage: Bacteria > Pseudomonadati > Pseudomonadota > Alphaproteobacteria > Hyphomicrobiales > Methylobacteriaceae > Methylobacterium > Methylobacterium sp. Leaf102. Next base: position 1,475 of record NZ_LMMX01000030.1, on the reverse strand, counting down.
GGCTCTCGCTATCCTCCGTTGACAGACGCAATTCCGGCTCTTTCAAAGCCAACGACCCACCCGCAGGAGATGATATGTTCGAGATAACGCGGGCGCGAGCATTCAGCAAGGATGTGCTCTACGCAGCTGGAATGCCTGCAAAGGCCGAGGCGCAGGAGTCTTTCACAAGGATTTATCAGTACTACCAAGGCTCATGGGAGTACGTTGATGTAAAAATATCGACGCAGAGAATCATTGCTTATCGACGCCCCGAGGGCGGCCGGATCGCCGTCTACGTGTCGCATGAGGGCGTCCTGTTCTCCCCAGAGCCCAGCTATAAGGGTGGCTTGATCGTCGATGAGAGGAAATACAAGGGCAAGCGTCTGGGCCGGCTATCGGACCTCCGCCAGATCGGACAGCACCTCGTAGCCTGCGGCGAAGGCGGCCAGACCTACCGGCAGGCCGATGATGGTACTTGGGTTGCGATCGACCTCGGCTTCTTGGACGATCGGATCGACAGCAACTGGGCGTTTGCAATACAGGCGCAAGGCAGTACGGGAGGGGAGAAGGCAGCTTATTCGGCGGCGCACCCTGATTTGAAGGCGGAACAGGAACGCAGAATTCAGCTCTATATATCTAATAAAGACTTACATTCGATAAACGGTTCAAATCTAAATAGTTTGTATGTATCGCGCAGCAAAGGCATTGTATACTTATAGAGAGGCTCTAATTTTCGAGTTATTGAGACATCAAAAGATGTTTATCTCACTGGCGTGCTGATCGAGAACGATGATGATGTTCTGGTTTGTGGTCGCGATGGAACGTTGTTGCGCGGCAGTGCCGCTATAGGATTTCATGCTGTTCCGTGCGAAACAGATGCCATGTTTTCGAAAATGGTTAAGTTTAGCGGAAAGATCTATCTCTCAAGCTACGCCACTCCGCGCGGCGTGTTTGTGTATGACGGTACATCTGTGCGCCGAGTTTACAGCGGGCTGCAGCCCGAACTCGAGGATGTGCACACCGTGGATGCTGGCGACGACGCGTTATGGGCTATCGGCTCACGCGACATGGCCCGGTTCGACGGCAAGACATGGGAGCGTATTCAGGTGCCGAATTGAACCGACGGCTACGGCACCGTTGCCCGAAACGAATAGTGTGAGCCTCTGATGACGAAGCTTGTCCTCACTCGTGCACGAGCGATCACCAACGAGGTGCTCTACGCAGCGGGGATCGACGACGACGCCGACGCGGCGGAGCCAATGACGAAGGCGTACCAATACTTTCACGACAAGTGGCAATCCCGCGAATTCCCCGTCGCGACCCAGCGGATCGTGCTTTATCATCGTCCTGAGGGCGGCCGGATTGCAGTTTACATGTCCCGTAGGGGGGAGATGTTCTGAACCGCCCCGGGTTTCCCGGAGGCTGTTTGGTTTGGATCAAGCGGCCAAGGCTTGCACCTCGGTCTGGGCATAGTAGTGCGCTTCGGCTTCGGCGGG
>NZ_LMMX01000029.1:0-6118 GCF_001422425.1 Methylobacterium sp. Leaf102 | reverse complement strand
ATCGCCGCCGTCAGCGACGTCTTGCCGTGGTCCACGTGACCGATCGTGCCGATGTTGCAGTGCGGCTTCGTACGAGCGAATTTCTCTTTGGCCATCGTCTCTTTCCTGCGGCAAGCTCACACGAGCGGGCGCCCGGTCAGTCGCTCGAAAACTTAATCGAGCCGGGCGAAAGACGCGGCTCGCTTAGAGGCTTGCCGTCCTTTGATCAAGGGCTTTGCCGACAATCGTCCCCGGGCCGCCGTGCCGGAGCCCCCTCACCCGATGGAACGCTTGATCGGAGACGCTTCGAGCAGGGCCGCCTTGTCGACGCCCAGCGCTTCGGCGATCTCGTCCAGCGCCGTCGCTTCGAGGGGGGAGATGCCGTCGTGATCGGCGACGTCGGCGGCGATCAGGAAGGCGGCGGCGCGCTCCGTCTCGCCGCGTCCGAGGATGCCGGCGACGCGGCGGAGGTTCTCCGCCCGTCCGGCGCGGGTCCGCGCCCGGGCGATGCCGTCGTAGAGCTCGCTCTCCAGCATCAGGCGGTCGTAGCCCTTCTCGAGGATCGGATTGGCCTGGATGCCGGCGAGCGCCGTGTCGAACTCCTCGCTCGCCACTTCCCCGTCGGCGACGATGACGTTGGCGGCGGCCGAGACCATGGCCTGCATCAGGGCCGTGTCGCCCGCATAGGCGGTGACGGTCTGGCTGAAACGGGCGACGATGTCCTGAAAGATGTTCATGGGACGCTTCTCATGGGGCCGTGTTGATGGGCGACCCGCGCTGTACGATTCCGGGGGACCTCGCCGTTTCGCGCCGGGAAGGCAAGGGGTCGTGCGACGCGAGACCGCCGGGTTTCAGAACAGGGCCACGAGGGTGACGCCCAGGACCATCAGCACGCCCCCGACGATCCGCCACGGGCTCGCCGCGTGGACGGCAAAACCGATCCAACCGAAATGATCGAGGACGATGGAGGTGGCGACGCCGGCCGTGACGAGGATCGCCAGGAACGGGGCTGCTCCGATGGCCTGCGCGGCGAAGAACTGCGACAGGACCACGAGGGCACCGAGGCATCCGCCGAACCAAGCCCAGGCCGGCACCTGCGCGGCCTGCGCGAGGCTCGGCAGGCTGAAACGGCCGGAGACGAGGCCGATGAACAGCAGGGTGGTCCCGGTGCCGAGGGCCACCGCGAGCCCCGCGGCGAAGGGCTGGCCGAGGGCCTTGGAGAGGGTGGCGTTCGTGCCGCCCTGGACGGCGTTGGCAATGCCGGCCACAAGCGCGAGACCATAGAGATACCACATCGGGATCACCACTCGGTTCGGGCGGTCACCGCCTGACGGAAGCGACCTCCCGCATATAGGGCAGCGACGGCCGAACATGACCGAAGGGATGGGACGCGAGGACGCGGTGCGCGCGCGGGTGGTCGATCAGGGCCTGCGCGGTCTCCTGCGGCGGGCGACGTCGGACGCGCACCACCGCCTCGATTCCGGCTGGGCCGGCCACGATCTCCAGGAACGGGGAGCCTATGTCGGGTTCCTCGCCGCCATGGCGGCAGCCCTGGTGCCCCTGGAGGCGGACCTCGCCGCGTCGCCTCCCGAAGCGCTGCCCCCCGATTGGCCGGCGCGCCGCCGCACCGACGCGATCCGGTCCGACCTGGCGGCCTTGGGGCATCCCGCCCCGCCTGCGCCGGCGATGTCCCGCGCGCAGCCGCCGGCCGAGGTCGCGGGGCTGCTCTACGTTCTCGAGGGCTCGCGTCTCGGGGGCCAGATGCTCCTGCGCCAGGCCCTGGCGAGCCCCGATGCGACGGTTCGGGACAACACCCGCTTCCTTCGGCAGGGCGAGGGTCAGCGCCTGTGGCCGAGCTTCGCCGCATGGCTCGAAACCCGGCCCGCCTCGGATGCCGCCGGCGCCGTCGCCGGTGCCCTCAGGGCCTTTTCACTGTTCGAGAATGCCCAGAGCGCCCGGGCCTAGCCGACCCGCTCGTCCGGCGCACTTTCGCACAGGGTGGTCGACGGTGCTGCAGCGCGCACCTGCGACGGACCGGGACCCTCGACAGGGTGAAGCCTTGGCTCCCCGACCGGAACTGGTTCGGCGCGGCGCGCCCGGGGCCAGGACCGGCCGCAGGATGGTGCCGGGTCCGGGCGGCATCGGCCAAGGTCCGGCCGCGAGGCAGGCCCGTCACGCCCTCGCGAGTTCCCGGGTGATGTGCTTCACCGAGGGCGTGACGATGGCCACGAACTGCGCCTCGCGCAGTGGCCTGCCCCCATTCGGTGGCCCAGGTTCGAAGTTAGTGCATCGTCGGTCGGGTGACGATGGCAGGGCGAGCGGACGGCACTGATCCGCTCGGTTCCGTTGGCCAGATGACGACCTCGGGCGCAGGTGGCTGGTATCCGAGCGACGAATTCGGCCGGATGCTGTTGTCGTGCCTTCGCCATTGCTCGATCACGACGCTGGCTTCCTTGAGGGTGTAGAACACCTCGCCGTTGAGGAGTTCGTCCCGCAGCTTCGCGTTGAAGCTCTCGCAATAGCCGTTCTCCCACGGACTGCCCGGCTCGATGTAGGCGGTCTGCGAGCCAACCGCTGCGATCCAGTCCTGGACCGTCTTGGCAATGAACTCCGGCCCGTTGGCCGAGCGGATATGGCCTGGCACGCCGCGCAGACTGAACAGGTCCGAGAGTACGTCGATCACGTCGAGGGCCTTCAGTCCGCTCGACCCGCTTCACGTTCACCGTCCAGCCGTCACGCCAGAGCAAGGCCGTGATCCGGCGATAGCCGTAGCGCCCGTACTGGAGAGCCAGCGCAACGATGGCGACCGTCAGAGCGGCCTCGTCCTCGACTACGACGGCGGATTTGCGCTGTGTCGAACGATGCTGCCCCAAAACTCGGCAGGCGAAGCGTTCGGACACACCGTGCTCGGCAACGACGGAGTCGACACAAGCCCGGCGGCGAGCCGGGCTCGGAAGTTTTGCTGGCGCTGCCCTTCGGGTCCCGCAGCCGCCTCCTTCAGGATGAGCTTCTCAAGGGTCAGATCGGAGATCGCCCGGCGGAGGCGCTGGTTCTCGGTCTCCAGGGACTTCAGCCGCTTGACCTGATCGCCCTTCAGGCCACCGTAATCAGGGGGCAGGCCACGTTCCTTAGGGTGATGGGGCGCAAGGCCCGACGGACCTGGGCGCCGTTCTACCCCCGGGGTCTGTGCTGGGCGGTCGGCATCGTGAGGAACCGGAAGGTCTACGCGGCCGACGTGCGACCTGTGCCGCCGCCGGTGCGCAGCAGGCCGTCATCGGACTGCTGTTTGCCGGCCTCGTCCCACTCGTCCTGTGCCACCATTGCCGAAGGCGCTTCCAGCTGCCCACCGACATCAAAATGCCCAGGGGGTGCTAAGTCAAAATCAGCGATTCACGACGCGCCTGTAGGCGGACGTTCATTCCTTCATCCGTCGCGGGCGGTTCTTCGTCTCCGACGTGCCGTTACATTCGCCTGAATTCGACCCGACGCGCGGCTACGTTCCTTGTTGGCCGAACGAGCCTTCGATCCGCTCAGTCCAGGCGCGCGGCAACGCCGGCATGGAATAGGTTCAGTGCCGTGCTGACCGTACGTTCGATCTCGTCTCGCGTTGGCTTCGGCCGAACCCCCAGGCTGAGATCGCGTACGAACGGGCTGACGACCATGCAAGCCAGCATATCTGCAGCGAGCTTCGGGTCGTCCGCCCGCAGCCGACCGAGATCGTTCTGCCGGCGTACCCATGCCGCGAGGGGCTCGATCACGTAAGCTTCGAGGGCGTCCTTGTACGCCTGCGCCATCTTCGGGAATTGCCGGGCCTCCCCGATGGCGAGGCGGTGGGCCGTGACGCCATCCTCCGAGGTCGACAACAAGCAGAACTCGATGAGGCAGTGCGCGACCTCCGAACGAACGAGGTCGGAACTGGCTGACGTGAAGATCGCGCTGAACAGCGTTTGGCATGCGTCCGCCACCACCTCGTACATGAGCGCCTCCTTGGACGCCGCATACTGGTAGACCGTCTTTTTCGAGATCCCCGCCTTGGCGGCGATGGAAGCAACCGTCGCGCCCGCGAAACCCGAGCCGAGGAACTCCGCCCGGGCTACGGCCACGAGCCGAGCGTAGGTCTGATCGTCCTTGGCGACCCGTGGGACCGAGACGGCCTCCTCAGACTCCGGCATGGGCATTCCCCCTCCGCCTCTCCGCATCGTGGCGCCTCGCATCGACTAGATCACGTAATCAAAAACCGTATGGTTTCCAGGAATGACCGGTATGCGACATTGCTCGGCCGGGCGACAGAAGCCCATAGCGCAGACCCGATTATAACTGGAGAATGATGAAAACCTAAATGATTCGCATCGTTGAGTCGTCGCTCGCCCCGTGCTCCATCACAGGATCGGGAGCCATACCGGAATCCATGTTCCGAAAGACAGCTTGCCAACTTCTGGAAGGAAACCATATGGTTTCCATGGAAGGGCCGCGACGCTCTCGTTTGATGGCGTTCCGGCGACCAGACGCTCATTTCGGGCGGACCGAAGGAGATTGGGGATGAGGACATCCGAATGCACATCAAGACACTTCGTCCGAAGTGCCGTCGCCTGTGTCCTGCTGGCTGCCGCTGCAGCGACGCCGGCAAGCGCCGGCGATGACAGTCTCCACGCCGACACCGCCGCCGAAAGGCGCGCCTGCACACCGGACGTCCTCCGGCTGTGCCGCACACTCATCCCGGACCGGCGGGCGATCACCGACTGCCTCCTCACGAACAGCTCGCGGCTCAGTCCGGATTGCCGCGCCGTCATGGCCAGCCGGCGGTGAGAGATTCCCGTGAATAACCCCATGCCATCCGAGGACGGATACATGAGCGGCTTCAGCACTCCCGAGACGGGCCCGCCCATTGCCATCATCGGCAGCGGCACTTTGGACCAGTGGATCGCCTGAAAGGATTTGATCCCGCGGTGTAACGATACGGTCGAGTACCCTGTCGCAAGGGATAGGCTACTGGGTAGGTTCTCCGTGGAAATGCCACCACGAGGGAGGCAATCCGTCGCGCGATCCAGTCACGTGAAGAGAGCGTGAGGGCGCTGGCCCGGTGCACCGGCGTCAGCCCGACGCCGGTGCAGAAGGGGCACAAACGGACGAGCACAGCGGCTGCCCGGATGGGCCCAAGGAGCTGCGCTCCAGCGTGCTTGCGGTCGAAGAGGGTGCGATCATCGTCGCCTTCCGGCGGCACACGCCGCCCCCGCTCGACGATTGCCTCTATGGCCTGCAGCCGACGATCCCGCACCTGACCTGGTCCTCGCTGCCTCGTTGCCTGGATCGGCACGGCATCGGTCGACGATCCGAGATAGAAGGCGACAAAACCGAGACGCAGCGCTTTGCGAGTTACGCCATGGGCTACGTTCACAGCGGCATTGCCGAGGTCGGCACGGCTGAAGGCAGGGCTCGGGCTGTTTGTGGCCATCGACCGCATCGGCAAGTTCGCCTTCGTGCTGCTGGTGGAGAGCGTCGGTACGATGGAGGCTCCTCGGTTCCTCCGCGACTTCATCGAAGCGGTGCCTTACCGTATCCACACCGTGCTCACCCACGACGGCATTCAGGTCACGTCACGCCGACGGGACGTCTACGCCAGCCAGCACATATTCGATCGCGTCTGCGACGAGCATGGCATCGACCATCGGTTGACCAAGGTGAACCACTCTTGGGCCAACGGGTAAGTCCAGCGTTTGCCCCGGAGGGCAGCGCGAAGCAGCAAACCGTATGATCGAGGATACGACGATCACACGCGACCACTACGACCGCCATGCTCAGCTTCGAGCGTATCTGCATCTGTTCGTCGATGACCACAACCATGACCGCGGACACAAGACGCTGTACGGCCTGACACCCACAGAGTTCATCCTCGACGCCTGAACGAAACAGCCCGATGGCTTCAGGATCAACCTGTCACACCTCCTCTCGGGGTCGTGTACCGAGAAACCCGGATGACGAACACAATCGCAGGTGGTATGCGGTGTCGTCAGCTCGACGGTCCGGAGACCCGCCGATGGAGCCCTGACGTGACTGGCTGGCTTTGGACCGGGCTGATTGAGAGGATCAGCCAGGACCGAAGGAGCTGGACATGCGGCGAGGTCAGAAGACGGGTGCGGAG
>NZ_LMMX01000028.1:0-12461 GCF_001422425.1 Methylobacterium sp. Leaf102 | reverse complement strand
CCCAGGCCTCCTCGCCCTCCGACAGCAAACGCTGCTTGCTTACCCGCCGCCCGAACGCGTCGTAGCCATACGCCCAGCACGCGCCCGATGGCGTCTCGTACGCCACCACACGGTCCTGCCCCTAAGCGCTCTGATAAAATATAGTACGCCGTTGATAAAATCGAGCTATGAACTTCCTCTGTAGCAATATCAATTAGGCGCTTTAAGGTTTCTTTCGTAAATATGCCGCGCTTCATTCAAACTACATTTATTTGCTCCACCGGCATAATCAGGATTTCGCGACTGAACTGGGTCATCTTCCCATCGACATACCTCACAAATTTCATACGTCCCTAGCTCTGATATTGTTCCCATGCCGCAGCAAGGACAGGGAAAGAGGCCGTCACTATTATATTTATTCATTGTCTATTCCAGTAATTAATGGCGTCTGTTGGTCTGAACATAGTCCTAATAGAGCCCGATGCATCAGTTACAGCAAATGTATTTGTATCCGAATTATAAAATAGATTATCAGATCCGCGACTTCTTGTTAACGTTCCCGCAGGAGGATTTGTTGTAAAATCTTGAGCTGCACGTACATATTCTAGTGAATTTTTGTAATCCGGAAACTCAGGGCCGTGATCCTTCCAGTGATCATATGCATTTTTCGCAGAGCTTTTGTTCTTTCTTGACGTCCAGACTGGGCAGCACTTCGTAAGCCCGAGTGGATCAATTTAAGCTGTAGGATGGCTTACGTATCCTTGTTGTCGTGTTCCGCCCAGGATGCCGATCGGGTCTGGGCTAGCATATTGCCCAAGAGCCGCCTCGTAATGCCGAAACCGGTTGTAACTCAGCCCTGTCTCGCCATCCTCCCACTGCCCCTGGAACCGGATCAGGCAGATCTGCAGCGCGTCGATCGCCTCCGGATCGTCCTTGAGCGCCAAGCTGAACCAGCCTGAAGGCGGGTCGTCGCCGGAGGAGGAAGGCGACCAATTGTGCGCTCTCGCCGCATTGTCGTTGTCGGCCTGCGCCACCCACAGCCGGCGCACGGCGCCCCAGGTCCGGTACTCCGCCGCCCAGAGGAGATCGCCGCCCTCTCCCAACAGCTCGCGCGGCGTGCCGAGATGATCGGTGACGATGTAGCTGAGCGCGCCGTCCGTCGCCTCCTTGGCCAGGGGACGGAAGCTGCCCGGTTCGTAGTGCCACCCCGTGGCCTCATTCCACGCGACCGACCCGTCGAGCCGCAGCGGCGCTTCTTCCGCCACCACGTCCCCGTCCCACAGGTACCAAGTGCCCACCGGCGGCGGACGCTTGGCCCACCCGCGGCCGGCTGGATCAGGCAGGAAAGCGCGAGCGCACTCAATTAATAAATTTTAGCGGAAATTACTCATAATTCATCGCTACTTAATGAAAAACTACTTACTTATTCTGATAAATTGAAAATAGATCATGTTTAGTACCATCCGGGATCTATCACAAATCTCCAAAGCCCCACTTCTTTTATCTCTTCGATTGAAGCTGGTCGCGATCTAGAAGTATCTATATCTGTAATTGATTTATAACATAAGTTGCAATCTTTAATATTTGCCCAAGTTGTTTGACATTCATCACAAACAAAATAAAGCGTTTCGCCGCTTTTGATGATACCTATTTGCCCAACACCGCAGCATGAGCATGCAGAGACATGAAATTCAAGGTCTGACATTGTCGACAGCTCGCGGCAAACCGTTTCCGCTCGGGAAACCAGTAACTAATCTATTTGTACCTGATTCGGTAATTACTGTAACATAGTCATAATTTTGGCGCTGCCCTCCTGCTCCACCGGCGTATCCTGAATTTTTTCTTGGGACAATATAGTAATCTTTACTTCCTATGGTCGTTGGCCGTATACCTTGTGCGTTGGCCCTAGCCCAGGCATCACTAGAGCCGTTGCCAGTCATGTTGGGTCAAAGGCGTCGTATCCAGCAGCGGCGACGTAGTTTCGGCATTCGTGCGGGCGGAAGGCTTTGAAGGCGTTTCGGATCGCGGTTCAGAGGTCTGGGACGGTGCGCGCTGCCGTCGTTCGCAGGAGTGCCTTCAGTTTGGCGAAGGCTTGCTCGATCGGGTTGAAGTCCGGGCTGTAGGCCGGGAGATAGAGAAGGCGGGCCCCAGCCGCCTCAATGGTCTCCCTCACCCCGGCCACCTTGTGGACGCTCAGGTTGTCGAGGATGACCGTATCGCCACGCTTCAGCACCGGGACCAGCGTGTCGGAGACGTAAGCCAGGAAGCGCTCGCCGCTCGTCGCTCCGTCGAACAGGGCGATGGCAACGAGCCCGCTCGTGCGGAGGGCAGCGGTGACGGTGGTGGTCTTGTAGTGCCCGTGCGGAGCAGAGATGCGACAGCGCTCGCCCCGTTCAGATCGACCGTAGGGCCGCACCATGTTCGTCGCGGCAGCGGTTTCGTCAATGAAGACGAGGCTGTCCGGGTCGAGATCCAGCTGTACGTCGAACCACGTGTTCCGGGCGGCGCTCACATCCTCCCGCTGCTGCTCGGTGGCGTGAAGAGCCCCTTTTTACGGGTGATGCCGTGACGACCGAAGAACCGCCACAACCCGCTCGTGCTGGTTCGTATTCCCTGCTCGGCCAGTGTGTCGCGCAACTCCCGGAGGAAGATCTGCGGATGCGCGCGGAAGATCTCCAAGATCGTCTCGGCATAGGCTTCGATGGCAGGCGGGGACCGGTCGCCACCTGCGGGTTTGGGCGCGATCTCACCCCTGTCGCGGAAGCGCGCGTGCCAACGGATCGCGCTGGCCTTGCCCACACCGAAGCGCTCCGCTGCCTGCCGTCGCGACGATCCCGCTTCGACTGCTTCGATAACTCGCTCGCGCAAATCGACTGACAGAGTTGACGGCATGGCGCTCTCCTTCGAAAGCAGGCCATCGAATCAGACCACGCTCCTCACCGCCACCCCGACTCAATCCCAACGGGAACGGCTCTAATGGCATTTTGGGGATTTCCATAGAATACGCCTTGTTGAGGCTTGCTCAAGTTTAGGCCGGCATGTGATTTGTTAACATGACCGACGGTTGTTCCATCTTTATTTGTTTTACTCCAATCTAAAGCTGACGAGGCGCAACACGCCGTCAGCCCAAGCGGATCAAGCCATCCTGTAGGTTGAGTGACATATCCATGCGATCGTGCTCCGCCCACGATCCTTAATGGATCGGGAGAAACATACTGTCCTAGGATTGGATCGTAATAACGGAGGCGATTGTAGTTCAACCCCGTCTCGGGGTCCTCCCACTGCCCCTGGAATCGGATCGGGCAGATTTGCAGCGCGTCGATCGCCTCCGGATCGTCCTTCAGCGCCAGGCTGCCGAAGCTGCGCCCGCCTGAAGGCGGGCCGTCGCCGGAGGAGAAAGGCGACCAGTTGCGCGCCCTTGCCGTGTTGTCGTTGTCAGCCTCCGCGACCAACAGCCTACGCACGGCGCCTCAGGTCCGATACTCTGCCGCCAAATAATACATATAAGATTTTTCAGGCTTTATGAATTAGATTTTCTTCCTTTTAGCATAAGCCGTTGCTTTATCAAAACTGAGTTGCGTAAATATCTTTGCTAAATTACAAGCTAGTTCGAAGTCATATATGCCTTGGCAAATGAATTCTTTATTTTCATTCGCATCAATTATAGTAATAAAAAACTTTTCTTTATCAATAAAATCTAATTCCCTTTCTCTTCCTTTGTGGTCTAAATCCAGTTTTCGCCGTGCTGCAGGGAAGAGCGTTACAGCGCAGCGATCGCCGAATCTTTCTTGATAAACAACGATTGCTTCTTCGCCATCCTCGCTTCTTAACTCTAATTCACTGAGGTTATCATTTATATCTTTTATAAAAGACCATGTTTTATTGCTGTCTGACATCAGATTCCATCGAATTTTCATTTTCGACCCTCAATAAAAAAGGTGTGCATTTGAGCCGTCGCGGCTCCATACGTTGACATGCGGACCCATCCCCAGATTGGGGTGGCCAAGACTATCATTCCGCCAGCCAACCGTTTTGTCCATGCTCTGACGACCAATGACGCCCTGATTACCGCTCCACGACCATGGCCCGCCACGAAAGCTGCTGCGACGGATGACATCCGTCTGAGACCCCAGATCGCCGCTCATTTCCGAGGCGGCTTGCATGGCTTGGCGCTGATTTGGAAACTTGTAACCGCCGTCGACTGGTACGCCCCCATATTTCTTCGCGACCTTGTTGTAATGTGCTGAGCAACATACCAGCCCGAATGGATCAACCCATCTAGTTGGTTGCCCAACGTATCCCTGAGGTTTGGTGCCGCCCCCTAAACCGATAGGATCTGGACTAATGTATTGCCCGATGAGCGGGTCATAGTGTCTGAACCGGTTGTAGCAAAGCCCCGTCTCGCCATCCTCCCACTGCCCCTGGAACCGGATCGGGCAGATCTGCAGCGCGTCGATCGCCTCCGGATCGTCTTTCAGGGCCARGCTGCCGAAGCTGCGCCCGCCTGAAGGCGGCCCGTTGCCGGAGGAGGAAGGCGACCAGCYACGTCCTGCCGTCGCGTTGTCGTTGTCGGCCTGCGCCACCCACAGCCGGCGCACGGCGCCCCAGGTCCGGTACTCCGCCGCCCAGACGAGGTCACCCGNACGTCCTGCCGTCGCGTTGTCGTTGTCGGCCTGCGCCACCCACAGCCGGCGCACGGCGCCCCAGGTCCGGTACTCCGCCGCCCAGACGAGGTCACCCGCCTCGCCGAACACCTCCCGCGGCGTGCCGAGATGATCGGTGACGATGTAGCAGAGCGCGCCGTCCGGCGCCTCCCTGGCCAGGGGACGGAAGCTGCCCGGCTCGTAGTGCCACCCCGTCGCCGCCTCCCACCCAACCGACCCGTCGAGCCGCAGCGGCGCTTCTTCCGCCACCACGTCCCCGTCCCACAGGTACCAGGTGCCCACCACCGGCGGGTGCGGATCGAGTTCGTCCGCACCCGGCGGACGCTTGGCCCACACGTCGAGCGCGCTGCGCCCACCCGCCGCGACGCTCCGCACCAGGCTCGGGAACCGTCCCCGAACCCAGGCCTCCTCGCCCTCCGACAGCAAACGCTGCTTGCTTACCCGCCGCCCGAACGCGTCGTAGCCATACGCCCAGCACGCGCCCGATGGCGTCTCGNCCCGGCGGACGCTTGGCCCACACGTCGAGCGCGCTGCGCCCCCCCGCCGCGACGCTCCGCACCAGGCTCGGGAACCGTCCCCGAACCCAGGCCTCCTCGCCCTCCGACAGCAAACGCTGCTTGCTTACCCGCCGCCCGAACGCGTCGTAGCCATACGCCCAGCACGCGCCCGATGGCGTCTCGCATGCCACCAGACGGTCCTGCGCATCCCAGCCGTAGCGCCACACGCGCGGTCGGAACCCGGACCGCTCGACACGCCGCTCCACCACCCGGCGACATGCGTCGTAGCTCAGGTGCACCGTCTCGCCGTGCGAGCCGCGCGCCCGCTCCACCCGGCCCCCGGCGGCGAGTTGCCAAGCGCTCACTCGGGAGCCAGCGTCGCCCAGCCCGGAGAGGTTCAAGGCCGGGTCGTAGGCGAAGCGCTCGATCTCGCCGTCGCCGAACCGGCTCTCGGCGATCTGCCCGGCCGGGTCGCTCCCGTACACCGTCTCGCCCCAGCGCGCATCCGTGATCCGTGACGGAGCGAAGGACCGGTCCCAGGCATAGACGCGCTCCAGGCTCGGCGCTAGCGCTTGGCCCGGCCGTGCGGCCGGGCCAAGGCCGCCCCGCTGGCGGGTGAGCTGGCCAGCCGCGTCCCAGCCCTGTTCCAGACGGAACCCCGCCGCGCTCTCGCGCAGCGTCTCGCGGCCAGCGGCGTCGCGGGTGAAGCGCAGCGGCGCGTGCTCCCCGAATGCGATCGCCGTCGGCGCGCCGAGTGGGTCGTAGGTCGTGGCCACCCGACGCTCTCCCATGCGCCGCTCCACCCGATTGCCGCAGCAATCATAGGTGCTCTCGATACGGCGTCCGTTCTGAGTTTCCGCTATCACCCGGCCGAGGGCGTCGCGCTCCAGCCGCACGAGCGCCGCAGGGGTCCCGGCCTCGACGATCCGCCCGGCCCGGTCGTAGGCGAACCGCGTGACCTCCGGGACGGTTGCAGCCGGCCCAAAGGCTTCCTGGCGCACCAGCAGCCCGGCACGATCGTGGACGTAGGCGGTCCGTGCCGCGTCGGGATAGCGGGTTTCGGTCACGCGGTCGGCCCGATCGTAGGCGTAGGCCAGGGTCATCCCGTCGAAGTCGGTCTCCTCCACCACCCGCCCCGCAGCGTCCCGCGCGAAGGTCCAGTGCCGGCCGAGCTGGTTCTTCACCCGCGTCAGCCGCTGCTGCCCGTCATAGGTAAAGCGCAGGTGTCCGCCCTTGGGATCCTCGATCGATTCCAGGAGATCGAAGGGTCCGTAGCGGTAGCGCGTACGCCGGCCCTCGCCCTCGGTGAGCGTCAGGGTGGCGCGCTCCGGCTCGGCCTCGCGCCGGACGGTGACGCCGTCGGGCCGCGTCAGGGCGGTGGGCGTCCAGAAGTCGGCACCGGGACGCTCGTCGTAGGCGAAGCGGGTGACCTGGCCAAGCGGGTCTGTGCGGGCCGTGAGGCGGCCGAAGGCGTCGCGTTCGAATAGGGTGGTGCCGCCGCGATAGTCGACGAGGCGCACGAGGTTGTGCTGCGCGTCGTAGTCGCGGCGCTCGATCAGGCCGTCGTGGCGCATGTTCGCGGTGGGCAGGCCGGCTTCGTCGGTGGCGTAGTCGGTGCGGTACCCGAGCGGGTCGACGGCCGAGACCAGGTTGCCCCGCCCGTCGTAGCTCCATTCCCAGGTCTGGCCGGTCGGGTCGATCAGCCGCTCGAGGCGCCCGTCCTCGTCGTAGTGGTAGGCGGTGCGCCGGCCTTCCGGGTCTGTGACCGCGCTCAAGGTGCCGAAGGCGTCGTAGGCGTAGGCGGTGCGGTTGCCCTCCGGGTCGATCTCGGCCAGGAGCGTGCCGAGCGCATCGCGCTCGAAGCGACGCACCCGGCCGAGCGTGTCCGTCTCGCTCAGCGCCCGCCCGTTCGCGTCGAAGGTGTAGCGCCGCGCTCCGTCCGGCCGGTCCGCGTAGGTGAGCGTCGTCGTGCGCCCGTCAGCCCCGTAGGCAAGGCGGTAGTCGAACCGGCCGCCAGGCGTCGTGACGGTCACCACCCGGCCGGCCTCGTCGTAGGCGTAGGTGTTGCGGGTGCGGACGCCATCTTCGTAGGCGAAGAAGCGGCCCGCCGCATCGTATTCGTAGCGGAACGAGGGGCCGTAGCTGTTGCGCGCCTCCGTCATGTTGCCGCGCGCGTCATAGGCGTAGCGGGTGATCGGGCGGGTCTCGCCGCCGGGCGCGTGCAGGGTCACGGCCATGCGCAGGCCGCGCGCATCGTTCTCGAAGTCGAACGCGAAGCCGTCGAACCGCTCGACCCGCAGCAGCAGGCCTGCGGCGTCGCGCTCGAACGTGGTGTGTTGGTCATTCGGGTCCCGGATTTCGGCCAGGCGCCAGACGCCGTCCCGCCCTTTGCCGAACAGTTTGGTGAGGCCGCGGTCGCGCAGGACGTAGGTACGGTCTCGGCCGGCCGCGAGCGTGAGATGCGGGTGCTTGGCGTTGCGGCTGACTTCGCCGATGTTCGGGCTCGGACGGTCGAAGCCGGCGCTGAGGCCCGAGCCCATGCGGTAGAGCAGGCTGCCGTCGGGCTCGCGCACGAGCACCTCGTCGAGGCTACCGATGCGGTTGCGACCGAGCGGGCCGTCATGGCTGAGGTCGGAGGCATAGCTTCGAGTGAGTTCGATCGGCAGCACGCCCGGCAGGGCGAAGTCTGTGTCGAAGGTCACCTTCGCGCCGTCGGCGAGCGCCACCGGGTTTTGGGTGCAGGGCCAGGTGCAGCGCGTGCCGGTGCCATTCTGGCGTCCCGACTGTCCCTTGATCGATTCACCCTCCGCCCTGGGCGAGGGACGAGACGCCGGACGTGGTTTTCTGAGGCCGACCTGCTCTGCAAGCTCGCCAAGTTTCGTGCCGACCCTGCCGATCAGGCCACTGGCAGAACTGGCCAACTTGCCGGCTGGAACAGCCAGTTTGCTCGCGACCCTGCCAGCCAGCCCCTCGCCCGCGACCTGCAACAATGGTTCGCGCTCCGCGAACAGCCCAAGCATCGGCCAATAGTTGCCTTTCTGAAACTCGTCCGCGGCCGGGCCGATGTTGTCGCGCGCGTCGATGAACGTGTCCCTCACCGAGGCAAGCTTATCGCGATCCTGCTCCAGCTCGGGGACCTCGGAGGTTCCCACATCGCCGCCGCGGTCGAACTCACTTTTCTCGAATGATTTCTGGTCCTCGATCTGCCTGTCCTTCTCCTCGAGGCGGCGGTCGAACTCGTCGATCAGCTCTTGAAGCTGAGCTTTCTTCGCACTCGCCCCGATGACGGTCTTGCCCTGGGCATTGGCCTTCTGGACCGACTCGTTCGGCTGGCCTCCTTCGCGTCCCCGCGAGAAGTTCGGTCCGGGCGGCGGGTCGGGCTCGCCGGCCGTGATCATGGGAAGCGTGACGCTGCCCTGACCACCGTTGGCATCCGAGCCACCGCTCACGCGCCTGCCCCCGCCCTTGCGGCTCCGAGCGGATACCGTGCCGCCATCACGTTACGCCCCCGCATCCGAGCCGGGTTTCGGCGTCCACACCGAAGGAACCTCGACGGGCCTCATCGTGCGCTGCGGCTCGGTCGGGCCGATGTCGGGATGGTTGATCCAGCACGGGTCCCCGTCCCGCACGACGGCATGGCCGTGCGAGAACACGCTCGAACAGGCCGTTCTCACGTGCGAGTAATTCTTATAGCCCGGGACCACGACGCCCTTGCCTGTCCCCGGCTCGTGCCCGGTGATGCGGACGGCGCGCGTGTTGAGCTGGAAGTCCTTGAGCGCGTTGTTGCGTACGTCCGGAGACACCCGCTCGGACCCGTCGAACTCGACGACGCAGGAATAGGCCACCGGCACCATGCCACCGCCCATCGGCGTCCAGCACACGTCCGGGCCGGTCGTCACCATGAGGTTGCTGCCTTCGCGGCGGCCAGAGACCGGTTTGCCCATATCAAATCTCCTTCGATGCCGGCTGGACCGACGGGCCCTTCGGATCCGGGGCGTACGGTACGAGGCCGAAGCTGAGGCATTCGACCTTGTCCGGATCGAAGGTGGCTCGCCAGGTCAGGAACACCCGGTGCCACCCCGCATCGGGATCGGCGACGTCGATGAACAGGGTATCGAGGTCCATGCCGGCGATCTGCGGATCGCCTTCCGCGTAGGCGACGTGCAGGACGATCATGTGGCTCGGAAGCCGTATGATCCGCTGTCCGTCCTCTCCACCGAGCCCGGACAGCCGCACGGTCTCGTTCCCGATCAAGAGGTCGGGGTAAATCAGGTCCGGATGAGCGCTGTTGTAGTAGGCGAAGTCGTAGTCGGCCGGCCAGTTCGGCCAGACATGCGCCTGCCAGTGCGCGTCGTAGGTTCCGCCGAGCGGGCGGCGAGGCAGCCAGGCCGGGGGAATCGGCCCGAGCCCGGCCGGACTATAGCGCCGATGCGGTTCCAAGATCGGCTCGTCCGCCGCCTCGATCTGCGGTGCCGGCATGGCTGCATCGATCGGGGTGAGGTCGGGGGCGATCCAGCCACAGCCGATCGGATTGTGCTCGTCGGCCTCCAGGAACGGCTCCTTCCCGTCCGCCCCCGGCCGGGTCAGCAGGCCGCCATAGGCATGCTCGTAGCGGATCGGCACCTCGCGAACCGGCTCCGGCTCCCCTAGGCGCCAACCGCCGAACACGCGCCGCTTCTCTGCCACGCTCATCGTGGCGCGCGCCTGCTCGGACACGCCCCAGACCGGCTCCCACATGCGCGGTCCGGTCACGCGCAGCCGCGTTTCCAGAACGTGCTCGCCCTCGACCCGAATCCCGCAGATCCAAGATGGTCGAGCTGCGCCGTCGGGCGAACGGGCGACTGCGTTCAGGATGATGTCGGATCGTGGCTTCTTGGGCACCACGTCAGAGGGGAGACGTAGGGACGAACTGTTGAGGGCGCCGTGATAGGTGTCGGTCAGCACCAGTGGCTCCTGCTCGTCCGCGATCGCCAGGCTGCCGTCCGCGGCGATGTCGTAAGTCCCCTTGACCAGAAGCACCCCGAACTCACGGCCCTGGCTGTCGGTGTTGTAGAAGCGCAGGTTCGGGAACGGGCTAAGGTTCAGCATCTCCATCGGGTCGGTCCTCAGTTGTGGTCGACGACTTTGCCGGTGAGTTGAACCTGCTCGGACCCATCGATATAGATGGTCACACCCTTGAGCAGGATCGTTCCGTCTTTCTTCATCAGCAGCGACGACTGGCCGACTTGGATCAGCAACTCTTCCCCAACGACCACCTTCTTGGCATTGCCGATGTTTTCGATTGATGTCTGTCCGACATTGACGACCTTCGTCATCCCAACTTGTTCGGTGGATGCGATGCCGGTGGTGGTGTTCTGGAACCGGCTGACCAGGGTGTTCATGACGCCGCCGAGGCCGCCCATCATGCCGCCGACCTGACCGGCGAGCTGCGTGCCGGCCCCCGCCATGCCGGCGCCGCCGCCGGTGAGCAGGCTCTTGGCCGTCGCGTCGTTGATGCCGGTGCGGGTCCGGTCGAGGCCGCCGCCTATGAGGCCGCCGATCCCGCCGCCGCCGATCAACCCGCCGAACCCCGCCGCCAGCGGCGCGAGCGCGGCCGCGCCCGAGCCGTCAGCGCCTTCGCCCGGAAGCCCGGCCGTCGCCTGTCCGAGGCCTGCGAGTGCACCGGTATCCACCGGCGAACCCGTGGCCGCTCCACCGCCGCCGGCCCCGCTCATGGCCTGCGTGGCGACGCCCATGGCCTGCCCGAGCAGCACGGCGGTCTGCCCCGACAGCGCCGCCATCGCCGCCGAGAGACCCGCGCTCGCCGCGCCGCCCACCGCCCCCACGGTGAGCGAGCGCGAGCCGCCGACCTGTTGGCTCTGGTTGTTGGCCACCTCCAGCGCGTGGTTCGCACCGATGCTCTGGACCTGGTTGGCGTCCACCCGCGTGGTGGCGTCGTTCAAGACCTTCGTGGTCATGTCCTTCTGGGCATGCGTGAACAGGTTCTCGGCGCCGGCCTGGTCCTCCATCGAGACCTCGTTGTAGCCCGTGCCCTTGTGGGTGTCGGAGCGGATCACGAGCTTGGTCTTGTTGGCCGGCAGGTCGTACGGCACGGGATTGTTGGGGTTGGGCACGATGCCGACCACGATCGGCCGGTCGGGGTCGCCCTCCTGGTAGGCCACCAGCGCCTCCACGAACCCTGAAGCTCAAGTCCTGGCCCAAGTCCTGGCNGGTCTTGTTGGCCGGCAGGTCGTACGGCACGGGATTGTTGGGGTTGGGCACGATGCCGACCACGATCGGCCGGTCGGGGTCGCCCTCCTGGTAGGCCACCAGCGCCTCCATGCCGATGCGCGGGATGATCTGCTGGCCCCAGCTGCCCCCACCCCAGCTCTGCGACACCCGCACCCAGCCGGTGTCGGTCCCGTYGGCCTTCGCSCGCCGGTCCCACGGAAAGGTCAGCTTCACSCGCCCGAACGYRTCCGTGTGGATCTCCTCGCCCGGCGGGCCGGCGATCCGGGCGATCTGCAGCCCGTCGATGCGCGGGCGCGCCGTCCCCCGGTGCGGCGTSGCCGGCAGGTGCGCGGGCATCACCGCGAACTCGTTCTCGTAATGCGGCGTGCCCGCGCCCGTCTCGTAGGTCGGGTCCTCGGCCCGGTGCAGGATCCGGCTCACCACCTGCGCCGCGTAGACGTGCTCSGGGTGCGCCACCTCGTAGGGGGTGAAGCGGTGCCCGGCCGCGAGGCCGCGCACCGACGAGCGGCCCTCGATGCGGTCGAAGTCGGTCTCGGTCGCCTGCACCCGCAGGCGGGTCGCCGCCTCGCCGGCCTCCGGCGACAGGAACCGGCCGGGATACTCGTAGAGCTCGTAGGCCGCRTTGCCCGGCACGCTGACCAGGGAGGGGGTCGCCGTCTGCAGGCGGGTGTTGGGGGTGGTGAACTCCCAGTCGCCCCCCGCCCGCTTGCCGGGGGTGAAGCGCATCTGCCGGCGCCAGTCGTGGATGTGCTCGGCATCGGCCGAGCCGAAGGCGAGACGCACCCGCTCGGGGTCGCCGTCGCGGTAGGCCGAGGCATGGTCGCCCACCACCAGGGTGTGCCGGCCCGCGGCGTGGACGAAGTAGTAGAACGTGCCGTCCTCCTCCAGCCGCCGCAGCAGGTAGGCCAGATCCGTCTCGTTCCACTGCACCGCGTAGGGCTGGCGGTCCGGCGGGCTCGTCACGCCGGAGAGATCGAAGTCGGCGATGCCGTGCTCGGCGCACAGGGTCTCGAGCACCTGGAGCGTGGTCCGATCGCGAAAGATCCTGCAATCCGACCGCTGGCTCATCAGCCACAGGCGCGGGCGCAGG
>NZ_LMMX01000027.1:0-8251 GCF_001422425.1 Methylobacterium sp. Leaf102 | reverse complement strand
GCAGCGTCAGGTACGGCGCGACCAGCGCCCATTCATCATCGGAAACATCGGACGGGTAGGCTTGGCGCGAAGAGGTCATGCCTCCTCATCTGAATTCCAAACCGCTCAGGTCCATAACAGCCTCTAGGCGAAATGCTCCGTGACGAGCTCCGATGCGACGCCGATATTGGTATGCCAGACCTGCAATTGGACTCGCTGTTGAACCTTTTAGGGTTCCACTTGCTCAAGCAATATGGCGCCCGCAGCGTAAAACAGGTCAGTGCCGGCTTGTCCGACCGACAGTTCAGGCGGCTGCGGGATTACATGTCTGCGAATTTTGCCGGTACCGTCAAGCTTGACGACATCGCGAGCGTGGTCGGTCTCTCGTCCAGCCAATTGCTCCGCACCTTCCGGCAGCGCACCGGCACGAGCCCTCATCAGTACCTTACCCGCATGCGTCTCGATCATGCGCGTACACTCATCCTCGGCGGGCCCATGACTCTGGCAGAAATCGCTTTGACATGCGGGTTCTCCAGCCAAAGCCACCTGACATCAGTGATGCGTCGGGAGGACGGCCTGACACCAGGGGCACTGCGTGCCTAAAGCTGCTGGTGGACGTCATTTGAGCGATTCAGAGATCTCTCCTTCGCTCAAGCACCGAACGTCTTCTTTGGGGTAACTCGAAGATAGAGATTTATGGCTATATCGGGTCGGGAACTGCCCGTCCGCCCTGCAATCGGGTTGGGTGGGGACCCCCCTGTCCCCTTTCGGACGCGTGGATCGCCATTCCGTCGCCCCGCACATATCGCCTCGGGCATCCGCCCTTTTCAGACCTTCGATAACCGATGCCTGCGCGGGAAAGCGGAATGTGACTTGAAAGATACCGAACGGTCTGTATGTATGTGCTCATCGATTCACCGGTGAGACCATGCCGAGCCAAGCCTTCGCCTACGCCGCCTTGACCGTCGCCATCCTCTGCGGGGTTGCGGGCACGACCTTCCTGCAGAAGTCCGAGCAGTTCACACGGCTGGTGCCGACGCTGGCGATGGCAGCATTCTATGCCGGCGCGTTCTACCTGATGACGCATGCCCTGAAGGTCATGCCGCTCGGGATCACCTACGCCATCTGGAGCGGGGTCGGCGTCGTCCTCACCGCCGTGATCGGCGCCGCGGTGTTTAAGCAGTCGCTTGATCTGCCCGCGCTCGTCGGCATCGGCATGATCGTCGGCGGCGTGATGGTGATGCAGGTGTTCTCGACTTCGACGGGGCACTGACCATGGAGAACGCCTACCGCCGCAGGAAGCAGCCAGAGCTCGTTCGGCGCACGCTCCTCGATTGCGCGGCCAATCTGGCCATCGAGCAAGGGCTCTCCGCCGTGACCGTTCAGGCGGTCTGCGCGGCGGCAGGCGTCACCAAGGGCGCGATGTTCCACCACTTCGCGAGCAAGCAGACCCTCATCGACGCCGTGGTCGCCGAGCTCCTGGAGAAGCTCGATGCCGACATCGAGGCGGCGATGGCGACCGATCCGCAGCCGTACGGCCGCTTCACCCGGGCCTACGTGACGGTGACCCTGGACGACCTAATGCTGAACCAGGGCAGCCAGTGGACGGCCCTCTATATCTCGTCCCTGACGGAACCGAGCCTGCGGCGGGTCACGGCGGCGTGGTTCGCCAGGTTCGTCCGGCGGCACCACGCGACCGACGATCATCCGACGCTGGAGATCGTGCGGCTCGCCGCCGACGGGGTCTGGCTCGCCGGCCTCCTGCGCGATGACGGCGGCCCGATGCCGGACCTCCCCGCCCTCCGTCGGCGACTGGTTGCGATGACGCTTCCCGACTGAGCGGTCCCGCCAGGCCGTCCTTCCCACCATCCCGGACCAAGGACCCGCAGACCCATGCGAGAGCGTGAACGCAGATGCCTGCCCATCGTCCCGGTGGTTACGTCCTGCATCGTGATCCTAGCGCTGGTCGGCTGCAAGCCGAGTGCCACCGACCCGACGACGCCCGGGGCGGAGACGCCCACCATGAACGTGTCGACCGTGACCGTGGCGGCGACCATCATGCAGCGCATGCTCGACCTGCCGGGACGTCTCGCCTCCCTCGGCAATTCCAGTGGCTTCAGCTTCCGCCTGCAGGACAAGGGCCAGCAGGGCTACCTGGCGCTGGCCGCCGCTCGCGACCAACTGCTGGCTGCCGCTTCGAAAAGCCCGGTCCTTCAGGGCGTCTACGTCGAGGGCCTGCCGACGGCGCCCCAGGTCGAGCTCATCCTCGACCGCGAGAAGGCGAACGCGCTCGGCGTCACGTTCGCCGAAATCAACGACACGCTCTCAACCAGCCTCGGCTCGGCCTACGTCAATGACTTCCCGAACCAGGCCCGGATGCAGCGGGTGATCGTCCAGGCCGAGGCCGGGCGCCGGATGAGGGCCGAGGACCTGCTCGAACTCAACGTACGCAACGCCATGGGTCAGATGTTGCCGCTGCAATCGTTCGCGCGGATCGAGTGGACGATGGGTCCCTCGCAGGTGGTGGGCTTCAATGGCTACCCGAGCATCAAGTTCGGCGGCAGCGCGGCGCCGGGCTACGCAAGCGGCGACGCCATGGCCGAGATGGAGCGGCTCGCGGCGAAGCTGCCGTCCGGGTTCGACCACGCCTGGACCGGACAGTCCCTGCAGGAGAAGCTCTCGGGGAGCCAAGCGGTGTACCTGCTCGCTCTCTCGTTGTTCTGCGTCTTCCTCTGCCTCGCGGCGCTCTACGAGAGCTGGTCGATCCCGCTGGCGGTGCTCCTCGTTGTGCCGACCGGCGTGGTCGGGGCGGTCCTCGCCATGCTGCTGCGGGACATGCCCAACGACGTCTACTTCAAGGTCGGCCTCATCACGGTAATCGGCCTGACCGCGAAGAACGCCATCCTCATCATCGAGGTGGCCAAGGACCTCGTGGCCCAGGGCCGGTCGGTCAGCGACGCGGCGCTGGAGGCGTGCGAGCTGCGCTTCCGCCCCATCGTGATGACCTCGTTCGCCTTCATCCTCGGCGTGGTGCCGCTCGCCGTCGCCACGGGTGCGAGCATGAACAGCCAGCGGGCCATCGGTACCGGCGTGCTCGGCGGCATGGTCACGGCGACCGTGCTGGCGGTGTTCGCTACCCCGCTGTTCTACGTCTTGATCGCCTCGGCCTTCAACGGCAGGCCAAGAGCCACGTCTCCCCGTGCGGCCGATGAAACGCTGAGCTTGCCCTCGAACATCGATATGACGCGCGGTGTTCGCTAAAGAGTGACGGATTGCCGGAGGTTTGCCTCCGGCAATCAACGAACCCCACCTTTCGCGCCCCCCCACGCAGCTCGGCTACTAATCGGAACGCGTAACACAACGAACGACCGCTTTCGGGCCGGGCCCGACGAGGGAGCGGTGACCGGGTTGGGTCGAAAGCGGAACGTCCGCTTCCGGGCAGGTCGCCAAGTTCCCCTTCTGGCGCACAGCCGAACAAACGGCACGTCGACTTCGTCGACCTGATCAAGAAGCAGGGACCTCAAAGCCTCGACGAGCTTCTCGCGGCGATAGGACCGCAGGACCGGGACCTCGCCGCGTCGGCCTTCAGGCCAATCGATGCCAAGACCCTGGAGAAGGCGCTTTCCAAGCGGACCAAGCGAGGTCAGCATGGTCTCAGTCGCGTCAATTATCGCGAGGAGGTAGTCCATCCATCCGTTCCAGGGTCCGCGCAAGCGTCGGCCCAGCACGCTGCATTCGGGGGGCTCCTGAGACTTCATTCCGCAACGACGATAACGTTTGGGGACGTTCCCTACCGAAGCGGTGGCTGCCGCGGTGCATGGCCGATCCGGGCCGCCGGTAACGCGCGCGTGGCCCGATTACCGACTATAAGCCACGGTCAGTCGGTAACGGAACTTAAAGGGCGTTACCAAGCGGACGGTCTCCCCCTTCACCGCAGCATATGTTGTCCTAACCCCCCAGGCTCAGGCAGTGCGGGCGCGGCCGTGAACCGCAAGGCGTTCGAGTGGCGTTCTGCCGCTCGGCATAATCACAGCGGCCACCCCCGGGGTTGTGCCGATCGCCACAAATTTGCGTAATCTCTATAAATTATGCCGCTCACCATAATCCACAGGATGGGAGAGCGATTGTGGCGTTCGGCATAATTCAGCGTTATGGCTTGCTTGCACTAGGCGCATGGTCGACGTGTGGAGGATGGTCCCGTGATCAGGAACGCCAAGGAATTCGGGGCTGCCGTCCGGCGCGCCCGCAAGCAGAGGGGCCTGAACCAATCGGCCCTCGCGGCGCGATGCGGCGTGAACATTAGTTTCATCGTGGATCTAGAGGCTGGCAAGGCGACCATCCAGCTAGACAAGGCACTCACGGTGGCGGTTGAACTGGGATTCCGCTTCACAGATGCCCCGGCCCCGCAATTCTCCCCCCAAGTCGCTGAACCGGAGCCCGAGCAGGACGACGAGCTTGGCCATATACCCTCCTTCTGAATGAAGCGCGCGATGGCCGAATACGTCGACGTCTTCTACGAGAACATCAGGATCGCCCGGATTGCCAAGACCGACGCGGGGCCGGCACTCGTCTATGAGGATGCCTGGCGAAGCCGCAAGGCCGCCTTCCCAATCTCGCTATCGATGCCCCTTGCCGAAAGCGGCCACGGCGGCAGGACGATCATGCCGTGGCTCGCCAATCTCCTGCCGGAATCCCACCTGCACGAGATCGGGCAGATAATGGGCGTCCATTCGCAGGACGTCCTCGGCATCCTCTCGCGCATGGGCCGCGACACCGCCGGAGCGCTCTCTATCGGGCAACCCAGGGGAAGCGGCGGCAGACTTGTACCCATCGAAACGGAAGCCGACTTCGAACGCGTCATCGACGACCTCCCGGAGCGCCCCTTCCTGGTCGGGACCGAAGGCGTCTCGATGTCGTTGGCGGGGGCCCAGGACAAGATCGCGGTCTCTGTCGCCGCCGGGACCATCTGCATCCCTCTCGAGGGAGAGCCCTCGACGCACATCCTCAAGCCCGACATCCCGCGGCTCAAGGGCAGCGTCCAGAACGAGGCGTTCTGCCTGACGCTCGCCGGGATGTGCGGCCTCGAGACCGCCAAGGTCACGACCGGCAAGGCGGGTGCGCGGAGCTATCTCCTCGTCGAGCGCTACGACAGGTTGAAGGATGCCGGGGGCCAAGTGCGGCGCATCCACCAGGAGGACCTAGCGCAGGTCCTGGGGTACTACCCAGTGCAGAAGTACGAGACACCTCCCCCGGGATCGATGGTCGGGCCGGGACCCGGCCTCAAGCAGCTGTTCGCGGCGGTGGCGGACCACGTATCGCCCGGCGAGAGGCTGAAGCTCCTCGACGGCCTGATCTTCAACGTCCTCGCATGCAACACCGACGCGCATGCCAAGAACTACTCACTCATGATCGGCGCGCGCGGAACGGCGAAGCTAGCTCCGCTGTACGACATCATGTGCGGCGAGGTCTGGCCGACCATCACGAAGCACATGGCACAGAGGATCGGCGAGAGGAGCGAGGCGGTCCACATCCGCGGAGACGACTGGAAGAAGCTCGCGGCCGAGGTCGGCCTCAACCCCGCCGCCACGCTCCGCCGGGTCGCCGAACTCTGCGAACTCGTTCGCGAACACGTGTCCGCGGCCAAAGACGCCGTCGCCGCCATGCCGGCGGGTGGGAACCAGATCTTGGACAACGTCGAGCATGAGGTCCTGAAGCGAGTCCGCAGGATCTCGAACCAACTCGGCACAGTGCCCCGCATGCATGCTGAGTCCGGGGAGCCGCCGGAGAGCGCCACGTCCACGGCCTTCGACAGGTGAGGCATGCCAAAGTAATCACGTCAGATGGTGCGGAGTGCACACGCACCGCACGCCAGCCGTCCCAGGCGGTCTACTGGCGGCGGTCGCAGCGACCGAACCCTTGCCGAATTTATTACAGCCTGAGGACGTTGTGGCTGCCAAGCCAACCATTCCGCCTCAACGGGAACAGTAGGTTTAGAAGCGGGCATTCCAGTGGTTTCGGATGGAGATCCGCTGATGGCGCGAAGCCGAACAAGGCTGGGGGAACTTCTGAGGCGCCGCTGAAGGGGCCGATAAAAGCGAGCTTGAGTGCTATTCTGGTAGGGGAGGGGAGGGGTATCCCATTCTGTGGACTCCTACGGGCCCCTGCACTGCCCGATTCGGGTTTCGGGATACAGATAATTCTCAAATTGACGTGCAACCGTAAGCAGATCAGAAATTAACCATAACAGTCGGGCGCTCAGGTTCCATAAGATATCTTATGCGAATGGTTTGTTTGGGCGCGACATCGAGATGACACCCCTGGCAAGATTCAGATTTTATAGGGTTTTCCTGATAGGTTGGCAGAGGGCATGGCCAATATAGGGATAACCACTTCGCCCCCTCCCCTCACAACCAAATGATCGGCCTTGCTTATTGATGTGCCCGTGGAAGGGGGCCCAGTTCCGTCACGGCTGGATGGGCGCCAAATCAGGATCGGCGCCGTCGCTGATCTGTGGCGAGAACGCTCTCTCGAGGCGCCGGATCGTCGCCGCCGACACGCCCCATTCTGCGAACATCCGCCTCCAAGGGCGCATCACGCCGATCATTCCGGCGACGGTCGCGTCTGCCGCGGCGGCATCGAGATCGAAGTCCTTGATGCGGGACATGTAGTTCAGCCGCGTCGCCATCCCTCCCATGATGCCGAGGCCGATGGCCTGGGCGTCGGGCATGTCGGGTTGGGGAACGATGTCGAACGCAGGGGACAGGCGCCACCCGCCGTCGGTTCCGCGCACGAAGCCATGGTTCTTCAGGTGGTCGTCCCGGTTCCCGCATAGGACGTTGAAGACCATGCGCCGGAAAAGTTCGTGGCGGTCCGCCACCTGCAGGGCGCCGTGCCTGTGGATGAAGGCCGCCAGTTCCGCGTAGGAGCCGGCCTCGGTGGTGTCGTCGTAGCCAAGCGCCGAAAGCCCGCTGAGATAGTGGCAGGTCGGCTGGAAGGGCTCGTCGGTCCGGTCGAAGCGTCGGACGAGGACGACCTTGCGGGGACCGATCGCAAGCACTTTGGTTGGCGCCGCTCGGATCCCGCATTCCTCGGCAAGGCGCATGGTGGCATGCTCGGAGGCGCATTGGTCGTACTCGTCGTCGCGGCGTGCAAACTTGGCGATCCAGAGGGCTCCTTCGTGGGCAACGGCAGCTTTGGGGCGTGCGCCGCCCAGGCTGATGCCGGCACGCCACAGCCGCTCGGCGAGGCCGCCGGGACTCTCGCCCCTCTCCAGCCGCTCGAACCCCTCCGCGATCGTGGCGAGGTCCTCAGTCGCGGCGAAGCCGGGATCTTGCGGCGGCGGCGACGGCATGGTCGAGAAGGCGAGGCAACCGACACGCTCGTCCCCAGTGGCGAGGAGCCAGTCGCCGGAGAGCATGGGCGGTCCGGGGGGGCGCGTTGCCTCGATGATGCGGCGGCCCCATCTGTCAGGCGTTGCGTCGGCGAGGACGCCGGGCAGCAGGCCGCGGCGGCGCGTGGTTGTCGGGCCACGCCGCAGCGGCAGGTTTTCGGGGTCGAGGGCAAAGGCCCGGCCGTGGGTATTGTTCAGCCACGAGCCGACGTATTCGAACTCCCCGTAGGCCTGTCCCGCTGGGGGCTGGACGCGCCTGTAGCGTCCAGCGATGTCGGCGGTCCCGTCGGGGTGGCGAACGTGGACAAAGACATCCCTGACCTTGGCCTGTCCCGCGGCGTCAAAGGTCATCGAGGCTCATCTCGCGCGGCCTGCGGCCCCGGCGGGGCGCCCGTGCTGCTTCCATCGTTGCGGCATGAGCATCGCTCTCGGGACGGACCGCGGCCTGTAAGCCGGGAAGCAATCCAAGGACCCAAGCCGTGGTGGCGAAGGCTCCGAGGGACACGGTCGGGTCACCGTGTTCCAGTTTGCGGAAGGTCGGAAGCGAAACGCCGACCCGTGCGGCGACCTCCGCCGCCGACTGCCGGCGTCGGAGCCGTGCGGTGCGTATGGCTTGCCCCATCTCCTTCAGCCCGGCGCTGACTTCGAAAGGCGTATGGCTCGATCGTGCGTGCAGCATGGAAACCGTGATTGCACATATGTCGGACTAAGTGAAACTATAATTTCTTTCTACGACGGACTCCACAAAGGATCCCCCCGACGAATGGTGCCCTGTCCGCGCGACCTAAGAGCCCGTCCGATAATGTCCGGCCGGGGTTGAGTGGCCGGGATGGCGGTGATTCCAGAAGGGTGCTGAAGCCTCATCTGGACGTGCCATGTGGA
>NZ_LMMX01000026.1:0-11775 GCF_001422425.1 Methylobacterium sp. Leaf102 | reverse complement strand
TTGCGAGACCGCCTTCGTCACCGAGACGAGAACCTGGGGCTGGATCGCCTTGCCGGCGAGCTCGGTCTCGATGAGGGCCTGCACGTCCTGGGGCCGGCGYCCGGCGACGGGGATGCGCCCGGCATACGGCACCGAGATGGCGCCGTCGCGCGCGACCACCTGCTCGGGAATGGTGGCGGCCTTGGAGCCGGCGGAGAAGCGGTCGGAGGCGAGCGGCCCGGAGAACAGGCCGCCGGAGCCGGCCTCCCATACGGAGACGGCGACGAAATCGCCCACCCCGATGACGGGCTCGAGGGACGGGCGGTGATCGCCGAACGAGGCCAGCAGGCTGTCCAGCGGCCGCCCGCGNACGGAGACGGCGACGAAATCGCCCACCCCGATGACGGGCTCGAGGGACGGGCGGTGATCGCCGAACGAGGCCAGCAGGCTGTCCAGCGGCCGCCCGCGCAGGGCCTCGATGGTGGCGGCGGTCAGATCCACGAGTTCGTAGCGCGCGAACGTGCCCTCGCTCGTCGACACGTCGGCCCCGTCCACGATGGCGCCCGTCGTCGGGCCCGCACCGGGTAGGATCGAGGAACANGAGTTCGTAGCGCGCGAACGTGCCCTCGCTCGTCGACACGTCGGCCCCGTCCACGATGGCGCCCGTCGTCGGGCCCGCACCGGGTAGGATCGAGGAACAACCGGACACGAGGCATGCCGTCAGGGCCGCGAGAGCCGCTGTGCGAACCATTCAATTTCTCCAGGCCGGGTTTCGCGCGAAGCGCGGTCCGGCAGTGCCGCCCATTCCGCGACGGCGAGACCGGGAGCGCCTCGTCTCGACGTCGAACCCGGCGGCACGTTCGCGGGCAACCCGTCATCCCTATGGGGCAAACGCTGCCATAAGATTAACGGATCGTTGTTGCGCGAGGCTGGATTTCCAGCCGACCGGGACGTCTCCGCCCAGAATGCGTCACGAGGGTGGCACGGTCACGCTTGGGCTTACGGCACCGTTGGCGACGGTCGCCCTCGATCCGGGGAGACCTCCGCCCGCAGCAACCGCCCGAGGGCGTCGGCGGT
This sequence comes from Methylobacterium sp. Leaf102, assembly GCF_001422425.1. Taxonomy (NCBI): domain Bacteria; kingdom Pseudomonadati; phylum Pseudomonadota; class Alphaproteobacteria; order Hyphomicrobiales; family Methylobacteriaceae; genus Methylobacterium; species Methylobacterium sp. Leaf102. The sequence continues at coordinate 10,719 of NZ_LMMX01000026.1, read as the reverse complement.
GAGATCGACCCTGGCCGGGACGGGCTGCACGCCGCCGAAATGCAGCACCGCGTAGTCCGTCGCCGTACCGCCGAAGCCGGGGCGGCAGTTCGGCAGGGCCGGGGCGTGGTCGCCGAACACGCAGAGGGTCGCCGAGATCCCTTCGCGCGCAACGCGGTCGTCCAGCCCGGCGATGAGCCTGTCCACCGCCTCCCCCGTATGGGCCAGGTGGTGGAGATACTGGGCGTGCGGATCTTCGAGACCGGGCAGACGCCCGGGCTTCCACGGCCCATGGTTCTCCATGGTGACGCAGAACAGGAACAGCGGACCGGTCCGGGCCCGGATCTCCGCCAGAACCCGCTCGGCCAGGGCGATATCGCCGACATACGGTCCGACGCGGGGGGCGTCGGCGAAGTCCTCCTCCATGACGAGGCGGTCGAACCCGAGGCGGGTCACGACGGCGGCGCGGTTGAAGAAGTCGCGGTGGAAGGGGTGGACGAACAGGGTCGCGTAACCGGACCGCCGGGCGAGGCCGGCCAGGCTCGTCGGCTCGGCGCCGCCCCCCGTGAGGTAGGGATCGAACCGGCCGAAACCGAGATCCTCGGCGTCGCGACCGGTGAGCACCGCGTGCTCGGTCCGCATGGTGTAGGCACCGTGGGCCGGCACCCGCAGGCGGCCGTACCGGGTCGCGCGGGCGCGCAACGCCGCCATCACGGGCAGGGCGGGGCCGCCGAGGCGAACCGGATCGACGAAGGATTCGAGCTGGACCACCACGACGACGCGGTCCGGTGCCCCCGAGGGGACGATGGCCCGTGGCGCCTGTTCGACCGGCGCGCGCAGGCTCAGCCAACGTGCCGCATAGGCCAGGATCGTCGCCGGCAGGCCGTAGCGGGCGATGTCCGCTTCCAGGGCGGGCGCGGGGAAGCGCGCGGCGAGCCAGCGGCTAAGGACGCCCTGCCCGGCCATCCGCGCCAGGGTCCAGAGGGTCAGAGGCAAGGCGATCACCGCCAGTACGGCGACGCTCGGCTCGTGCGGCAGCGCGGCCGGTTCGACCCGGTACCAGAGGACGACTCCGAGGACACTCGTCAGGATCGGCCCGGCCATCCGCGGATCGGTGAGGGGCCGGGTGTAGTAGAGTTCGGGGTGGCGCGGCACCTGACGCAGGAGGGCGAAATCGCTGAACACCAGGGGCTCGCCGATGACGCCGCGCTTGAGCCGGCTCACCACCGTGAGGATCGCCACGGTGAGCACGCAGGAGAACCCCGCGAGCCAGGGGCGCCACGAGAACGCGAACCAGAACGCGGCCACGAGGGCGTAGGCCGAGAGTCGCACGGCGAGGTCGCCGGGACGCCGGCCGATGGGACGCACGCCGCGCCCGTCGAACGCCTCGATGGCGAGGCTGAGGGCGAGGGCGGTGACGAGGGCCGTGAGGATCAAGCCGGGTCCGCCTTGTCTGGAGAGTTCGCGATGGGGGGGGCGTCCTGCGCGCCCGGCCCGACCCCCCGCCGGGCGCGCAGGACCCGGACGATGGGGTTGAGGACGGCGTAGCGCGCCCGCATGGCCAGGAGGGTGCGGCGGCTGAGGGCGAGCGTGGAGGGCGCGGTGGCGTCGCGCTCGGCGCTCAGGCGGTCGAGGAGCTGCTCGGCCGAGCACGGCTTCATCGCCACGGGATCGAGGTAGAGCGGGTAGAGCAGGAGCGTTCCGGCCACGAGTTCGTCGAGGGCGAGGCGGCGTCCGCGGTCGGCGTCGGGTGCCAGATCCTCGGTCAGGCCCCAACCCGAATAGAACGGGCGCCCGTGGACCGCCACGGTGAGGCCACGGATCAGGGCCTCGAACCCGGCCAGCGACGTCATGGTCTCGACGTGGTGCGCCCGGTCGAGGAGGTCGACGATGGACAGCCCGCCGACGATGCGGTCGGCAAGCGCCAGGGTCTCGGCCTCCGGAATCCTGCCCGGCCGGAAGCCGGCCTCGACGTCGGGATGCGGCTTGTAGAGCAGGAAGGCGTCGGGGTTGCGGGCGCGGGCCGCCGCCAGCAGGGCGCGGTTCGAGCGCACCACCGGCGAGCCGTGCCGCACGGAGGCGTCGTCCTCGACCTGCCCCGGCACGAGGACGATGCGGCGGTCCGTCGGCCACGATCCGGATTCGTCCGACAGGCCGACATTGTACTTCGTCAGGCGCCGCGCGACGACGAGCCGGCGCAGGGCTTCGGCCCGCGCCACGAGATCGGGCGGGAAGGCGGCGGTCTTCAGGATGCGCGCGAGGCGGCTGTCCTGCCGCGGATCGTAGTAGATGCCGGAATCGTCGACCACGATTGAGGCGCCGGGCTGCAGGCTGGCGCCGAGCCCGACGGAGCGCAGGAACCCGTCCTCGACCCGCCACAGGGGCAACCCCGCCTCGGCGCAGAGGGCTTCCAGGCGCTCGGGCATCCGCGTCGCCCAGGCGAGGACCCGGGCGCCGGGGGGCGCACGGTGCACCGCGTCCTCGGCCGCCATGGCGTGGATGGGTGGGCCGAACGGGCCGGTTGTGAAAGCGTCGAGGCCGGGCCGCTTCCACCGCGAGATGCCGACGAGCACCGTCGGCCGGTCGTTGTCGCGGAACCGCGCCCGCAGCCACGCGACCTTGTCGAGGCACTCCGCGCGGGCGATGGGCGCGCGGGTCCAGGGATCGAACCAATGGATGCCGGCGCCGTAGGCGTCGTCGAGCTCGGTCGGCGGATCGGCTTCGACCACATCGGCGCCCGCGAGGCGCGCCGTGCCGGCGCTCGCCGCATCGCCGGTGAAGACCCGCGCGGCGGCGGTGCAGGCGGCCCAGGGGTCGACGGGGGCCCGCACGACCCGCAGGCGCGGCGCGGGTGCGAGATCGGCGCAGCCCTCGGGGCCGGCGGCGACGAAGTCCACCTGCGGGTGACGGGCCAGCACGCCGGCGACGAAGGCCCGGGTCCGGGCCGGGGTCGCCGCGCCGTCGAGGAGGATCAGCGCCGTGCCTTCGATCTCGGCCACCGCGCCGGCCCCTGCCGAAAACCGGTTTCGGCCGTGCAGGCGCAGATGCGCCAATCGGTCGGCCAGGGCCGGATCCGCCCGGACGCCGCCCATCGGCGCCCCGTCGAGGGTGAGGCGCAGGCTCGCCATCCCCGTGGCGGGCGTGTCGTATGGGCTGAGAATCGGTCCCGGCGCGACCGTGAGCACCGGCCGCCCGAGACGGCTCAAGGCGGCGACCGTGACGCCGTCCGCACCCCACACGACCGCGACGGCGCCGGGCTGGAGCGGGTGGGCGAACGCGCTGCCCGTCGCCGCCACGACCTGCGTGCGCAGGGCCCGGATGGTCCGGCCGGTGGAGAACAGGGAAGGCGGCGGGTTCGGGCGCATGAACGGTTCGACCAACACGGGAGGGCCGCCGCGTCCGGCCCGATGCTGCAGGCTCTAGAGCATCGGCCCGAACAGTGGGAACCGGTTTTCGGACCGGTCGACCCTGAAACACCGCGAACGCGCAAGCGGCCGTCCCGATGCGACCCGTTCGCGGGGACCGATGCGACCCGTTCGCGAGGAATGGCCGTCTGCCAAGAGCTGCGTGGCCGCCGGGTCACACGGATTAAAATTCGTTTTGTGCAACCATGCCTTAAGATTGCTGCCTTTCAACGGCTATGCGACGTCTTCCATCGTGACATTCGCCCGGGTATCCGGGCTTCAGGACCCCGCGCCTCGGAATGCTGCAACCCCGCGCCCCCGCGCATCGCGACGGACCCGCCACGTTCCTGTTCTTGCAGGGCGTCGCCTCCCCGTTCTTCTCCGATCTCGGGCGCAGCCTCGAGGAGCGCGGTCACCGGGTCCGGCGAATCAACTTCTCCTCCGGCGACTGGCTGTTCTGGCGTCTGCCGGCGGACAATTATCGCGGGTCGTTCGAGAACTGGGGCGGGTACGTCGCCGAGTACATCGCCCGGCACGGGGTCACGGACATCATCCTGTTCGGCGATTGCCGGCCCTACCACGTTGCCGCCCGTGCGGCGGCCGAGCCGTTGGGCGTGCGCCTCCACGTGTTCGAGGAAGGCTACCTTCGGCCGAACTGGATCACCTGCGAACTCGGCGGCGTGAACGGTCACTCGTCCCTTCCCAAGACCGCCGAGGCCATCCGGGCCGTGGCGCGGCGCCTGCCGCAGCCGGGGCGTGCCATGCCGTCGAGCGGGGACATGGCGCGGCGCAGCCTGTGGGACGTGGCCTACAACATCGCCAATTTCGGCTTCCCGTATTTCTTCCCGCATTTCCGCAGCCACCGACCCAACCACATCGCCGTGGAATATGCCGGCTGGATCAAGAAGTTCGCCCGCCGCGCCCATACGCGGCGCGAGGCGGCCCGGCTCAACGAGGCCTACACGGCGGTGGGGGTCGATTACTTCCTGCTGCCGCTTCAACTCGACAGCGACTACCAGATCCGCGTCCACTCCCCCTTCCTCGGGGTCGAGGCGTTCATGGACCGGGTGATCGCCTCCTTCGCCGCCGATTCGAAGGGCGCGACCCGGCTCCTGATCAAGCTCCACCCCCTCGACAGCGGTTTGATCAACTGGCGCAAGTACGCCCGTCACTCGGCCAAGCGTCACGGGGTCAACGACCGCCTCGACATCATCGACGGCGGCGATCTGCCGAGCCTCATCGCCGGCAGCCGCGGCGTGGTGCTCGTCAACAGCACCGTCGGCATGCTGTCCCTCGAACTCGGCTGTCCGACCCTCGCCACCGGCGAGGCGATCTACAACCTGCCGGGCCTCACCCATGCGGGCGGCCTCGCGACGTTCTGGACGGCGCCGGTGGCGCCGGACCCCGACCTGATGCGCGATTTCCGCCGCGTCGTCCTGCACCGCACCCAGGTCAACGGCGGCTTCTTCTCCGGCGAGGCGATCGCCCGGGCCGTGGCCGGGACGATCCCGCGCCTGGAGGCGACCCTCCCGGCCGCGGCACTCGCCGCCGCCCAGGCCGGCCGCGCCGAGACCGGGGATGCGCAGGATCTCGCACCGGTCTACTGAAGCGCCGGTCCGCTCCCCTTTCCAGAACCCACAGAGCCGATGCCCGTCATCCTCATCACCGGCGCGTCGAGCGGCATCGGCGCGGCGCTCGCCCGTCATTACGCGACGCCCGCCACCACCCTCGTGCTGCACGGCCGCGATGCCGCACGCCTGGACGCCGTGGCGGAGGCCTGCCGCGCCAGGGGCGCGATCGTGGAGACCGAGCGCCTGGACGTGCGCGATCGGGCCGGCATCGCCGCCTGGCTCGCGGCCACCCACGCCGCCCATCCCCTCGACCTCGTGATCGTCAACGCGGCGATCAACGGTGGCGACCCCGGCGGCGACGTCGAGACGTCCGCCATGGCGTTCGAGACCGTGGCGGTGAACCTCGACGGAGCTCTCAACGTCGCCCTCCCCTGCGTCGACCTCATGCGCGCCCGCGGCACCGGTCAGATCGCCCTGGTCTCGTCGCTCGCCGCCTTCGCGCCCCTGCCCGACGCGCCGGCCTACAGCGGCACCAAGGCCGCCCTCCTCGCCCACGGGCTGGCGTTGCGCGAAAAGCTCAAGCCCCACGGCGTGAAGGTGAACGTGGTGACGCCGGGCTACGTCCGGACCGCCATGGGCGGCGAGTATCAGGGCTGGCGACCCATGGAGATCGACGCGGCGGACGCGGCCGCCCGCATCGCCAGGGGGCTGGCCCGCGACCGGGACATCGTCGCTTTCCCGTGGATCATCGCGGCCCTCGCCCGCGGCTCGGCCCTGCTGCCCGAGTCCCTGCGGCGCCTCGGCATGAGCGGGTTCAAGTTCAAGATCCGGACCGGCCGATGAGCCGCCCCCGCCTCGCCCTCTTCGTCCTCGAGGCCCTGCCGAACGCGCGCGCCGTCCGCCGCTTCGTCACGGACCATGCGGCCGACATCGCCTTCGTCGGCCTGTCCAACGCCGAGCGTCCGAGTTCGGGGGGGCTCATCGGTCAGGTGCGGCGGCATCTCGCGCGCTCGGGGCCCGCGATCCTGCCGTATCTCGGGGTGAATTTCGGGCTGCCCGACCTGCTCTCCCCCCTGTCCGGGCTGACCCGGCGGCTGGCGGGAACGACGGACACTCCCACCGCGACGCCCCTGAAGGCCCTGTGCCACCGCCTCGGCATCCCGACCCTGACCGTGGACGACGTCAACGGGCCGGAGGTCGCGGCCCTGTTCGCGCGTCACACACCCGGGATCGTCGTCACCTTCCACTTCGACCAGATCCTCTCCGGCGCGACCCTGGCGCTGGCGCCGCTCGGCGGCTTCAACGTCCATCCCGGTCTGTTGCCGCGCCATCGCGGTCCCGTGCCGACCATCCACGCCCTTGCCGAACCGGAGCCGGCTTTCGGCGTCACGGTGCATCGCCTCGCCGTCACCATCGATGCCGGGGCGATTCTTTCACGGGAAGCGGTGACATTGCCGGCTGACACCACGGCGACGCGGGCGTCCGTGATCCTGCACGAGCACGGACGGGTGCTGCTGGACCGCGTCCTGGCGCAACTCGCCGACGGTACGCTGCGAGAGGGCGAGACGCCCGCCATCCTGCCCTATTGCCCGTTCCCAGACCGGGCCCTGCTGACGGATCTGCGCCGGCGCGGACGAAAACTCACGGACGTGCGGGATCTGGGCGAGGCCCTGGCGCTGAGCGCGCGGGCCTGAGGCGGACGTAAGCGTCGATTCTCTCCCCGCTCACGGGGCGATCGCACATGGTCACCGGTGTCATTCCGAGGCGCCGCAGGCGAACCCGGACCCGAAGGGCCGCGCCGAAGGCGTGCAATCGAGAGCCGCCGACAGCGCAAGGCTTTGTTAAACCGGTGTTTCTGGGTCCCGGGTTCCGCTGCGCGGCCCCGGGATGACAAAGCGTTGCGAACTTCAGAAGGCTCGAAACGCGATATGCGGTCCCCCCTCCCAGCAAGCCGGGAGAGGGGATGCGCGCCGAGCGCTGGTTCGCGGCCTACCGCGAGAACTTCTTGTACTTGAGCTTCTTCGGCATCAGCGAATCGGTGCCGAGGCGCCGCTTCTTGTCTTCCTCGTAATCCGAGAAGTTGCCTTCGAACCACTCGACGTGGCTGTCGCCCTCGAAGGCGAGGATGTGGGTGGCGATGCGGTTGAGGAACCAGCGATCGTGGCTGATAATCACCGCGCAGCCGGCGTAATCCTCGAGCGCCTCTTCCAGCGCCCGCAGGGTCTCCATGTCGAGGTCGTTGGTGGGCTCGTCGAGCAGCAGCACGTTGGCGCCGCCCTTCAGGGTGCGGGCGAGGTGCACGCGGTTGCGCTCACCGCCCGAAAGGGTGCCGACCTTCTTCTGCTGGTCTGACCCCTTGAACGCAAAGGCGGCGCAATAGGCGCGGGAATTGATCTCGCGCTTGTTGAAATAGATGATGTCGTTGCCGCCGGACACTTCCTGCCAGACCGTAGCGCCGGGATCGAGGGCGTCGCGCGACTGGTCGACGTAGCCGAGATGCACGGTCTCGCCCACCGAGATGGTGCCGCCATCGGGTGTCTCGGAGCCGGTGATCATCTTGAACAGGGTCGTCTTGCCGGCACCGTTGGGGCCGATGACGCCGACGATGCCGCCGGGCGGCAGCTTGAACGACAGGTCCTCGATGAGCAGGCGGTCGCCGAACGCCTTGTTGAGATGGTCGAACTCGATGACGTTGTTGCCGAGCCGCTCGTCGATGGGGATGACGATCTGCGCCGAGGCGTCGATCTTGTCGTTCTGCTTCGCCACGAGTTCGTCGTAGCGGGTGATGCGGGCTTTGGACTTCGACTGCCGGGCCTTCGGCGAGGCCGAGATCCACTCCTGCTCGCGGTTGATGGCGCGCTGGCGGGCCATGTCCTCTCGGCCTTCCTGGGCCAGACGCTTCTGCTTCTGGATGAGCCAGGCCGAGTAATTGCCCTCGTAGGGGTAGCCCCGGGTGCGGTCGAGCTCGAGGATCCAGCCGGTGACGTTGTCGAGGAAGTAGCGATCGTGGGTCACGATCAGGATCGCGCCGGGATACTGCTTGAGGTGGCCCTCCAGCCAGTTCACCGTCTCGGCGTCGAGGTGGTTGGTGGGCTCGTCCAGCAGCAGCAACTCGGGCTCCCACAGCAGGAGCTTGCACAGGGCGACGCGGCGGCGCTCGCCGCCGGACAGAGTGGCGACGGGCATCTCGTCGGTGGGGCAGCCGAGCGCCAGCATGGCCTGATCGACCTTGGAGTCGAGCTCCCAAAGGTTGCCCGCCTCGATCTTGTCCTGGAGTGCGGTCATCTCGTCCGCCGTCTCCTCGGAATAGTTCATGGCGAGTTCGTTGTAGCGGTCGAGGAGCGCCTGCTTCTCGGCGACCCCCTCCATGACGTTCTCGCGGACCGACTTGTTCGGGTCGAGCTGGGGCTCCTGCGGCAGGTAGCCGACGCGGGCGCCCTGCGCGACGAAGCCCTCACCGGTCCATTCCGTGTCGATGCCGGCCATAATCTTGAGGAGCGTCGACTTGCCCGAGCCGTTGATGCCGAGCACGCCGATCTTGGCGTCCGGATAGAACGACAGATTGACGTTATCGAGAATCTTCTTGCCGCCGGTGTAGGTCTTGGTCAGACCCTTCATGTGGTAGATGAATTCGCGCGCCATGCCGGTATCCTTGACCTGTGGGATCGGGGCCCTTCCGGGCACGGCCGATGCCGAATGATGGGGTGCGCGGCCCCGCGGCGGCCCTTTGGGGAGCCGGCCGGGCCTCGCACGATGCGCCGTCGGACGGTCCGGCCCTCGCCGTCGTCGAACCGCTCCGGGCCAATCGCTTCGCCTGATGAGTGTTGCGCCGGAGTATCAGGGCGGCGCGGGACCGGCAAGAAGATCGGACGCGCGGCGTCAGGCGAAGGGGTTCTTCACCACCTCCGGGGCTGTGGTGGCTTCGGCGATTGCCTCGGGCAGGCTCTGCCCTTCGAGGGCCTCGACGATGGCGGTGACCGTCGCCCGTAGGGCGCGCGCCCGTTCCAGACCGGCGCGATCCCGGGTCAGGTCGAGGGAGCCGTGCACGGCGATGCGGTCGCGACCGTTTTCCAGGCAGAGGCCGCCGATGGTCCGCACGGCGGCCGCGTCGGCGAAGGGCCGGAACACCGGCGGCGTCGTGTCTGACATGCGCGTCTTCTCTCTCAGAAAATCGCCCGCATCAGGTCGCGCCACAGGCGCCGGGCGAGGCGGTGCAGCTGGTTCCTGGCCCAGGCCTCGAACGTATCCGGTTCGCGAGTCCGCCCGCGCGGCGGCCCGCCGGCTTCGTCGCCCCGCGAATAGGTGCGCGGCTCGGGGAGGTCCATGGTGCGACGCTTCACCGAATCGGGCAGTCCCGGAAACACGTCGAGGCCGGAGACGCCGCGCAGCTCGGCGAGCGACACGGCGCGCCACTCGGCGTCGTCGCGATTGGGCACGAGGTAGGCGCCCGCCTCCCCCCGGACCGGATCGTACAGCGCCTTGAACAGCTGCGTCGGCACCAGGACCCGGCCGTTGATCGCCTGCACGCTGTCCCCGGCATAGACCGGGCCGGTGACGACGAAGAGCGTGCCCCGGGCGGTGGCGAGGCGGCGCACGCTCTCCTCGATGGCCGCCCACAGGCCGCGGTTCACGGCCCGGTCCTGCGGTACGATGTTGGCGAGGGTGAAGGATTGTGCCTGCGCGGCCCCCGTCGGCATATCGCCGGCCGGCGCCATGTGGCCCCGGTCGAACCCGCTGCGGACGTAGTCCTCGAGATGCGCCCGCTCCGCTTCCGGCAGGGCGTCCTCGTCGTGGAAGTCATCGACGCGGTCGACGGCGCGCGCCGCCGCGACGCTCGACCGGGTCAGGCGCTCGGCGGCATAGATCGGTGTCCGGGACACCCCCGAATGCAGGAGGGCGAACGCCGCGTAGCACAGGGGCGTCGCCTGCCGCGCGAGCTTCGGGTTGACGAGGTCGGGCCGCATTCCCTCCGCGAACTGCTCGGAGCAGGTCTGCGCCTGGGCGGGCCCGCCCAGGAGGACGAGGAGGGCGAGGGCGCGAATCAGAAGCACACCCGGACCTTGCGGGGACCGGACGGCGTCTCGCGCCAGCGATAGGCGCAGGGGCGCCCGAGGGAGCCCTCGAAGGGATGTACGTCGCGGTCGGACGGGCCGGGGCCGGCCTGGCGGCGACAGGGATGCCGGCCCGGACACGCAGACGTGAACGGGGTCCGGTCGACGGTGCCGCGGGGAGTCGTTTCCGCGGCCCGGGCGCCCCCGGCCGGCAGTCCGCAGACGAGGGCGAGGCCGGTGGCGAGGCAGCCCGATCGGAGACGGCGAATCATCGGGCGAGAACGCATGGTCTGCCTTCCTGCTGTCCCCTGCCTGCGGGCCCATGCCTGCGGGCCACCGGGAGCGACCGCACCGTTGATCGGCGGCGGCCAGAGGTTTAACTGCCGCCCTTACGCCGGACGCTCGCGCCTGTCATGGGGGGCGGGACGACCGGTCCTGAGCCCATGCGTGGCAAAGCCGTGCAATGACGTTATAAGTGCAGATTCAAGGGTCCCGGCTCAGTCCAGGGATCAACCGTTGGGATGGGGGAGCCGGCGCCGTGGGTGGCGAAGGGTCAGGCCCGTTCGGGCGGTCACCAGCGAACAACGGGTCAATGCCAGTGTCTTCAGCCAATCCCTCGATTCTAGACGGTCTCGACGAGACGTCCGCGCTGCGTCGGCTTCCCGAGAGCGATCTGCCTGCGGTGGCCGAGGCGGTGCGGGCCGAGATGATCGA
>NZ_LMMX01000025.1:0-12106 GCF_001422425.1 Methylobacterium sp. Leaf102 | reverse complement strand
ACCCTCGCCTCAGCTCAGGCCTTCCTCTACGCCGCCGCCATCATGATCCTCGTCCGAAGGCTGGGCCGAGCGTCATGACTTATCGGACGGACTCTAAGCGTAGGACCCTGAGCAGTCACGGCTGCTGGCGGTCACGCTCGGGTGGGCGGCAAGCCAGTCCCGCACCAGTGCCGAAGAGCAGTCGGGAAACAGGTCTACGATCCAATCCGCCCCTGAAAGTCTCACCCCGCAACAGTGCCGCAAGGGCATCGCCGGCGCTGGCTACGATGCATATGACCCAACCTGATCGGCAAAAGCCCGAGCGCCCGTCACTCTGGCGGGCACCGCGATGGCCGATGGGCGCATCAACATCACGCCGAAGCTCTATCGCGAGCAGGCGCGTGCCACCGGCGCGGTGCGCCCGACCTTCGAACTGACGAACACGCGGCGTCCTCCCCTACGAAGTTCGAAGCGGCCGCACCCGCAGCAACTCGATCTATTCGCGCTACGCGCATAGCTGAATACGCCGAATGGCGCACAGGGCGGACGGGATCTGAATAACTTGACCCGTTACCGGCACCAAGGGGCGACGCCACACCATTTCATCGGTTTCATCACAACCGAACCGGTGGTCTCAGGGTCTCGCCCGAGCGACACCAGGGCCCTGTGATCAGCGGCCTGTGTGGCGCGCATGAACGTGAACGCGGCAAGGCAGCAGAGAGCGAGCGATGCAGCCCACAGGGCGGCCCTGGTGGTCTTGATGGTGCGCTTGGTCATGCGCGCCAGGCTGAGGGCGAAGGGTTACCGGGAACCTAACGTCGGGATTTGGCCGGGGACGCCGGCGTCAGCTGGCCAGGGCACGCATCTCGGGCGCGCCTTCGCGCAGGACGTAGCCGCGGCCCCACACCGTCTCGATGAAGTTCTGGCCCCCGGAGGCGTTGGCGAGCTTCTTGCGCAGCTTGCAGATGAACACGTCGATGATCTTCAGCTCGGGCTCGTCCATGCCGCCGTAGAGGTGGTTGAGGAACATCTCCTTCGTCAGGGTCGTGCCCTTCCGCAGGGCGAGGAGCTCCAGCATCTGGTACTCCTTGCCGGTGAGGTTCACTCGGGTGTCGGCGATGGCCACCGTCTTCTCGTCGAGGTTCACCACCAGGTCGCCGGTGGTGATCACCGACTGGGCATGGCCCTGCGAGCGGCGCACGATGGCGTGGATGCGGGCGACGAGTTCGTCCTTGTGGAAGGGCTTCGTCAGATAGTCGTCGGCGCCAAAGCCCAGGCCCTTCACCTTGTCCTCGATGCCGGCCATGCCGGAGAGGATGAGGATCGGGGTCTTCACCTTCGACACGCGTAACGCGCGCAGCACCTCGTAGCCCGACATGTCGGGCAGGTTCAGGTCGAGGAGGATGATGTCGTAGTCGTAGAGCTTGCCGAGATCGATCCCCTCCTCACCGAGATCGGTGGTGTAGGTGTTGAACCGCTCGGATTTAAGCATCAGCTCGATGCTTTGCGCGACCGACGCATCGTCCTCGATCAGTAGAACGCGCATCGGTCAGGATCCTCAAGAGATGGAGGCAACCTGAAGGAACATCGGCAACAAACCGTTAAGCGCCAGCCCAGGCCCGGACATGGCAACGGCCACGGACGCTGGGACACGGTGCGCGTACATCCGGCGTCACCCCATCCCGGCATCGTGGCCGCTTTCCGATCCAGCGGCAGAGCCGCGATCGGTATCCTCCTCAAATGGGGGCTTTATGGTTAATTTTCAATGAAGCAGCCCCGCCGCCCGATCTGCTCACGGGCCGGCGGGGAGGATCGTCCATCTCACGGCTGAGCCGGTACGCAACATGGCTCGCGAGGAGGATGCAGGGTCGCTGGTTACCCGTTGGGTCAGGGCCGATCGATCCGCCGCGTGTCGAATTGAGACCCCGGCATCGGCGATGCGCTGCCGGATCGGGCCGCCCGCGCCATGGCGATCAACTCCCGCGCCGTCATGCCGTGGGCCGGCCGGCGAAGGGCCCCCTGCCCTGTTGCCACCAGCGCAGGCCGGCCGAGGGCGAGGCCGCTGGTGCGGACGTTGGTATCGTGGCTGCGCCACAGGCGCCGGAGCCGGGCGGCCCTGGTGTCGTTCGCTCCGCCGTCGCTCACTGACCGCATCCTGCCCCATCCCAGCCGGTTTCCGCGCCGCGGTAGCAAAGCTTGGCCGTTGGCGACATTCTTGAAGTGGCGGGGGGCTGCGCTAGCGAATCGTCCTGCAGCCGCCTCCAAGGCCGTGCTCGGCCCCCGGACCTCTCGGGTCAGACGTTCGGATACGGGCCCTTGAACAGGTCGCCCAGGGCCTTCCTTCGGAACAGGGTGCGCCAGCGCCGGCGCCGATGCTCGGGGCGATCGTGGTTCATGTGACAGCGCTGGCAGAACGCCGTGAGGTTCTTCGAACGATTGTTGGCGGTGTCATGATCACGGTGCCCTGTGGCCAGGACCACGCGCGTGGTCCGCACCTGCCCGAGGACGTCGTCGACGCCGATTGCGAGGCAGATGAAGCGCCCTGCCCCATCGCGCCAGGAGACCGCCTCCCCGTCCCACCACCGGCCATCGCCGAGGTGGAACACCCGCTGGCCATGTGGGCGGGCGCAGACCTCGCACCGGCCCCCTGCCCGCTGGAAGCGGATCACGGCCGAGAGCTGGGGCCAGTCGATGGGGTAGAAGAAGCGGTGCTCGCGTCGGATCGGCATGGGGCTCAGGCCTCCCCGTCGGATGCGGTCGCGGCCGCGGCGGCCTGGCTGCGGGCCCGGGCCTTGGGGAAGTAGCTGTAGAACGTGTCCCGGCTCACCCCGAGGCGCTTGGCGATGGCGGCGATCGAGATGGTGCCGGATTGCAGCAGGGCACGTCCCACCTCGAGGTCGGCGGGCGACAGCTTCTTCGGCCGTCCGCCCTTGCGGCCCCGTGCCAGGGCCGCCTTGAGCCCCTCCATGGTGCGCTCGCGGTTGAGGTCGAGGAAGTACTCGGCCATGGCGCCGTGCATCTGCAGGGCGAAACGGCCATGGGCGGTGTCGCTGTCGAACTGCTCGGTCAGGGAGCGGAAGTGGATCTGCTTCACCCGCAGGGCGTCGATGGTGCGCATCATCTCGACGAGGGATCGGCCGAGGCGGTCGAGCTTCCACACCACCAGGACGTCGGTCGGCCGCAGGTAGGCGAGCGCCGCCTCGAACTCGGGGCGTTTGGTGCCGGCCTTGCCGGACTTCTTCTCCTCGAACAGGCGTTCGCACCCGGCCTTGGTCAGGGCATCGCGCTGAAGGTCGAGGTTCTGGTCGAGGGTGGAGACGCGGGCATATCCGACGAGCATGTCGGGATAGTGATTCAGTGACGTTTAATCCGCAATAGAAAACCAGTCATATTTTCCCGACAGAAACTCGGCCGTTTTGCTGGGTTCAGGACCCGCCCGGTCCCAGCGTCGGAAAAACGATCGGATCTCCGACAATGCTAAGCTATGCACCGTGTGCGCGTGCAGCCTTTGCTGGGCATGCCGGCGGAGAGGAAGCTAAAAGTGGGAAGCGGTCATTCAGCTTTCGGATATAAGTTCATATAGAGTCGCGCGCAGGAGCTGTTATGTTTATCAATTATAACTTTCTTGCAGAGTTTTTTCTGGATGTTCATACATTCAAAACCGCGATAGCACGATCACTCAAGGTCTCTGCGTTCTGTATTTCTATTATTGTAATTTGTATTATATTTGAAATTGCGGATGAGTATGCATTCGTTTTTTATGTATCAGCTATAATATTGCCTTGCTTTATATTCTCTCGCTACACCCAACAACTTTTTACTTCAAAGCGGCAGTAGGCCCCTAAGTTCCTACCGAACGCCTACTGGGGGTGGGGAGCCGACCTTAATGTCAGGAGGAGCCACGTTGAAAGCAATTCACGCTGTAGCTGCTATTCCTATTGTTGTTCTCGTATCATTATCATCATTTGCGGCTTATGTCCTTGGTGACACTCCTCGCATTCCAATGCATTGGAATAAAAACTGGGAGCCGACTATGTATGCGCCCATTTTGATTGGATTGTCGATTATACCGGCAATGAGTTTCATTGTTATAGGATCATTCCTGACATCTATTCACCACAAGACAGAACATCAGCAAATTCGATATATAATAATTATTGGATGCATATTAATAGCATGTCACGTTTTTCATCTATACCTTGTTAATCGGTGGCTTACTACATCAGTAACTTAAACGTCTCCTATTGGTGGATTTGCTGCCGTCCGCTTTAAGATCAGGCATGCAGGAGGCGGACGTAGTGCTCGAAGGGTGTAAGGCTGCAAGCTATGGTGTCTCGGTGGCGATCAGTGATTCTCGCGACGGCGCTGAGCCTAACCATGATTGGCGTGGCTTCCGCGGAGGGCGCACGTTTTCGTATCGAGGACCCACTGCCAGACGAACTCAAGGGCCGTATTGCGGCGCTGATTCGCTCCGAGAGGCCGAGGGACGCCGATGCGGCACTTGCCGCAGCTAGGATCAGGGACAATGGATTATGGCGCGAGGGCGCCCCCCTGCTGCTGCGCATCGAGACCGGGTGTCACGGAGATCTCTGCATGGTGATGATCGGCAAAGTGACGAATCAAGCCATCATCCCTCAACTGACGCTCGGAGCCGGACCAACGGTCTCCGTGAGCGACGAGCTAGTTGAACTATGGGGCATCCGATCCACGAGCTTCATTTTTGAGGGCCATGGGGGCACGAAGATCGATGTCTGGGGTCGCCGGGGAGACCAGGGAGACAGTTGGATCGCTGATGCGTGCGGCAGCTGTTTCTCAGCATCTGAACCAAGCTTGAAGCCAGACCTATTGCCGCCGCCTTCGGACAATTCGCCGGATTGAGCCTGAAGACCCCTACTTTCGGGAGCAGCGTTGATCGGGCAATGCGGCAAGGTTGGGTCGGGATCTGATGGTCCGGTGTACGACTGGTTCGGATGGGAGCGGACCTGTCATCGCCCGCATTCTGCACGTCGAGCGGCGTCATCCCAGATGTAGCTTCCCGATGTCTGGTCAGAGCAGCGGTCGATCTCCCTATTGATCTCCCTGCATGCGTCGACGCAGAGCACAATCGCGAGTGTCATCACCGCCACAAACATCAGCGCGACCCATTTCATACCCACCTCTCTAGGAGCAGAGTGGCAACCCTATGTGGTGCATTGTCGATGTCCGCTGGGGGTCGCGAGGAGACATTTTTGACGATGTGGAGAACACTTATTATCGCAGGTGGATTAATCGTTGCAGCAACCTTCCAAGTGTCGGCCGGACCGAACTTGCCGACCGGACCGTACGAGGTCGATCTGAAAGAAGCGACACGCCGTTTCAAGGATATATTTGAGCGGACCTGTTACCGACATCGTCATGCGCTAGGGAAACTCATAACAGATCGACCATCGCCTGAGTTCGAGAAGATACCTCGACAATATCCTATACGTGATGAGGTGCAGAAATCGACAATCTTGGCGGAATGGGGAATGTTGTCACAAGGAGTAACTTATAAAATTGGCTTATTCCAATTAGACAGCAGCCCAGACATCACTACATGCAGTGTATTTTCTTTGTATATACAGAAGTCAAATTTGACAAAATACATATTAGATATCGACGGATTGAACATATTTAAGTATTTTGAAGAGAACGATAATTATTGCACTGCTATTGAGAGCAAGAATGAGCCGAATTTGAGAATTATATGTGCTGTGCCTAAGGCAAAACAGTTATACTATGGTTTCTGTCAGTTGTGGCTCTGGCAAGGGCCAGCGTCCTAAATAAGCTTGCGTAAGCGTATAAATGCCTAGTTTCCCGCTATCCTGCAACCTATCATTCGTTAGGCAAAAGGTCTGCAATGATCTGGGACTCCTTGGCCCACTCCACACCCGCTTGGGGTAAGAGATAACCTACGTCCGGGTTTGGTCGACATCGGCCGGAGCGCTCTAAGGCCAGGATGGGTGGTTTTGCGACCGTTCGCTTTAGAGCGCTCATTCATATAAGCGGACATTACTCTTGCGCGCTTTCTAGAATTTATCGGTCCTATCTTCTATGGTCGTGTCACTGGGCAAGTAGTCACAAATAGGATCTGAGTTGATGCGCTTAAGGTTGGCAGTCGCTTTTGTTCTGATTACAAATACTGCGAACGCAGATTGCAGACAACTTCAGTGCTTTTCCTGGTTCACAAGCAATTTCGACCAATGCGAAAAATCCACCACGCCAAAATCAACAGGTGATTCTGATTTTCTTAAAATAAATCTCATAATAAATTCAATTTCACTCAATGAAGATTGCTCTTCTAAAATCAGTGTTGATGGTGAGGACGCTAAAAAACTCGCAATTAAACACCTAAAAATCCCACAATGCCTGATTTTCAGTAGGACTGAGGGATCGCTCATCACGGTCGTTGTTAAGCGCTTGAAGGACGGGGGCAATTGGAGCCTGTATTGTCCTCCAAAAAATTTTTGAGTTGCCCTCTCTCAACATCCAATAAATCCGGTAGTCCAGACCAATCTGAAATTCCTGGGTGGCCGACGCTTGTTAGCTTCAGGGCGAAGGGTCGATGTCCCACCCTGAGCCGAAGTTTTCTGCGGGACGACGAACATCCTCCATGAAGAAGCGCGGGCGTAGGTCCTGGAGGCTGAGTTGGGTCGGGACCCGTCCGTCCGCTAAACGACCGGGTTTGGTGAAAGCGGACGGTATCCACCTGTCCCTAAGCACCTGAGCTAAAGCGATTGCGATGACATCACCACCACGCCTTTCGCGAAGCGAGCGACTTCGCCTTATCATTCCGGGTGTTTTCATCCTGCTGGTTATCCTAACACTTGCCGGATTCAGCTTCTGGCAAACATGGCGTAGTATTGAAGCTTACTATCTCGCTAAAAATGGTACAGAGATCGAAGCTACGGTAATATCAGCGAGCAGTTATAGGATAACGCTTTCTGGATTAGTAAAATTTAGAATATATGATAAAAATATTTATAGAGAATGCATTACAAAAACTGATTTTGGCGGAGAAAGTAATTATCTTAAATTCAAGCCGGGCGCCGTTATAAAAGTCATTCCACGATTCGGCTGCGATGAGCCGATCATAATCACGAGCATGAGGTTCCCAATAATCAAAATAATTCCGAGTATATTTTGTATTGCTTTCATTTTTCTACTGGCAAAAAATATTCGCCAGGCCTCCCGCTAGAAGTCTGCTTTGGGTTGGAAGCGGACGGTTCAGCTCATGGAGGGGTGGATTACCGCGCTCGAGGCTCAATGTCGGGAATACCGTCGGATTTCCGACAGGTGTAGGCCTGCATCCCTAATGATGCTTTAGCTGAGACCCCGCCGACCTGCCCTACGACCGTGTCGGGTGGATTTTTGCCGGTCCGCTTTCGGGCGTAAGGGCGGAAGAAGCGGACGCCTGGGTGTGCTTTCGACGAACACCGAGATGCTCTCACAATGCGTTCTCGGCGCAGGCTAACCTAAAGAACCATTGATCAGGAACAAGCGACCCGTAGGACGCTTGTTTATTGCTCAGCTAATCGCTGACCTCAGTTCGCCCGGGCAACCTCGACGAGGTTGTCTGAGAACGACGGTGCGTGGCCCATGTCGGTGAAGGCGCCCGACGAGATGCTGTTGACCGTGCCCTCGTTGAACTGGCGCCAGTAGCCCAGCGTCGCGACAACGATGCCCGCCTTCACGTCGTCGGTGATGCGGGCCACGCCCTTGAACGCGCCGCGGTCGTTGGCGACCCGGACCCGGTCGCCGTCCCGGATGCCGCGGGCGTCGGCGTCGGCTTGGCTGATCATCACGAACTGCTCGCCCTGGCCCTTCTGCTTGTCCGCCATGTTCGCGTAGCAGGAGTTCAGGAAGTAATGGCTCTTGGGCGAGACGATGTTGAGCGGGAAGCGCTTGGCGAGTTCCGGGTCGTTGGCGTGGGATTCCCGCGGGCCGAGGTAGTCGGGTAGCGGATCAAGCGCCTCGCCGGGCTGGAAGCCCTCGTACATCTGCCGGAACGGTGGCGCGACGAAGTTCGTGGCACCCTCGACCATGAACATGCACTTGCCGGTCGGCGTCGGGAAGTTGCCCTCGCGGTGGGGCGCGCGGTCGTCCGGCGTGCCGACCTTTAACCGGGCGAAGCCGTTCTCACGCATGTACTGGAGATCTATGCCCTCGCAGGCCGGGGCGTTCCAGTCGACGTAGTGCTCCAGGCACTCCGTGTCGGTCCACTTGAAGTTCTCTTCCTCGAAGCCGAGCCGGGCCGCGAGCTGACGGAAGATCTCGTTGTTCGGGATAGCCTCGCCGGGCGCATCCGCGCATTTGGTGTTGTAGGTCAGGTAGAGGTGGCCCCAGGACAGGATCATGTCCTCCATCTCCGCCCCCATCGTCGCCGGCAGCACGATGTCAGCATAGGAGGCGGTGTCCGAGATGAAGTGTTCGGCCGAGACCATGAACAGGTCCTCGCGCATTAGCCCGGCGACGATCTTGTCGGTCTCGGGCGCCTGCGTGACGGGGTTCGAGTTCCAGCACATCATCGACATGATCGGCGGATCGAGCTTGAGCTCGCCGGTAAGCGCCCGTCCGATCTGAAGGTTGCTGATGACGCGGGTGCCCTCCGGGATCAGGTCGGGCCGGCACATCACGTCGAACTTGTAGGGGTGCTCCCAGACGCCGAACTGCGTGACGCCGCCACCGACATGGCGCCAGGCGCCGGTCAGCGCCGGGATGGATGACACCGCCCGGATGGTCTGGCCGCCGCCGTAATGTCGCTCCAGCGCCACGCCCATGCGGATGCCCACCGGCTGCTCGGTCGCCATCTCGCGGGCGAGCTTGCGGATGTCCTGGGCCGGGACGCCGGTGATCTCAGCAGCCCATTCCGGCGTGCGGGTGCTGGCCCGCTCCTTCAACTCCTCGAAGCCGACCGTGTAGTTGTCGACGTAGTCCTGGTCGACTAGGCCTTGCTCGATGATCGAGTTGATGAGCGCCATGGCGAGCGCGCCGTCGGTGCCGGGCTTCGGCGCGATGTGCCAGTCGGCCGCCTTGGCGGTACGTGAGGCGTAGGTGTCGATGACGACGACCTTGGCGCCCTTCTTCTGAGCGTCCTTGACGATGGCCCAGTGGTGCAGGTTCGTGCTGACCGAGTTGCAGGCCCAGATCACGATGTACTTTGAGTGGATGTAGCTGTCCGGATCGAGGCCCGCTGTTGGGCCGACGGTGAGCAGCCATGCCGTGCACGAGCCCTCGCCGCAGAAGGTGCGCTCGGTCACTGTGGCGCCCATCCGGTTGAAGAAGGCGTCGCCGCCGTTCAGCCCGTGCACCAGGCCCTGGTTGCCGAGGTAGCTGTAGGGCGCGATGGCCTCGGGGCCGTACTGGTCGATGATCGCCTTCCAGCGAGTGACGATAGTGTCGAGGGCCTCGTCCCAGGTGATGCGCTCGAACTGCTTCGAGCCCTTCGGCCCGACCCGTTTCATCGGGTAGAGCAGCCGGTCAGGATGGTAGTGGCGCTTCTCGTAGTCCTTCAGCTTCACGCAAAGGCCGCCCCGGGTCATCGGGTGATCCGGGTTACCGCGCACGCTGAGCAGTTCCCCGTCTTTGACTTCGAACAGCATCGAGCATGTGTCCGGGCAATCGTGCGGGCAGCCGCCGAAGAAGGTCTCGGTGATGCTCTCGGCCTGGGCGACGAGCAGGGAATCGGGCTTGACGATCTCGTTCATGTTTCCTCCACGGCCGAGCGTCCCGCCTTATTTTTCTGGCGGGCCGGCCCGGTGCGTCAGCAGAATGCACTCAAGTGCAAACAATTCCAAATTTTGGTCCTGTGGAAGGGCCAAATGAGCGCTGGGTTGTGGTACCAACCGTTTTGTCGCGGATCGGGGGCGTGCGCCTGAGAGCTGGTTCGTGACGGCAGGGACGGGGTACGCCACGGCAAGCAAGCGACCTCGGGCAGGATGGAACGTGTGGAACTGACGCTCACCCTGGACGCCAAGTCCGAGAAGCCGCTTCAGGCGCAGGTGTTCGACCAGGTTCGGGAGATCATTCTGGATGGGCAGATCAAGGCCGGCATGGCTCTGCCTCCGAGCCGCCTTCTGGCGGAGCGACTCCGGGTGTCCCGCAACACCGTGATGTTGGCCTACGAACGCCTTGCGGCGGAAGGCTACGTCCGGGCGCGCGGCACGGCGGGCTTGTTCGTTGAGCCGATCTCGCCGGACAGCCTCCTACTGATCCAACAGGGAAGTCGGTCTCTCACGAACGGCCCGGTGCCGGACGCGTCGAGCGAGCCCCTGCTCTGCTTCGCGGGCTCGCCCGGTGGCGGAGGGGACCGCCCGGAACTCGACTTCTGGGTCGGGCGGTCCGATCCGGCGGGGTTCCCCCTGGCCATCTGGCGCCGGATCGTGACGCGCCTCCTTGCGCGGGAGACGACATACCTGACCGATTACTGCGATCCGGCCGGCCTCCCGGAGTTGCGCAGGGCCATCAGCACGCACCTACGTCGGGCCAGAGCGGTGGCGGTGACCGAGGATCAGGTCATCGTGACCACGGGCGGGCAGGACGCCCTCAACCTCGTGTTCAATCTGCTGAAGGGACATACCCGACAGCTCTGCATCGAGAACCCCTGCTACCTCGGAGCCTCGCTGATCTTCAGGAACGCCGACCTGGAGATCCATCCGGTGCCGGTCGACGGCGAGGGGCTGCGAACAGACCTTCTGCCGCCGGCCAAGGGCAGCCTGCTCTACGTCACGCCCTCGCATCAGTTCCCCACCGGGGCCACCATGCCGCTGGCGCGGCGCCTGGCCTTGCTGCGATGGGCGGAGGAGACCGACAGCTACATCGTCGAGGACGATTACGACAGCGACTTCCGGTACGACGGGCCGCCATTGACGGCCCTGGCCGGTCTCGACGGAGGTCGGCGCGTCTTCTATGCCGGGACGTTCTCCAAGTCCGTGGGCGCTGGCCTGCGCATCGGTTTCGCCACGGTCCCGCGCATGTTCTGGGACGAGGCGCGGATGCTGAAAGCACGGATGAGTAACGGCCAGGCCTGGCTTGAGCAGGCTGCGCTCGCCGCCTTCATCGACGAAGGGCACTTCGACCGGCACCTGCGCCGCCTGAGGCAGGTCTACAAGGCGCGCCGTGACTGTCTAGTTGGAGCACTGCGCAGGACGTTCGACGGGGCCGTCGTCCTCGGCGGCGAGA
Organism: Methylobacterium sp. Leaf102; assembly: GCF_001422425.1. Lineage (NCBI taxonomy): Bacteria > Pseudomonadati > Pseudomonadota > Alphaproteobacteria > Hyphomicrobiales > Methylobacteriaceae > Methylobacterium > Methylobacterium sp. Leaf102. The sequence goes on along the minus strand of NZ_LMMX01000025.1, from coordinate 928 downwards.
GTGGCCTGCATCTGGTCTGGCGCCTTCCACCCGGCTTTCCGCCCGCCCGGCAGATCCAGCTTCTCGCACGCGAGCAGGGCCTAGGGGTCTACGCCCTTTCGAGCGGGGCTGCCTACGATTTCGACCCCGGGGCACGGGACGACATGTTGGTCTTCGGATACTCGTCGCTCAACGAAACGCAGATCGAGACAGCGGTCGGCCAGTTGCAGCAGATATTGCTTGGGCAAGCAGACCGCGGCGAAGGCACGGGTTAGGTCTGCTTCAGAGCACCCGACGAAATGGCTTCTTCGGCGTAGTTGGGTCGGAAACGGACGGTTCAGCTCGTGAACGAGCGGGTTACCGGACCCGAGGCTCATGTCGGGAATACCGTCGGATTTCCGACAGATGTAGGCCTGCATCCCTAATGATGGTTTAGCTGAGACCCTGCCGACCTGCCCTACGACCGTGTCGGGTGGNTGCCCTGGTGTTCGGCCGTCTCGGCGACATGGTCGGCCGCAAGTACACCTTCCTCATCACCATCCTGACAATGTCGGGAATACCGTCGGATTTCCGACAGATGTAGGCCTGCATCCCTAATGATGGTTTAGCTGAGACCCTGCCGACCTGCCCTACGACCGTGTCGGGTGGGAAGCGGAATGGCGGCTTACGAGCACGGCTGATGATTGACCGACATTCAAATCGAGGCCGTGTCTGCCAGCGGCGATGCAGTCACCGGCATGGGCCGCTAATTCTCGTACCAGCCTACAATCCGGTCGAGGAGTACATGCGGTACCGTCAAGGCCGACAGCATCCGAAGGGTGAGGCACAGGAGGGTGGCGGCGGGGTCGTTTGCATCGGCGGCGTAGAGCGGCCAGAGGCCGGCGCCTAGAACAAGCGTCAGCCCGAATACCGGCAGCGAGGCGCAGACAGCCTTGCGCATCGTGTCAAT
>NZ_LMMX01000024.1:0-11635 GCF_001422425.1 Methylobacterium sp. Leaf102 | reverse complement strand
CCCGCCGAAGCCGAAGCGCACTACTATGCCCAGACCGAGGTGCAAGCCTTGGCCGCTTGATCCAAACCAAACAGCCTCCGGGAAACCCGGGGCGGTTCACTTTCGAAACCTTGGATCGACCCGCTCGGATGCCGGGCGTCGTAATCGTCGTCGATCGCAGGCCCACGAAGGACGAGCCGGCTCGGGCTGTCGTTCCGGCACCGTACCAGACGGTGGGCGGGCCAAGCGGGTTCCTCGGCCGGGACCAAACAGCTCGAACCAAAGTCCGTTTCGCCCGGCATCATGGAGGATCGGCATTGGGCGACCCGCACTCCCGGACCGGGATGCCGCATCCGTTGTCGCCTAGGACATGGGGGAAGACAGCGACTTGCCTTGTACCGCCGCGCCGACGTACGCCACAGCCGTCCTGGCCCTCTCGGCCCGCCCCCCACGTAACGCCGCACAAAGGATCGGAGGGCGTCCCCCCCCACAGCGGCGCGGCCGGTTTCCCGAGCATAGTGCCCCGGCTCCCGCTTTACTCGGCGAACCGCATGATGGCCCTGAGGGAGTCCGGCACCATCTCAGGCCCGGCCGGGCTGGCCGGCCTTGCAGGTCCCAGGGTCGGCTTCCCGCGGGTACGTCGTTCGAGCAGACCACTGCGCCGGCCGCCGCCCAGGCCCCTTGCATCCCGTTCATCGACGAATGCAACGGTCCACCGTCTGGGTGTCGGAATTCTCGACGGTGCGAGATGCGACCTGATGCGGGGATCACCTCGGCAGCGAACTGCCGGGGTGATCCAGACGACGCCTCAGGGCTTGATGTGGCGCATGCCGGTCAGCACGCGCGTGCCGATGGCGGCGATCGTGGCGGATTTCCCGGAGGCCTCGACACGCATGCCCACCCTCAGGGTCACGTCCACGCGGAGTTCCATGCCGACCCGTGTGACCTCGACCTTCCCGATCAATTCGCGGAAGGCCGCCGCGAGCATCCACTCGGCCTCGTCCGACGGCTGGAAAGGGGCGCACGCCGAGATCGACGCGACGCTCTGCCGGAGCGACCCCAGACGGGCGCGGTCGATCCCGATCGGCTCGGGATGGTGTGGGGTCAGCCGGAGGGCCAGTTCGGCTTCGGAGAGGTCATGCCCGATGCGGGTGCGGAATTCCGCGAGGCGAGCGTCGGGATGGCAGCTGGTCAGCGTCTTGTCGAAGGACGCCTCCAGCTTCCGGCCGAGCGACATGACGCGACGCTCCAGGTCAACACGCACGCCGGCATGCGCGATTTCCGCCCGCTTACCCTCCTCATCGCACCCGTCGACGTAAGCGTCGGCGAAGGCCGGATCCGCGAGTTCATCCGCCACGAGGCCCACGACCAGACGCTCGACCTCGGTCATGTCCGACATCGTCCTCTCGTCGCAGGCGCCTCCCGGCGCGTAGGACGCGCACTGGAACCTCGGGCCGGCCGTCCCGGAGCGCCGGATGCGCATCCTCCCCCCGCAGGAGGGACACGTGGCGAGGCCCGAGAGCAGGTACCCCCGGGCCTGCGACTTCGACCTCCGACCGGGATCGGCACGTCGCGCATCGTCGATCCGCCGGACCCGCTCCCAAAGGTCCCGGTCCACGATCCTCGCCCCCGGCACCTCCGTGACGATCCAGTCCTCTCGGGGGCGGAGCATCCGATGGCGCCGACCCGTGACGGGTTGCCTGCCGGAGCGATACCGGTTGTAGACGAGGACACCCAGGTAGCGGGGGTTCGCCAGGATGTTTCGGACCTGCCGGTCGGTCCAATGGCTGAGCTTACCCGTGGGGGACCCGGCCCGATCGAGCACGATGGCGATCATCCTCGGGCTGAGCCCGGATGCGTACATGGCGAAGATGCGTCTGACGACCTCCGCCTGGTCCCAGTCGATGGCCGGCTCCCCCGGGCGGCCGACGACCCTGGCATAGCCGTAGCAGGGACCCGTCGGGAACCGGCCCTCACGGGCCATCACGTCCCGCGCGAAACGGGTACGCTCGCCCATCGCCCGACGGCTTTCGTCGCCCATCGGTCCATGGGCCGCGATGTCCGTCAGGGAGATCCGCCCGTGCCCTGGCCGATGCACTTCGACGCCGAGCGCGAGCAGGCGCTCGTAGACGGTGCCGAGGATGACGAGGTCGCGTGCCAGCCGGTCCACGCTTTCGACGACGACGACGCCGAACGCGCCGGTGTGGGCATCGAGCAGAAGGCGTTCGAGGTCGTCACGCCCGACCATCGTGGCGCCACTCCGGGCACGATCGATGTAGGTGTCGACGAGGACACGGCCGGTCGCCTCGATGTATTCGCCGGCGAGCTCGCATTGGCGATCGATGGAGACCTCATTGTGGCCGGTCGTGGGGAAGCGGGCGTAAATCACCGCCTTACCTGCATCGGGTACCAGGAATTCGGGTCGGTCGTCCCGACGCGGGGTGAGGTAGGTCGGCGTAGAACCGGCGTCGGGGGACATGTTCTGTGACGGGATGGTCTCGGCGGTAATCTTGATGGCGGTCATTTGGATTTCTCGCGAAGCTTGGGCCGGCTGCGCTGGGCGCGTGCGGGACCGCCCGCTTCCCGTTGGGAAGCGGCTTGGAAGGGGAGATCGGAAATGACCCGGGGCCTCGTCGGGTCCTGCGCCGCGCCGGTCCCGCCGGAACGGGTCGAGGCGGCGCGTCGCCCTAGGTTATCGAAGCCCGGCGCCCGACCCTCGCGAGGGGTTCGGGACGCCGCTTCGCCATCGCGGGGCTCACCGGCGGGACCTCCGGCGCGGTACGGTCGTGCCGGCCCCGGGCACCATCATGCCCTGGAGCGTGACGTCCGTGCGGCACAGCTTTCCCCGCCCCGGGAGATGGATCTCGATCCCGAGCACGTGCAGCCTGTCGAACACCGTGACGAGGGTATCGGGATCGCGCGACACCCGGTCGAGGTTCTCGACGACCACGATCCCGAAGGACCGGGCCTCGGCGGCTTCGAGCATGCGTCGCAGCTCGTGGCGATGATCCGTGGACGTGCCCCCGCCGGTACGGTCGGCGAAGGTCGCGACATGGACACCGCCCACCTCCGCCACGTGATCCACCGCCGCATCGACCTGACGGTCGATGCTGTCGGTGGATGCTCCCCTGCTCGTGCAGCGGGCATAGATGGCGAACCTGGGTCGCGCCGTGGACGCTTGTCGGACGAGGGCTCGCGACTTGATCTTCCTGAACATGGTTGTCTCGCTGATTGGCATGGCCGGCAGCGCCTGGCGCTTGCACGACCGACCGCATCCGGGCGGAGGCGGCGCTGTTCGGGATCGTTGGAGAGGCCCTGGGCTCGCATGGGCCGTACGCCGCGCCGACCCCGCGCAGGGGGTCGGGCCTACGGGCGTCGCCCTAGCCTATGAGGGCGGCGCGCCGGTCGTTCGCGATGGTGGCGATGGGCCGGAATGGCGTCACGAGGTACGTTCCCGTCGTTGAGACCACTCAGGCATCATCGATCGCCCGGCGCGCCGCAAGTTTTCCATTCCTGACGTCGCTGTTTCGAGCTTGCCCGTCCAGGCCCGCCCCGAGGCTCCCGGTCGCCGCCGCCGGGCTGGCGATCCCGGATTGCCTGGTAACGCCCGAGCGCCTCGGCGAGCCTCAGGAGGCCCGGATCGGGCATGCCGCGTTCGTGGTCGTCATTCATGGTCGTGACCTTCCGCTTCAACCGTTGCCCTCGTCGCGTCCGTCGTCGTCGGCGAAGCGATGGGTTTGGCTGACGAGCCGGTCCGGTCCGTCCTTGGTCGCGGCCCGGGCTGCAGGGATGGGCGCCGGGTCCGCGATGGCCGGGCGGGCTGCGTGGCCGAACCCACGGGGACTGGCCCGGGCCGCACATCGGGATCCGCTCCCGCGGCGGATGCCCCGGCTGCGGCACGGAACGAGGGAGCGACCGCCCGATGATGCCGCTCGGGGCTCCCGATGCGTGTCGGGACCCCGGCACCGGCATGGACGCCGCGCATCGGGATCAGGACCGCGCCGATGCCGGGGCAAGCCTGCCGGCGGCGGGCGCCTGACGGCGCGGTCGGTTGGCTGACGACAGACGCGGGCATGACGCCCAGCGCCCGCCGTCGGGCAACGAGGGAAGCGAGGACGACCGTGGATCCGGCGAACCCGGGATGGCCGATCCCGTCGAGGCGATCGAATGGTCGCCCGGCCGTATCGACGACGCGATCGATCTCGGGATTGATGGTCATGACGGCGGCCTCCACGCACGAGGCAGGCCGCCGCGATCGCGGCTGCTAGACCTCGGTGCGTTTACGGTTCTGGCGAGGCGCGCGTGGACCTGAGGCCGTGCACGCCCATGGCGCTGTCCAAAGGACAGGCCCGGACGTGCCTTTTCGTGTGGAGCGGTCGAGTGACATGGCATCGCCTCGGAGCAAGGCCCGCCCGAGCTTCAGCTACGAGGGCGGTGTCGGGCCGCGGGCGATCGCCACGGCGCAGGTCATGCCATCAGGCACATCGACTACATACCGAATGGCGGGAATCGACGTCAATACGAAAGGGTAACTTGTGCAAAACTTTATAGGGTTCCGGTGGATTGTGTGGATTGCATGCCCGAACCTGTGCGGACCCGGAATGTACTGCGGGCCGGAGACGTCATGCGTTCTGTTCCCGATAGGCACGCCGTCCTGCCGAATTCGCTATAGCCCGGATCCGGCTTGACGCTCGGTCATGAGTGGACCCGAGCCGTTGTGCCGATCATGACTAACCCCGTCGGGACGCGCCCTCGCACAACATTAAGCCCTGTGTCACGCCTTCGACCCGCCATGCTCATCAGGTCGAGTGAGCATCAATCGTTGCCCCTGTTTGCGTACCACCCCCGCCTCGGTCAGCACCCTGAGGGCGGCATCCGTCGCACCCAGGATGTTGCCGGCCTTGACGCTGGCATCACCGAGCACGCTGTGCTTGATGCCTTCGGGTCCTGCCTTGCGGAGCAGGTCCATTATCGTCCGTGTAGACTCTTCGATCTTACGGCCAAGGATCCTCGCGGCCTCGTTCTGGAGGGCGGAGCGGGTATTTCCACCTGACGCAAGATAGGCCCGCGCCGCCTTCGTCATGAAGTCGCTGACAAAGATATCCTGGTCGAGCGCGGCAACCTGCACCGCTTTGTGGACATCCGTCGGAAGGTAAATCGTAACCCGCGCCGCCACGTTACCCCTCGCAATCCAAGGTCCGGGTTAAAAATAGCGTCAAAACGTTAATGGGTGCGACGCGTCGAAAAACGTCAAAACGTTTTAGCGTTGCGGGTCCGTGACCATCTGTCGGTACTCAGGGCGGGCTGCCGGGGGCTCCCAAGAAGCCGTTGTCATAGATACGCCTCTGAAGGTTCATCCGTGGCCCGATGTCGAAAAAACCCTCTCGTCGAAGTCCGATAGTGTGGCGTGCCTCGTACGCTTCGCGACCAAGAAACCGGCACACCGTCATCTCGCTTGGCCTGATATCGAAGCGTCATCCAACGCGCTACGAGCCAGCATCGGAAGAACGTTTTGACGTCAAAACGTCGATCAACGTTCCCCGCCGTCTCAAAACGCTAAAACGTTTAAACGTCAAAAGGCTTGACTGTCTGTCGTGGCGGCCTGCCTCTGTGGCGGTCAGATGCCAATGTGGAGCTCGAAGGGCATTGCCGGCACACGGGACTCCCGAATGTCGTGCACGGCCTCGATGGGCAGGCCTACCGGAGCCTTTTCAGCGACACGGTCCGCGAGGTCATGACGGACGCTGGCGTGCCGGAGGCGGGCATCCATAGTTTGGTGCATGCGGCGATCACCTGGATCATGGACCAACGGTTACGGCGTCGCGATCGTCGCCGACATGAGCTGCGTGAGCCAGAAGTCCGTCAGGTAGCGCTATCACCAATATAAGCTGAATTCTCCGCTACGGCCTGTCGGTGCTGATCAACACAAGTGTTTTAATATGCCATTTTCAGGAATTTTGAGATTATTACATTCTGTAACACGGCGATCGATTTCTACGCTGATCCACGAGGAAATACGCGGCCATACACTCGCATGAGGAGCGTTATGTCCTTCAATCCATCTATAAACCGTAGTAAAATTGAACCCCAAATCGTCAGCGAGTTTTCTTGTTTCCAGCCTGCCGTGTACAAATACAGCTTTCATTAAATCCCCAAACTCTTCGCGGGTCTGGATCGGATCATGTTCGATCATGCCACGCAGTGAGCGCAAGACGTCAATCTCGTTGGTGATCATCAAATCCGTGAAGGGGCTAGGGCCGCGCATCTCATTCCTCCCGCCAACCATAACGCGATTGCAGCACGACAGGGTATAGGCAGATCCCAAATTTCTTGCAAGATGCAAAAAATATTGCAAATGCGGCCATGACGTCGCGTTGAATTAGCTTGGGGTGGTCCTGATTGTGACGCGCCAGGGCGCTGCGTCATGTTGAATGGTCGGCCTGGGTTGCCAAGGTGCTTGACGGTGGTCTCGCATCCCCCGCCGGATAGTTCGTCACCGCGCCACCTGTGCTTTTGCAATCGGCAGGTTAGGGAAACCCATCAATTCGAAAAACGTTTTATTGGTGTTGAAGTTCAAGCCAGCCGCAGCCCCTTCGACAGACATCCTCTGGAAATCGCCGGTTTTACCGAAAGGGAATTCACCGCGACCTTTCATGAGTTCACGATACAGATCGGCACAGAAATCAATCGCTATGTACTTATCGACATTGGAAACGATAAAACTTTGAAACGCCTGCTTTCCCCTCAGATCCGCGCTATCTCGCGATCCGGGTTTGGGAAACAGTGTTATGACATTGCTAGGCAAAGCATTAATGGGGTCGCATCGAACCACTTTCAACAAACGCCGCCCCGCCAAGCTGCGATAAAGTATTTCCAAATTTAACTGAATTATGTTTATCTTGTGATGAACATGCTTGTTGGAAGCTACGGAGGATTCGAACTCAACGGCCCAATGATTATATGCGTTGTACAAACTATTGTTAAATAATTGGATGTCGACCATCGCAAGGTCCGCGACACGGTTGGCGCGCGTCTCCAATCTTTTGGAGAAAGATCCATACGTGTGCAATTCATCGAGGATGTATTCTGTCATGGCAAAAAATAACCGCCCAGGGTAGGGCGGTTCAATTCTCCAAAGAAGGAAAAGTGATTAAGCTGTAGCGGCTATTTTGTGATGATCAAATTGGTATGTTTATTCTCATCGGACTTGAGATCCGGCTTGCCGCTGTCCCGAAGCTTATCCTCAGCCTCCCGAACCATTCGAATGGTGCGATCGGATAAGCGGTGTTTCTGCCGCTTGTCCTCCGGGGGCGTACTCCAAGAAACTCTCATTCCAAATTACCTCGATAGATATGACAGCGATAGCGACGCCAACGAACTTTAACAAGCCGATCACGTGCGTTTCCTAACCGGAAACGTCACTTCCGCCACCGTGATCGGCCAATGATCGCTGTTCCTCACCCGTCACGACGTCGTACCAAGCCCAGGGGCTGCATCCTGGATGGGTCGGATCCCGCGGGGCGTACGTTAAATGCTATCCACGGGAGCTGGCAGCGGATGGTGAGGCCTCCTACGTGTCGCATGTCTTGCACTCTTCGTTGATTGCCGCGACGGAGGCGCGGCATGGCTGTTTGGCAGTGAATCATGGACCCATTCCGGCAGGCTCGGATATCGATTGGCCCGGGCACCTTCGACCGATCTGGCTCAAGAGCGGTTGCCAGGTCCGATTGAGGACACTTGCACGGAAGCTTTATGGCCCAATCGAAGGCGGCGAGGACATTGTCCGCGCCTGACGAATTTTATGCGATAGCGTAGTATGTCCGCGGCAACCCGATCGCCAGAAAGCAGAGAGAATGACAGAGGATGTCTTACTGACGGTTTTGCAAATTTCCGATCTGCATTTTGGAGGCAATTCGAAAGACACAAGTGGATTTGAACTTAGTGCCAAATTACCAAGATTTCAGAAGTATTCCCATTGGTTTGACGGGTTCCTGGGGCATCATCATCAGGGCCTTTCCGATCTCCATCAATTTTATTCGGATCTCTGGGAGCGTACCGATGGCCGCCTGAGGACCGTGATCAGCGGTGACCTGACGGCATACGGAAATCCCTATCAGTTCGATCTTGCAGCAGACTTCCTCGGGTCGGAGAAGCCGACCCGGTTCGGGTTCGGTCTCGGGCTCGTCCAGTGGGCTGAATCGTCGGTCAGTGGAAATCACGATCAATGGCCGGGCTCCACGATGATCGTCGGCGCGCCGACCACCAAGCTCGGCGAGGTCCTGCCGGGTCCCTATCCGATGATCGGCCAATTGCAGCCGTTGAGCGCGACCGCGTCGCTCCGCTTCCTGTTCGTCGACAGCGACGCCGATGTCGGGCATGTCTTGCCGAACCGCTTCCTGGCGCGGGGGTGCTTCGCTTCGCAATTAAGCAAACTAGCCTCGCAGGTCCCAGCGCGTGTGACCGGGGAGGTCAGGGTCCTGGTTGTCCATCACGCCGTGAGCTCGCTCGGGACGCCCTGGACCGACCAGGCCTCCGAGTTTCCGAAGGGGAGTCCGAGCAGGCGGACACCCTTGGAAATTGATGGCGGTACGCTACGGGCCCTCCAACATTTCCTGGTGAATGCCGGCGTCCAGGTCGTTCTCACGGGGCACCTCCACGTGCCACGGCTAAGCGAGTTCGTCGCCTCCAACGACGTTGAGACGCTCAACGTGCTGGAGACGCGCTGCGGCACGACCACGCAGTGGGATCACTATCCCATGAACGTGCTAGCGGAGGTGGACCCCGAACGTAGGCTACCTCCCAATTCGCTGGTCTGTCACGAGCTAGTCCAGCGTTCGGACGAACTCGTCTGGCGGGCCAGCATCTATTGGCGTTCGCGTGCAAGCGGGTTCGTACACCGTCCCAATCGTGTCTCACTCGACTTGCCGCCATCGCTATCCAGGGAACTGCGGATTTCCGCCTAGGGCCGGCATGTGGCGCGCCCGCCGCACGGCATGCACTCCGATGCGAGCCCTCCCCCGCGCGCGAGCCCATCGACGACGCTCAAGCCGCCACGTCCGTCCGCGGCGACGTGTGCGGCGACGGGCGCAGCCGTCGATAGAGATCCCCTTCGGCGACATCCGTACGCCTGAGGCGCACCTCCCCTCCCTGGGGGCTTGCTTCGAAACCGTCGAACAACAGCGGGACAAGGACCGCGACTTCACACAACCAGTCGAAAAGGCGCTCCGATGTGACCGATGGTAGCCCCGTCGCCAGTTCGACTTCCGTCGCGCCTGTCTTGCGTCGTAGCTTCGGCTGCGCATCGCCGTTCCCGGCCATTCCGGCACGGCTGAGGAAAATTGCCTGGTCGCGCTCGATCCCCTCCTCGCGACAGGTCCGCATCGCGAGATTGGATATGGCCCGGGTAGCCTCCATGATGGAGGATGGCGTGATCCCGAACTCGGCCAATACGGAAGCGTGGGGACCGCCGGTCACGACTGACGGTTCACGCATCAAGCGCTTGTAAAGCTTGGCGTCGACGCGTGGGGCCCCGGAGAACAAGCCACCCCCGAAATCATTGAGCTTAGGCCCAAGGTTGTCGACCATCGCCTGGGCGAACGCATCGCCGATCTGCTCCTCGTCGAGGATGGAGGCCTGGATAAAGGCGTTGTAGTCCGGATCATCGTCGAGCGGCATGCTCTCGCCCGCGAGTGCGCCGTAGAACTCCTCGACCTGTCGGTTCTCCAGGACTCCTGCTTCAGCGAGCAATGCAGCCCCCGACGGCCCGTCCAAGAAAGCCCATACCGCCTCGGCGTTCTCACGCAACGCCGCGAAGTCGGCCGACGTGGCTGCGCGCCCGAGGGCTGCCGTGATCAGGCTTTGCGGGTGGGACGAGGATGCCTCGGGGGGAAGCCTTGGAACATGATTCTGAACGGTCATCGTTCTCTCTCCTTTAACTGCCCGTGATAACTGCGTGAAGAGCACAGATCTCGCCGCCTGGACCTCCGACGTCGATAGGCACAACACGCCGGCGGCTTCCTTGACGTTCAGATTATCGCGCCAGAGCATCTCGGCGACAGCAGCGACGCGGACGTCCAATGCGCCGACCTCGCCTAATTCGACGGTGAGGCGGCCGAGCGCGTCCGCGAGCTTGAGGCGCAGATCGTATCGGCTGATCCCAAGCTCGTGTGCCAGTGACCGTTCCGACGGCTCGTCGTCACCCACATACGCCGCCAGGAGCGCCCGTTCCGCCGGAGGCAATCGGCCTATGGCCCGCCCTATCGCCATCATGTCGGCGTCCGTGGCGCGGTCATCCATGTCGGCGTCGGCGACGTCGAGAGCCGCCAACGCACGCGGTTCGAGGAGGCCGTCCCTCAGCCGGCTCAGCCGCACGATTCTAGGGCGAGAAAATCGGACGAACGCGCCGAAGACATACGTCTCGAATTTCACCTGACCGGGGTCGAAGCGGTCCAGCAGGCCCTCCCATGCCTCCACGAAGAAATCATGGATGAGGTCCAAGCCCTCGTCGGGTGGGACGGCGTAGCCATTCCGCGCCAGACGCGCGAGCGCGCCCATCAGCAGCCGCCGATACTTCGGGTAGTCCAACTGCAAGCTTCGGTCGAAGGGGCGCGCACGACCCCCGAGGCTCGCGGCGTACGGCTGCCCTTCCCCCGTATGTTCAAGCGACATCATGGTCTCACTCCCGTACGGGTCGGCCGACCTAGCCACCCCGACGTCCGCGAACGACGTCGGCTTCATTGGTTGTTATTGCGGGTCGCCGTCCGTTTGGTCGAAAACCGAGGCCCTTTTTTTCACGCCGCTCGATGTTTCGGCCCCCGACGTCCTTCATGCCCCCCCGTACCAAGCAATCCGTCGGCGAGCTGAGCGGCCGGGTCAAAAACAAGTGGACGATGCTAATTCTTAACGCGCCAACCCACGCAGGCACAGTGGTCCATGTGCATGTGGGTCAGCACCACGTCGGTCACGGATGCCAGGTCGATGCCGGCGGCATCCAGTCGTCGGACCAGTTGCCCGGCGCGCGGCAGGTGCAGGTCCGGATCCGACCCGAGACCCGCGTCGATGAGGATGGTCTGCCCGCCGCTCCGCACCCGGACCGCGTTCAGCGGCCAGTCCAACACGTCCGGCGGCAGGAACATGTCGCCCAGCCATGCCGCGCGAAGCGCCGGTTCCGCATTGTGCGCCAGCATCGCGGTCGGGAGCGGTAGCACCCCAACGCTCACCACCAGCACGTCGATCTCGCCGATCCGCAGGGCATAGCGCGACGGAACCATCTCGTCGAACCCCCGATGGGATCGGGGGGCGACCCTCGGTCCGGTTCGGGCGGTTTCGGTTTCAGTTGCGATGGTCATGTTCGTCCCTCGGAAGGACGCGCTTGCCTGCGGATGGTCAGGGCCATGGAAGGCGCGTCTCGCGACAAGGACGAGCCGGCCCCGTTCGGATGTGACATGATCGCGGGGGCCGCGCGCTTGCTGCCATCGAGTGGGGTGGCGCCGCTTGGAAAAGCACCCGTCGTGGCCCTGATGACGCCAACGGTCGGCGGCCGCTTTGATCTTGCTGACCTGACCTGACCGGTATTTTGGACCGAGCCAATTGGAAGGCTACTGCATGGTGGCGGCCATGGGTAGCCGGAAGGCCAGATCCGGGAGGGTGACAGGCG